>NZ_JBMPPC010000006.1:0-274335 GCF_049340185.1 Undibacterium sp. Rencai35W
CACGCAGATTCCATGTCGGCACGGAACACAATAGATTCCACATTAGATGCCGGATATACGACTGCAGGCTTATTCCTCGCGCCAGAACTATTGACTAATTTCTTGTACTTTGGGGGGAGTCCATATATGATGGGTTAGACTAAACCCACTGATTTTCATAAATGGTACTACGAAGAGCCCGAGCAGCAAAAAATGCCATTTGCTCAAGCTCTTGCTCAGTTTGCTCTGGACACTCAAGAAGGCTAGCATCATTCCAGGGGTCGTCTATGTGCACCCACTTGTTGCGATATTTGCGCAGTAAGTGGAGATTAGTTTTTAGTTCGGTTTTGATACTGGCATGATTAATTAAATCAATAAGACGTTCTTTACCTGTGACTGAATATTCGGAACGAAGATAAGTTTCAATACCCGATACGGCGGTAAGTATTGAGGCTAGGTGCGCGCCCTTTACAAAGGCAGTGTCTGCTTCTCGCACAATAAAACTGCACCACTCAGAGAGAATAACGCCACCTTTAAGCAGCTCATCATCGAGAGTAATTAAAAGTTCCCGACGCTCATCTTCGGTCATAGTGGCTAACTTCAAATAGAGTGAAAAAGATTCCGCCCAACCTGGCGGCCTGTCTGCCTATCCTGGCGAGGCAGTTCCTTCGTAACCGTTGCTCTGTAATGCTTTCAGCAATATGCTGTAATTTTTATCAGTACTAAATAACCGGGAAAGGCAGACAGCTTTCGTGGACGCCGCGCATTTCACTTTCGAAGCAATTTTTAAACAAGCGAAGTTGTTCAGTGGCCTTAAAAATTGCCTGCGTGACAAGTGCAATAGATTACGCACGACTTGAGGCTATGTCTAGTGGATTCGACGGGTGGTCCGCTTTCGTCTCTATGCGGGCGCTCAAGAAAATCGTTTGATTAGCTCCTTCGAGCACGAAGCAGCCGATCACAAGACAAAGTCTGTCAGATTAAATATGAAGTACCGCAAATAGACATTGACCAAAATTGCGAAACAAAAATGAGCCTCAAGCTTAGTCTGAGACTCTTTTGTATTGACTGCATTCGTGGCACCACGATCACATAAATTCAATTAATGGCAGCCACCATGATGTGTACCCAGATTAGCCGGTGCACCACCATCGGCGCTTGCCAGACTCTGCAATATCCCACAATCACTGCTCGCTTGTACGTGTTGGCATAGGCTGCGGAGCTCGCATAATTGCGTTTGCAAATTGCTGAGTTCAGCGATTCTGTGTGCTACATGATGGATATGTTCGTCCAGCAGCGTATTCACTTCTGCACAATTTTCTTGTGGAGCGTCGCGAAACTTTAACAAGTGACGGATTTCTTCCAACGTCATATCGAGCGAGCGGCAGTTGCGGATAAATTGCAGTCGCTCTACATGTCCATCGTCATACAGTCTGAAATTGCCATCTGAGCGCGCTGGCGGCGGGAGCAATTTTTCTTTTTCGTAATAGCGCACGGTCTCTACCAGACAGCCTGTTCTTTTCGCCAGTTCACCGATTTTTAAACCGGCGCTGGTTGCTGTGTTCTGTTCCCGATTTATTAGATTTTTAGTCATCAACATGCCTTTATTTCTAAATTGCACTTGACTCTGTAGCTGCTACAGGGTCTCTAATGTGCAATATACGCTTATTTAGGAAACAGCATGCCGCACGACCATCATTCGCATCACCATTCATCTGATCAGAAAATTGATCATGAACCGGCTCATCAGGCCCATTCTGACGATCAGATTCAACATGGACATAGTTGCAGCCACGATCATTCGCATGCGTCTGACGCTGCATCGGGCAATCACAAGCCGGATGTGGACTTAGTCGCTGATAAGACAGAGTTGATCGCGGCAGCTGGCAGCGTGAAATCCTTATTCTCTATTGAAAATATGGATTGCCCAACTGAGGAGGCATTGATACGCAATAAGTTTGCGAACATGGACGGTATCAGCAAACTGCACTTCAATCTGATGCAACGTAAATTGACAGTGATTCATCTGCCAGATCAGCGGACCCAAGTTCAATCCGCATTGAACGCGATTGGAATGGATGCGGTGTTGTTGGAGGATGCCGCTTCCATCGGTTCTAACCTGCCAGCGCCATCTCATAACTCACCTGCTGCAACGCGAAAAAAATGGATATTGCTAGCGATTGCGGGTGCGGCTGCTTTGATCGCCGAAGTGATTGCATTGGTCAGCGGCTCTGATCGCTCTTGGCCCATTGTTCTGTTGTGTCTGTGTGCTATCGGGCTGAGTGGCCTGGGCACATACAAGAAGGGTTGGATTGCGTTAAAAAATGCGAACCTCAACATCAATGCCTTGATGTCGATCGCAGTGACCGGCGCGGTCGTTCTGCAGCAGTGGCCAGAGGCGGCGATGGTCATGGTCTTATTTACATTAGCGGAAATGATCGAGGCTCTGTCACTGGACCGTGCGCGTAATGCGATCCGCGGCTTGATGGCGATGACGCCTGAACAGGCGACGGTATTACAAGCCGATGGCAAATGGGAAGTCATTGAGGCGGCGAGTGCACAGCTCGGCGCCAGTGTCCGGGTTGCGCCTGGTGAGCGGATACCGCTGGATGGTTTGATCAGCAAAGGACAATCAAGCGTGAATCAGGCTCCGATCACAGGCGAGAGCATGCCAGTAGAAAAAGTGCCAGGCGATAAAGTATTTGCCGGTACGATCAATCAGACGGGTTCTTTTGACTACACGGTGACGGCATTACAAAATGATTCCACCATGTCGCGCGTTATTCACGCGGTGGAAGAGGCGCAAGCTAGTAAAGCGCCGACCCAAGGTTTTGTGGATCGTTTTGCGAAGGTCTATACGCCTTGCGTATTTTTGATCGCACTGGCCATCGCCATTGTTCCGCCATTGGCAATGGGTTTGCCATGGATGATCTGGTTTTATAAAGCGCTGGTTTTACTGGTGATTGCCTGCCCTTGTGCCTTGGTGGTTTCTACCCCCGTTACCGTGGTCAGCGGATTGTCGGCTGCTGCCAAGGCCGGTATCTTGATCAAAGGGGGGCGTTATCTGGAGGAGGGGCATTATCTGAAGTCAATTGCGCTGGATAAAACGGGTACGATCACGCAAGGTAAGCCAATAGTAACTGACGTGGTAGTGATGGCGGGCACAGAGCAAGACAGCATGCTTCTTGCTGCCCAGTTAGCAGCACGCTCTGATCATCCGATGTCGCTTGCGATTCATGCATATTGGCGAGAAAAAAGGGGTGATGTGTTGACGGGTGAGGTCACTGATTTTGAAGCGCTGACCGGTCGCGGTACCAAAGGTCGCCTTGCTGCGGAATTTCACTATCTTGGGAATCATCGTCTGATCGAAGAATTGGGTATTTGCAATCCAGAAATCGAGACTGCGCTGAATCGACTGGAAGCGGAAGGTAAGAGCGTCGTCATGTTAAGTAATGATACGCACGTCATCGCACTGTTTGCCGTTGCTGATGCAGTGCGTGATACCAGTCGCGCAGCGATTGCGGAATTACATCAACTCGGCATACGAACCGTGATGCTGACAGGCGATAACACGTTGACCGCGAAATCAATTGCACGCCAGACCGGCATTGACGATGCGCGTGGGAATTTGCTACCGGAAGACAAACTGGCAGCGATCAAACAAGAGATCGCTCTATATCGTACTGTGGGTATGGTAGGTGACGGTATCAACGATGCTCCGGCATTAGCGCAAGCCAATATTGGCTTCGCCATGGGTGCTGCCGGAAGTGATACTGCTCTGGAAACTGCCGATGTCGCTTTGATGGATGATGACCTCAGAAAGATCCCACAATTTATCCGTCTGAGTCGCCGCACCGCCGCTATTCTCAAGCAAAATATCGCGATTGCCTTAGGCATTAAAATCGTATTTTTTGTGATGGCGATGATGGGAGTGGCGACTTTATGGATGGCGGTGTTTGCCGATATGGGGGCAAGCCTGATCGTGGTGTTTAACGGTTTGCGTTTATTACGCTGGAAACAAACTGATCACATAAGATAGCAAGATAACCGGATAATGAAGTCACAGGATCATGAGGTCAATGTGGCTAATTAGAATGAGGACTTGGCGCGGGTACACCTTACAGATCGGTCCAGATGTCCTCAGGTTGTGAGCGATCCCGATAGCATACGCGGGCATGATCCGGATAAGTGATCGTATCAACTGCTGCTCTGGTTCCTACCACCAGACATTTCGTCGGAGATTGACTTCGATTTTCAAGAAAATGACCGACCGCCACATTCGCCAGGAATGTGGCGGCATCACCTGGATGCAATACCGATTCATTTATCCCTTCGATGAGCGTTATCTCACCTTCCAGAACGTAGACCATTTCATCTTCTTTGCTATGCCAGTGTTTTTTACTGGAACGAGACCCCGGCTGCAGAATTTCGATGAATGCGCCAAACTGAGTGAGCTGGCCCGCTTCGCTGATCCATAAGGTCTGATCCGGCTCTGATGTTCCAGGTGTGGATGTTTCTTCCTTAAGAAACTGGTGGGGACTAAATACAGGCATGTGACTCATTCCTTTGTCAGTGGAATATCAGGTGGGATATCAGATGAAATATCAAATAGTGCGGTCTCTTAGATGCTAGAGCGGTATCACTTGAGCTCGCCACGTAAAAGCATGTGTAGGCGATCAAGGTTTTGTTCATTCGCCGGCTCGACGATATGACGTACTGCGTCTGCCACCTTCACGTCGTCAAACTCCTGAACCCACAACACTTTAGTACCTTCTTTGTCTGGTAATAAGGAAACGGTGAGCGTGAAATGAGGGTGTGAAACATGCCGAATCACAACTTTCTGTCCAGACTCGATTTCTTTGAATATATTTTCGTTATGAAAATTGGATCCGTCAGGACCATGCATGATGAACTTCCAGATACCACCTGTCTTGAACTCAAATATTTCAAATGTGTTTGTGAAGCCTTTTGGCCCCCACCATCGCATCAGCCTGCCGGGATCAGAAAAGCTCGCATAGATTTCATCAGGCGTGTACGGAAAGGTTCGCTGCGTCTGCATTATCTGAGTTTCATTCGTCGATTTGTCCATTGAAATAGCTCCGGTGATAGAAGTGTAGAGGTGACACTTGAAAAAAATAGCGGATAGATTTTAAGCGTACTGGTGGAGACCTCGGAATCTAAAGTCCCGGGCGATCCTTAAAGGTGCGTTGATGTAATCATGTTGGAGCATAAATAGCCTAAGAAGGCGTAATTTTGGTGCATCTTGTATCAATTTGTAATTTGTTGTCATGATAGATACAAATACTATGAAATTGCTACAGAAACAATTATTCTCGACAACAATTTTAGTTTTCAATATGCAACTAATAAGCAACTTGTTGAGAGCCTGAATTGAGGATTTGTCCAGATCATCTTTGTATGTACGGCGAGATCCTGCGTCATCACACTGGTATAAATGAAGGTATTTTGCCATCACCAACAGATTAAACAATGATCGGATAAAAAATGAATAACAAGAAGTTGAGATTAATCGCCTTTGCCGCGCTCACAGCATGTGGCGCTGCGGGTTCTGCCTATGCGGCGGATTGGCCGTCAGGTTTTTCTAAATGCGCAGATGAGGGTGGCGTTTGTAAAGTGGGTGACAAGGCGCGCCAGGTATCGTTCGGCTTAAAAGATAAATGGGTAATAAAATCCTTGTCTGGCAATGTCAGTTGTTCGGCTGCTAGCTTTGGTGTGGCGGCCAGCGCTGACGTAAAAGAGAAATGTGCTGTCGGTCCAGAGGGCGGACAAGATAGCGGAAACGGCGGCAGTTCCAGTGGAGGTGGTTCAGGATCAGGCACTGGCACCACTCCGGCTGGATATAGCGGCGGCTTTGCAGGACAAGTCACTGGCGGCGGAACAGTGGCCCCTGTTGTTGTCACTAGCGCAGCGCAAATGCAAAACGCTATTGATGCTTATACGGGTACTGGCGGCCTGGTTATTCGTTACAGCGGTACTTTCGATTTCCGCACGATTCCTGATCCTTGTACTCAATGGAAGAAACCTCAGGGTGCAATTGTTGAAGTCAAAAACAAAGGCAACATCACTATTGAGGGTACCAATGGCTCTGCCGCCAATTTTGGTATCGCTGTCAAAGGCGGTTCGACCAACATCATTATCCGCAATATGACGATCGGCCTGTTACCCGGCTCTATTGACGCGATTGGCATTGAAGGTCAGAGTGGTAAATTCCCTGGCTATGTCTGGGTGGATCACAATACCCTGTTTAGCTCACTGGCGGAGTGTTCCGGCGCTGGCGACCTGGAATTTGATGGGCTGGTCGATAACAAAGCCGGTGCACATCATCTTACTTACTCCTACAACTACATCCACGATCATCATAAGGTAGGCTTGATTGGTTCTAGTGATAGCGATGCAAGCGACCGCTATATCACCTTCCATCACAATTACTACAAAGACGTCGGCTCACGTGTACCTTTGCAGCGCGGCGGCTACACCCACATGTATAACAATCTATATAGCGGTCTCAAGACCTCTGGTATCAATGTGCGTATGAGCGGTTATGCTTTGATCGAAAACAACTACTTCGAGAATTCACAAAACCCGGTGACTTCCCGAGATAGTTCGGTGATCGGTAACTGGGAGCTGCGCAACAATAACATCAAGACGCCTGCCGATTTCAGTACCTACGGAATCAAGTGGGTTGCCAGCGACTCCAAGCCTACCCGCGATGCGACGGACTGGGTTACCACAGCGCATTTACCCATTGGTATCTCGTACAGCTACACACCAGATGAACCCGCCTGTGTGAAGCAAAAATTACCAGCAGTTGTTGGGGCAGGTACGTCCCTCGCCAAGCTAAGCTGTAAGTGATCCCTAGTTGGTAAGCCATTTATACTGGCCGTGATTTGTCTACGAATTGCCAGTTATTGTGTTTGCACGCAGGCGTAAAAAAAGCCCTCAGAGATGAGGGCTTTTTTACTTACCGGCTGCTATTCATACCAGCTTAGTAATTTCAGTCAGGCTTGCGAAAATCATTTTCAATCCAAGCGTTGGCATTACTCATCGAGAGTTTATAGTTCGCGGCGACTTTGACTTTGGCTAACTCATTACGGTCTGCATCATGCGCCGACAGGATGGCATAAGGATCGTCGTCATCCGGCACGATATCCAGGCTGATTTTGTAGTCTGCAGTTGCGGTGCTGACCATTAAACTCTTATGCAAAATGGCATGCAGTTGTTGTTCGTGACGACGGATGACTTCAGACGCTGTTTTGACCAGCGTGCCAAATGCGTTTGCATCTAACGGTTTTGGATTTTTCTTGTCGCGACCCATGGTCCACGGACCAACTAGTGCAGGCTCAGGTTCTCCATCCTTGATCATGGCAACCGCCCAGCCCTCATCGTCGTCATTCTTGATAACACGTGCAGTCCAGCCCTTGTCCTTCCACAGACGTGGTTCTTGAATTTTTTCATCTGAGTCCTGCGCACTATCTTCAGGTAAATCAACGGGGTCGGTAAAATCGTTCATGCGCTACTTTCTGTCAATACATTGAGATCACTCCTCGCCAGAGGACTGATTGATGGAGTCGGGTGAATCTGAAAATAAAAAACCTCTTGGATTTTCAAGAGGTTAATGTTGAACGAGTCTTATGTTAAAGCCTTAGCACGTCATCAGATTAAGTGCGACGATTGTAATGCATTTCTCACTTGTTCGATCGCATCAGAATCGCCAGCCCTAGCTTGTTATAGTCGCTTATTGCTTACTTCATCGCCTTGGCTGACGTGGTGTAGAGATCAATGATCGTGCTGATAGCATCGCTGCATACATGGCAAAAGCTATCGCTACGGTCAAACATGATGCATTGCATTTCAGGGCGATAATAGCCTTTCGCTTCATAATTGGCACCTTCAAAAGCGCCAACCACATGTTGATGCGGTGCTTTTGAAAACAAGGCATTGTTATAGTGCAGATCTTCTTTAAATAAGGCACTCATTTCGGATTCCGGTCTGTTCGCCGCGCGCAGGGCAGAGCGCTTCTTCTGATACTCGCGGGAATGTTCCTCGTACACCTCTTTTGGCCACGGGCTAGGCAAAGGTGTACCGGCTTTTACTTTATTTTTCCATTTTAATTGTGCCGGATCTGATAATGCAGTGACATTCGGCTCCCATGGTTCCTGGCGACTAGCACTGGACTGATAGGCGACGGGTGATGTGTAATATTCGTCTGCCAAACCAGCGAAGTGATGACCAAATTCATGAACGAATAAGTAATTTGCCCAATCGTTGCTGGCTGCAGCTGTACTGAACTGGCCAAAAATACCACCGCCACCGTAAGTGTCGTTATTCACTAAAATCTCGATGAATTCGTAGGGTGCATATTGCGCAATATCACGCAAGGCGCGGTTATCTGTGGTCAGTACATAACGCTCACTACCAAAGATATCGTAACGGGTTCCCAGCGGTGATGAGTGATATACCCCGGTCGACGGGCGTGACACGCCAGATTCCTGCGTTGGCACGGCCATCGCCCAGACATTGAAATCTTTTGCCCGTTCACGGAAGGGCGATACCTGAAATAAATGATCCGACAACTTACGCGCATCGTTTTCAAACTTTGTCATATCTGCTGCCGTGTAGCCGTCACCTAAAATCAGCAGATCAACCTTTTGATCAGATGGACCACTCACTCTGATCGGGATGACCTTTGCCGGAGCCGGGCCTTGATGGCGAACCACATCCTGCGCGTCGGTATCGATGTCGATACTCCAGGTGACGACGAATTTATTTTTTTCATCGCGCTTGAGGATGCGAACGCGCACTGGTTTTTCTGGTTTAGGAAAACGAACTGACTCTTGAAATGCACGTTGTACTTTATTCGCTTCTTCCGTGCTGCTCCACTCACCAAAAATTGTCGAGAAACCTCGTGAGTACAGTAATTCACCCGTTTTTAAATCTGATACCTCGACCTTATTGACACCACGGTCACTATCGTCAACCGGTCGTGCGAGATTGCCCGCCCAAGGTAAAGGCTCAATCAGAACACGCTCAATCGCATAGTTTTCGGTACTGGCATTCCCCGTATGGACATAGTCAACCCGCACTGTTGCGGGTACTCCGGCATTTGCGGTGATTGATGCAGTGAACAACAAATGCAAGGCAGAAAAAAATAGAATCACGGCTTTCTTATACACGATGGCTCCGTAGAATTGAGATAGCCGATATTGTATGCTGTAGAAATATATTGTGATGCCCGATGATGACGGAAATTCAGATGTATTCCGGTACTCAGTAAAAGATCTGAACTTCTAAATGAAAAATCTCTGATAAGGTTTTTTATCAGAGATTTGATCAGCATTAATAAGCGTATGCATTTTTGATGCAGTCAAGCAGATCTAATTCGTCATCGTTTCAATCCACTTGTGTAAGCGAGCTGTTGCAGCGTTTACATTCACTTCAAATTCTTTCCATTTTTTTGCGCTGGCGTTTTTCATTGCGGCTAACTTGTCTTCTGCGCTAGCGACATCTAATTTCATGGCAACGATTTGTTGATCTAGTTTTTGTTTTGCATCGGCATTCGCCGTTGTCGTCTTTTTCTCCAGTTCGGCTATTTTTGCTTTTGCCTTGGCAATATCTTGCTCAGCGAATGCAATAAATTGATCCCGTTTCGCAGTCTCTGTCGCATAGTCAAAGCGTGGCATCGATTTAACCATGTCTTTGGTTGCTCCCGGCATGACTAGACGACCATTTTGATCTATAACTTGTGTGATAGGAATCGCCACATCATGGCGACCAATACCAACAAACCCACCCGCACCGATGATTAGATAGGACACGCTTTTATCTGGCGCAATGATCAGATCTTCTACGATACCAATTTTTTCTTTTTGTTCGTTATAAATTGCTTTACCCATAATATTTTTCTTCACACTCCATCCCAGGGCGAGCCGGCTTGCTTCTGTCACCGATACACTGACCGTGGTAGAGCCAGCTACTTGCGCACTTGCGCCATTGGCGAGTGAGATGAGGAATATCATGCAGATTGCTGGGAGTAGGTAATTCGTGTTCATTTCGCTCTCTTTTAGCTAGGTTTTTGTGAAATATCGGAGTGTAATTAATCGGATGTAGTTATCAGGGAAGGTGATGTATTGAATGACTTAAGGCGGTGAGACATGAAGTTTCACCCACGCTTCAAATGCGTGCATCCATGTCTGTATAAAATGTTTACTGTGTTCTCCGATATCCCCGTCAGCTGTAAACAGTGCATCCGTCGCCTGGATAAAGGCTTCTGGCTGCCCCAATGTTGGCGCATTGAGATAGCTAAGAACATTTCTGAGATGTTGTTGTGCCATTGCGGTTCCTGTGCTGCCAGGCGACACCCCAAGAATGCCAGCGGGTTTGCCCGACCACGCACTTTGACCATAGGGGCGTGAGGCGTGATCCAACGCATTTTTTAGTACGCCGGGGATAGATCGGTTGTATTCCGCGGTAACGAAGAGTAAACCTTGAGATGCCTTAATATCGCTCTTTAATTGGCGAACAGATTCTGCCTGATTTGCATCATGGTCTTGGTTATATAGCGGCAGATTTCCAATATGAAGTTGCTTAAATGAGAAATCGTGAGATCCCATTTTTGTCAACGCATTGGCAAGTTTTTGGTTGAATGAATCTTGGCGCAGACTACCCACAACGATACCGATTTGATACATATTGCCTCCGGGGAGATTAATTGCAAAAGCTATCTTTGCAGATTCGAACAGGACATTTTTAATGAAATGTATGTCGGCACGGAAATACACCTGTTAACGAATTAAATTTCGATCATGACTTTTAATGCATGCGTATCACTTGCATGAGAAAAGGTCTCATAGGCATCCATAATTTGGTCGAAGCTGTAGCGATGAGTGATCAGCAATTGAGGGTCAATTTTTTTCGATTGAAGTGACCTCAGTAACATGGGGGTAGTCACCGCATCGACCAGACGGGTTGTGATGGTGATGTTTCTGTCCCAGAGATTTTCCAGATGGAGGTCAACTTTCTTGCCATGTACACCAATGTTGGCGATGGTACCTCCGGGAGCGATAATTTTTTCACAAAGCTCAAACGTAGCGGGTACGCCGACAGCTTCTATAGCGGTATCGACTCCACGGCCATTTGTTAATTTCATGATGGTCTCTGCTGCCTTGCCATCGCTGCTATCTACGATCGAGGTGGCACCGAATCGTATGGCGACCTCGAGCCGGTTTATGTTCAGATCTATCATGATGATCTCGGCAGGAGAATAGAATTGTGCAGTAAGCAGCGCAGCTAAACCAATTGGGCCGGCTCCAATAATGGCGACGACACTACCCGGCTGTACTTTTCCATTCAGAACCCCACACTCAAATCCGGTCGGCAAGATGTCACTGAGCATAACTAATGCTTCTTCATCTGATCCGGCAGGAATAGGATAGAGACTAGTGTCTGCATAGGGGATACGTACAAATTCTGCCTGAGTGCCATCAATCTTATTTCCTAATATCCACCCACCGGTTGTGCAGTGCGAGTACATGAGTTTGCGGCAGTATTCACATTTTCCGCAGGAACTGATACAGGAAATGAGTACATGGTCGCCTACTTTGAACGCACTGACTGACGGACCTATCGCCTCAATAATCCCTACACCCTCATGACCTAAAATTCTTCCAGGGACACAGCTTGGAACATCGCCTTTCAATATGTGCAGGTCGGTACCGCATATCGTTGTTTTTGTGACTCTGACTATCGCGTCTGTTGCTTCGATTATTCCGGGTTTTGGTCTCATTTCAACTACGCTTTTCCCAGGACCTTGGTAGATAAAAGCTTTCATATAACTAATCCCTATTTCTATGATCTTGCTAGAATAATTGTTCGAATTTATTGAACAGATATCATGTCTATTGGTTCAATTGACGTATTTTTCAAACGCTATTTCAAAGCACATTTATAGTGGTTTGTTAAAATGAATTATTCTCTCAATACGGCCGTTTATCTGTTCGTTGCACCACAGAGGGTTTATTTTATTTCGCTTAACTCGTTCTTTAAAAAAGAAGAAAATATGTGAATGGCCTTCACTCTTTGACGAGCATTTAATCGACGGTTAGTCCATTTTTAGGATGTGGTCTTTTGAATTAAATAAGCTTATTACTACAAGCAATGCCATCCTGATTTAGCTCGAAGCGATGTGATTTGATTTTCAAGTTCAGATATACGTCGCATCAGCGTCACGGCTAATACCATGCCGTTTCTGTCCAGCTCAAAATCGTCACGAATTCTGCGCGCATTCCTTGCAGTAATTAACGCTTGCATAGAGAAAATTTTTACGCTCTGCTCGTCACTTAAGAGCTTGATGAGTTCATTTTCAATTAAATCCTGAATTTCATTTCCCGATAAGCCGGAAATTTCTATCAGATCATTTTCGGAATAGACCGACATATTGTCGATCCATGCAAGGTCAGAAATAGAGGTAATCATGTCGGTCCTTTGTTGAAATTTTTTCTTGGAAGGAAGTCCGATGTATTCGCGAGCTGCTGATAAAGATCGTGGTCTGGTTGAGAAATGGTTTTAGGCATTACAACCTGAATCACGGCATATAGATTTCCCATAGATCCGTCTGATGAGGGCAAGCCTCGCTGTGCTAACCGCAATCGTTGTCCTGATGATGTTCCTGCCCTGACATTTAGTTCTACGTTTCCTGTTAGGGTCGGTATTTCTATCTTTGCTCCCAATGCCAGTTCCCAGGCTGCAACTGGTACATCAAGATACAGATCGCGTCCATCGAGACGGAATAGAGGGTGTGTTGCGATTTCGATTACTACATAGAGATCACCTGCTTTTCCTCCATGTTGGCCAGGACCTCCTTTACCTTTTAACCGGAGTCGCTGGCCGCTGACTGCACCCTTGGGAACGGTGATGCGAAATGTACGTGGAACCCGATGTAGTAAACCTTGTTCGTCATATTCCGGAAGTGAAACAGTGAGCTCAGTCTCACCACCAGCATATATTTTTTCCAGTGACACTGAAATCGACACGGAATAGTCTTCGCCAGAAACAGGGAAATTTCTATGCTTCCGCTCAGTGCTTTTGCTACCTTGTGAACTTGAGTCAAAACCGTTCGATCTGAAAGCGTTAAAGATATCTGCCAGGTCTACATCATCGAAGGAAGATGCATCAGAACTATATTGTTGTTGCCAATTTGGTGGAGGAGTAAAGTTCTCACCGTTGGCGTGTTTGCCAAGCTGGTCGTACTCAGTACGTTTTTCCGGATTTTTTAGAGTCGCGTATGCTTCCGCTGCTTCTTTAAATTTTTCTTCGCCTTGAGGATCTTTCGACACATCTGGATGGTATTGGTGAGCAAGCTTACGATAGGCTTTTTTAATATCACTTGTGCTAGCAGTTCGTGGAACTCCAAGGATCTCGTAATAGTCTTTGTATTTCATTGCAGTCCTTGGTAACGAAAGCGGTGACGTTGTCTTTCTAAGTGCACATAGCGTGAAATTTGCCGCTGGTCAGACGGTAGTGCCAATGAAGCTGCCTATTCCCGCAGTAACGCCCATGGCAAGCGCACTCCAAAAGCTGACACGTAACACACCGTTGAAAATAGATGCACCACCGACGTGGGCGGCTAATCCGCCAAGAATTGCGAGAAATAATAATGAGGCTGAGCTAATCGCGATAATTAAGTAGCCTGGTGCGGACAGCAAAATAACGATTAGTGGAAGCAACGCGCCTAAGGCAAAACTGGCAGCCGATGCCATTGCTGCATAAAGTGGTTTTGCACTCAGCGTATCGGTAATACCTAATTCGTCTCTCGTATGCGCCCCTAACGCATCATGAGCCATCAGCTGAGCTGCAACCTGAGCCGCTAATGACGGATCGAGACCCCTAGCCATATAAATATTGGCAAGTTCATTTTGTTCGTCGCTGGGATTGTCACGTAGTTCAACTTTTTCTTTTTCTAAGGCCGCTTGTTCAGTATCTGCCTGAGATTGCACGGACACATACTCACCGGTTGCCATTGACATAGCGCCAGCCACGAGACTGGCAATACCCGTAATCAACATGGTGTGATGGGTGGCGTGTGCTGTTGCCACGCCGAGCAATAGACTGGAGGCCGATACAATCCCGTCATTGGCACCAAGCACTGCGGCTCTCAACCAATTGACGTTCTCAAGTTTGTGCCGCTCTAAGTGTTGACGACGCATTGACGATTCCTCAAAAAAAACAAGTTATTTTTTATTTAAGAATAATTTGTTACTTCAAAATTCACTGTGCGATAGCGCACTGAACAGAGCAGATTCTCTCAATTTTCCAGTCTGCATCTCAAACCGATAACGTTTGCTACCGCACAGACTATTTATTACGTTGACGCTTATCGTGAACATCAACAAAGTGAACTTCGTTGAAATCATGTTCTGGAAAATCATCAATTTTTCAAAGCTAATTTGGTTGAGTATCTTTGGATGATTTGATATGTCAAATTACTTTTTTAGATTTTATTTTCTGGAATTTATGAATGTCGTCACCACACAAGTATCCTTAAAATTTTTGGCATTTATAAGTGTTCATGCCATTTTCAGCATGATTTTATTTCTGAGCGGGTGTGCACCTATGGTCGTGAACAAGACTGGCAATGATGCGTCACTTATTCCTGCGCAGTGGTCTGTGCAAGCACCGAACGGCGAAAATACTGCATTGCTCCCAGTATCAACAAACGTGAGTCCGTATGGCGGTGGCTTATTGAAATGGTGGCAGCGATTCAATGATCCGATATTAAGCAGCGTAGTAGAGCAATCATTGAAGTCAAACCTGACTATCATCGGAGCACAGGCAAGTTTGAGACAAGCCCGCGCACTCAGGGATCAAGCCGAGGCGGGACTGCTGCCATTGGTATCAAGCTCGGTGTCAGCGCAACACAATACATTGGGCCGGCATACGAGCACTAATACGTATTCCGCTGGTTTCGATGCCAGTTGGGAGCTTGATATTTTTGGCGGCAATCGGCAGGCACTCAACGCAAGTGAGGCTGTCGTCGCTGCAAGTATTGCAAATTTAGGCGACATACAGACATCCGTCACAGCAGAAGTGGCAATCGATTACATTATTTTACGAAGCGTACAAGCCAGACTACTGATCGCCCGAGAAAATCTGAAGAGTCAGGAGGCCACACAACAGCTGACACAGTGGCGTTTGCAGGCTGGACTGGTCACTGAACTTGAGGTGCAGCAGGCGATCGCTGCGGTGGAACAGACCCGTGCGCAAATACCTGTTTTACAAACCAGTTTGGATCAAACGCGACATGCGATTTCTGTCTTGTCTGGTCAGGCACCTTCAGCGTTATCGGAGGTGCTGAGTACAGCCGTAATTGTGCCGCAAGCCGGAAGCGACCTGGCCTTGGATGTCCCGGCTGAAACATTGCGTCAGCGACCTGACATACGTGCTGCTGAATATCAGGTAAGTGCTGCCATGTCGCGTGTTGCGCAAGCCGATGCCGCTCGCTTCCCGAATTTTAGGATCGGTGGTTCACTTGGCTTAAGCGCAGCGAGGCTGAGCGCATTGGGTGATAGCGGCTCCTTAGTGTCCGCCTTATTGGCTGGAGTTACTCTGCCAATCTTTAACGGTGGCGCACTTCGTGCACAAGTTCGGGTGCAGCAAGCCTTGTTTGACCTATCTACTGCAACTTATAGAGCGACGGTGTTAGCAGCACTCGCCGGAGTTGAGGATGTCTTGGTTGCCTTGCGTGATGACCGTGACCGGTTGATATCTCTACGGCGTGCGGCGGATGCCGCAGAGAACGCGGCTGGACTGGCACGTCAGCGCTTTAGTAGCGGGTTGATTGATTTCCAGGTGGTACTGGATACTCAACGAACCCAACTGCTTACTCAGGATGCTGTTGCTATTGCATACGCCAATATCAGCACGGATCAGATTCGTCTCT
Organism: Undibacterium sp. Rencai35W; assembly: GCF_049340185.1. Classification (NCBI taxonomy): domain Bacteria; kingdom Pseudomonadati; phylum Pseudomonadota; class Betaproteobacteria; order Burkholderiales; family Oxalobacteraceae; genus Undibacterium; species Undibacterium sp. Rencai35W. Next base: position 15,935 of record NZ_JBMPPC010000006.1, read on the forward strand.
ATAAAGCACTGGGTGGAGGCTGGAGTTCTGGATTGTCTGGGCTACCGGGTTTAACCAGTGCCAAGGAGGCCGTTGAAAGCGACCAACAATTGCCGATTGACGTTAACCTACCATCACATCACTTATGAGTCTCACAATGCCACCAGAGTCACCAGTTATTGCGCCTGCAGGGTCACTAGGTACTCAAGGAACTCCAAAGGGCAAAGATATCAGTTCACTTCTAAAGGAACCATTGGCACGCCCTTGGTATCGTCGCTCAGTTGTTTGGATTTTGCTTGTGTCGGTGGTAGTAGTCGCTATAGGGACCTGGTATTGGCAGGCAAAAAAAGCAGCGAATGCATTACCAGCCTATACAACTCAGGTTGTTGCCCGTGGCAATTTGACGCTTACTGTCACTGCAAACGGAACAATACAACCGACTCGTTCGATCAATATTGGTAGTGAGCTGTCTGGCTCGGTTCTTAAAGTCAATGTCGATGTCAACGACCGTATAAAAAAAGGACAGGTGCTGGTAGAACTTGATCCGGCCAAACTCCGCGATCAGATATTGCGATCAGAAGCCACACTCACGTCGGCGAACGCAAAGGTTATACAAACAGGTGCGACCGTGAAAGAAGCGAAGACAACTATGGCCAGACTTGTGGAGGTTTCTCGGTTATCCGGCGGTAAAGTTCCGGCTAAAACTGAACTGGACACTGGACAAGCGATGGTTGATCGAGCCGTGGCCGACGACATTAGTGCTCGTGCAGGTGTTGATGATGCAAAGGCTGCGTTATCTACTGATCAGATCAATTTGTCAAAGTTATCAATCCGGGCTCCCGCTGATGGCGTTGTATTGACTCGCAACGTTGATCCTGGAAATGCCGTTGCAGCGTCCTTGCAGGCAGTGACTTTGTTCATCGTGGCAGAGGATTTAGCAAAGTTGAGACTATGGGTTTATGTAGATGAAGCAGATGTAGGCGCGGTGAAGATGGGACAGGATGCAACATTCACAGTAAGTGCCTATCCAGCCCGAAAATTCCCTGCTCGAATCACTCGTGTTGGCTTTGGCTCAACAATTACCGATAACGTGGTCACTTATCTGACCTATCTGGATGTCGGAAATGAGGACCTGAGTTTACGTCCCGGTATGACGGCAACGGCAACGATTACTGCAACACAGCGCACCAATGTCTTACTAGTACCTAATACGGCGCTGCGTTTTACCCCGATTATTACTACAGCTGGCACGCCATCAGGTAAGGGAGTGGCAACGAGTCTTATCCCTCGAATGCCAAGTACCAATACCCGTAAGCCTGCTGCACTGAACGCGAGCACGGCAACTGCAAAACAAGTCTGGGTCCAATCGAAAGATAGTAAAGGTATCGCTACCGGCTCTGCAGTGGCAGTGGCCGTCATACCTGGTATCAGTGATGGTCATATGACCGAGATTATTGGTGGAGATCTGCAAGCAGGGATGCTGGTAGTAACAGGCCAGAAGTCGGTGATCGAGAAATGACAGAGTCTCAGAATCCGGTCATCGCCCTCCCGACACATCTTCAAAACACCGATGCGGATAGTGAGCAGCATGGGGATCCAATTATCCGCTTGCGAGGTGTGACTAAAGTCTATGGCAGCGGACAGTCGCGGTTAATTGCTCTTAAGGGAATTGACCTCGATATCAAACAAGGAGAATTTGTCGCGATCATGGGGCCGAGCGGTTCCGGCAAATCAACTGCAATGAATATACTGGGTTGTCTTGATACGCCGACCGCTGGCCAGTACTTGTTTCAAGGTGCGCACGTTGAGGCGCTGTCACGTGATCAGAGGGCGCGTTTACGTCGTCAGTATTTGGGTTTTGTATTCCAGGGATTCAATTTACTTGCCCGTACTTCCGCACAGGAGAATGTTGAACTACCTCTCCTCTATCGCGGTGATAGTCCTGGCGTGCGACGCGATGCCGCATCGAAGGCATTGCAATCAGTTGGCTTAGGCGGTTGGGAGCAACATACACCTTCAGAATTGTCGGGCGGCCAACAGCAGCGGGTGGCGATCGCCCGCGCTATTGTTACCGCGCCAGCAGTAGTGCTCGCCGACGAGCCAACGGGCAATTTGGATACTCAACGTAGCCACGAGATCATGGGACTACTTCTTGCACTAAACCGTGATCATGGCATCACGGTTTTGATGGTAACCCATGAACCAGATATGGCTGCTTACGCACGCCGCATGGTTCACTTCACTGATGGCGGTATCGCGAAAGATGTGATCAATCCCAACCCGGTTACAGAGGCGCCGTCTGATCTCAGCATTGAAGAAAGTACCTGATGCTATTCAGTGTATTCATGCTTGCATTGCATTCTGTTCAGCGCAACATGCTGCGGTCGTTCCTAACCATATTGGGCATCGTGATTGGGGTGAGTGCGGTGATCACGATGGTGACTCTGGGTAACGGCGCGACGCAGGCAATAAAAACACAAATATCCAGTCTTGGAACTAATTTGCTTATGGTTCGTCCAGGTCAGCGCGGTTTTGGCGGCGGCGGTGGTGGCGTTCCTCAGTTCACCGAGGCAGATGCGGCTGCTATTGCTGCGCAAATTGGTGGCGTGGCTGCCGTCGCTCCTCAGGGTAATGCGAACGTTACTGTCGTCGCTAATGGTAGAAACTGGGCAAGCGGAGTGACCGGTAGTACGAATGAATGGTTCAACACAGGCAACTGGCGGTTAACTAGTGGCCGACTTTTTGGTACCGATGAACAGACAGCCGGTGCAGCTGTTTGTATTATTGGTGAGACGGTCAGGCGCGAGCTATATGGCGGAACGGTCGGCCAAAGTGGCTTGGGAGAACAACTACGGATAAAGCAGTTTTCTTGTGACGTAGTAGGTATTCTGACGGCGAAGGGGCAAGGCGGTATGGGCGATCAGGATGATGTTGTTGTCGTGCCCCTCCATACCCTTCAACGGCGCGTTACCGGGAGCCGTAAGGTGAGCACGTTGTTGGTGTCAATGGAGGACGGCGCAGACAGTGTGCCACTCAAGGCGAGCCTGAGGCAGTTACTACGTGAGCGTCGCAAACTTGCTGAGAACGACGACGATAATTTTAATATTTTTGATACCCAACAATTAGCTGAAACACTGTCGAGCACAACACAAGTGCTGACAACGCTATTAGGTGCGGTAGCGGCTGTGAGTTTGCTAGTTGGTGGTATTGGGATCATGAATATCATGCTGGTCAGTGTGACGGAGCGCACGAGGGAAATTGGTTTGCGTCTTGCTGTGGGAGCTCTTGAGAGCGAGGTGCTACTGCAATTCCTGATTGAGGCAGTAGTGCTATCCGCGCTCGGAGGTTTGATTGGTATTGTGATCGCGACTGCAGCATCGTATGGGCTCTCCAGTGTAATGGCTGTTCCCTATCGTTTTGATCCATTCATCAACCTTCTTTCGCTCGTTTTTTCCGCTGCCATCGGTATGGTTTTTGGGTACTTTCCTGCTAGACGAGCAGCCCAAATGGATCCGATTGAGGCTCTACGTCATGAATAAGAGATTCAAAAAATCATGTTGTCTCACTAAGAAAGTAGGTGTTTTATGAATATAAAGGCTGAAGAAAAAAATCTTCAATTAAAGAATGGGTCTGAAGTTTCCCAATCTGGCAGGTCGATTGCAAGTGCAAATACGGACGGAAAAAATAAGGGCGCTACAAAAAAGGTCATCAAGGCAAAAGTAGTGATTAAAAAAAGTATGACACGCTCTCCACTTGATCTCGCATTAGACGAATCATTAACGGAGACTTTTCCTGCCAGTGACCCCATCGCTATTGATGCCGAATATTATGAAAAAAAATAATGACTGTCTGAGGCACTCTTTTAGTTTATTAGTTTTATAGAAAACTAAACTCAAACCAGTTTTTATTCGTCCGCTTTGCCGTAACGCCGTGCAATCGTCTCCCTGTAAGCGGCTTGGCTTTGTGGTTTGATAAAAAGAATAACCACTGACGGAAAAGTTAATTTTACTAATCGTTCTAACTCCGTAACTCTCGTCTCTATCTCAGACGTGTGCAAATTATCTGCAAATTCCATACTAAGCGCGACCAAAATTTGATTAGGTGCCAGATGAATGGCAAGCGCACCGTTTGCATGGGATATGCCATCGATTGTCCCAGCCGCGTGGAGGATCGCGTCGATGATTTTTTGATCCGCTCTTTCTCCTATTAGCAGACTTTTTGTCTCACGTGCGAGTAACAGGGCCGTTGCCGCCAACACCAGACCTAGCAGTATGGAGGCGACCCCATCAAGTACCGGAAGGTCTAATTCAACTGAGAGATAAATGGCGATAAACGCGATGAGAAGGCCAATCAAGGCGGCGCTGTCTTCAAGCAAGATAATGAAAGATGGAGGGTCCTTGCTTCGGTGAATTTCGCTAAAGATATTTTGGTACGGCGTCGTACCTTTGAAGGTCTTTAAGGTAATCCACCAGGAACTACCGTCGATCAATGCAGATATTCCCAACACAATATAGTTGGCCGATACATTTTCAATCGGTGTTGGATTGCTCACGTGACTGATGCCCTCGTATAAAGCTATGCCTGCGCCGAGAGCAAAAACTAGTAGTGCGACAGCAAAGCTCCAGAAGTAGACTTCTCTACCGTAACCCAACGGATGGTCTTGATCTGGGCGGGCTGCTGACTGATGCATCCCATATAGTAGTAGAAACTCGTTTCCCATATCAGCGAGGGAGTGAATCCCCTCGCTAAACATGGCGGAGCTACCGGTCCAGGCAGCAGCGCCAAATTTTGTCGCTGCAACTAATAAATTAGCACCAAGCGCAATATAGATAATCGCTTTAGAAGAGTAGGGGGCGGACTGGTGCAAAGTAGCTTTTCTTGCGAATAAGTATTTTTACTTTGGTTCTTTGACTTCCTCAAACTCAGCATCGACGACATTCTCTGTGTGTTGTTTATCCTTCGCTTCTTTGCTGTCATTGGCAGAGGGTGGCTGTTGCTGATTGGCTTCGGCATTTACCTTCGTGCTGATTTTTTGAATTGCATCAGATAAAACATCGCGTCTGCTGTCAATATCAAGCTTGTCGTTATTACTAATTGACGTTTCTAGTTCTTTAATTAAAGAATCAATTTTTTCTTTTTCTTTGGAGTCCACTTTACTTCCGTATTCCGTCATCGTTCTATTGGTGGTGTGGATGAGACCATCAGCATGGTTGCGAGACTCTGCCAGGTCTTTTAGTTTCATATCTTCCACAGCATTCAATTCCGCATCTTTGACCATTTTTTGAATTTCCGCCTCCGTTAATCCAGAGTTGGCTTTGATGGTGATTTTGTTTTCTTTTCCGGTTGCCTTGTCCTTCGCGCCCACATGCAGAATGCCATTTGCGTCGATATCAAATGTGACCTCAATCTGTGGTGTCCCACGGTTGGATGGCGGAATTCCTTCAAGATTGAATTCTCCCAGAGCTTTATTGCCAGCGGCAATTTCACGCTCGCCTTGAAATACCTTTACGGTAACAGCTGCCTGATTGTCATCGGCAGTAGAAAATATCTGACTGAATTTTGTCGGAATTGTTGTATTTTTAGGGATCATCTTGGACATTACTCCACCCATCGTTTCTATGCCCAGTGAAAGCGGCGTGACGTCGAGCAGTAGCAAATCTTTTTGGTCTCCAGATAATACGGCCCCTTGTATTGCCGCACCCACCGCTACTGCCTCGTCCGGATTGACATCCTTACGAGCCTCTTTGCCAAAAAATTCTTTTACCTTTTCCTGAACTTTTGGCATTCGGGTCATGCCACCAACTAAAATGATATCGTCTATATCGCCGACGCTGATACCCGCGTCTTTCATAGCGATACGACAGGGCTCAATCGTTGCATTGATCAATTCTTCTACCAAAGACTCTAGCTTTGCCCTGCTTATTTTTTGGTTTAAGTGGATAGGAGCGCCATTCGCCATGGCGATATAGGGTTCATTGATTTCTGTTTGCTGGGTAGACGACAATTCAATTTTGGCGCGCTCTGCGGAGGCTTTAATTCGCTGTAATGCGATTGGATCTTTTTTTAGATCAATTCCACTGAGTTTTTTGAATTCATCAATGATGTAGTCAATAATCCTTTGATCAAAATCTTCACCACCAAGAAAGGTATCGCCGTTGGTCGACAACACCTCAAACTGACGCTCACCCTCGACCTCGGCGATCTCAATGATTGACACGTCAAATGTACCTCCACCTAAGTCATACACTGCTATTTTTCTATCACCACTTTCTTTTTTATCCATACCAAAGGCAAGCGCTGCGGCAGTAGGTTCGTTGATAATCCGCTTGACGTTCAGCCCGGCGATACGGCCAGCATCTTTGGTTGCCTGACGTTGGGCATCATTAAAATAAGCTGGCACGGTGATGACTGCTTCAGTAACTTCTTCTCCCAGATAGTCTTCTGCCGTTTTTTTCATTTTTCGGAGAACCTCTGCAGAAATCTGAGGCGGAGCTAACTTTTTATCTCGAACCGAGATCCACGCATCGCCGTTCTCTGCTTTCATAATTTTGAAGGGCATTAAGGCTATGTCTTTCTGAACCTCTTTTTCTTCGAATTTTCGACCGATAAGGCGTTTCACTGCAAATAAGGTGTTCTGTGGATTCGTCACCGCCTGTCTTTTTGCAGGGGCACCGACCAAAATTTCACCATCCTCTTGATAGGCAATGATCGATGGCGTTGTGCGGACGCCCTCAGCATTTTCAATGACTTTAGGTTGCCCATTTTCAATAATCGCGACACATGAATTGGTTGTGCCAAGATCGATTCCGATAATTTTACTCATGATGATTTCCCAGGTGGTCGCGTTCAAATACGCTATATGAATGAATTGGCAGGTCAGTGGTAATTAGAAAATTCAGCGTGAACGAGAAAGATTGGTTGGTCTGTACGTTACCAATCATAGGGAAAATATTTAGGTTTATTTTGCAATCGCTTCACCTATAAGCTACCTGCTCATAATTACATTTATTTTCCTCTTCATTCAATTATTGAACTATCGATTACCTCACTCCCCGAAAATAAGTAAACATAATCATTTTGAAGAGAAATAGATTCCGGAGTTCTATTGAATATTTCGGGCGTATGGCGATCAACATATCTTGCCTGGGTTCGCTAACGCACAGAAATAACTTCGCGTTCCACGCATAATCAGTAAAAAATTGCGCGAAACTTAAATATCTATACCTTAAAGGAGTAGCGTATGGATCGTCGTCAGTTTATTCAGGTAGCTGGGGGTGGAATTATCTTTTCAGCCGCTGTGGCATCTACAGGATGTACTCAACACATGCCTGCCGCCGCTGTGGCTCCATGGAATGCTCCAGGACAGGAAACCGATGTTAGACGCTGGATACTCAGTTACGCAATCCTGGCACCGCACTCGCACAATTTGCAATCATGGTTAGTGGATTTGCGTACACCTGACGAAATTCTGCTGCGCTGTGATCTGGCTCGTCTGCTTCCCGAAGCCGATCCATTTTCGCGACAGATAATGATGAGTCATGGTGCTTTCCTTGAATTATTAGATTTGGCAGCACGCGAGCGCGGTATGAGAGCTGATATCTTCTTATTTCCAGAGGGCTCGTTTGGCCCGAACGACATCGATCAGCGACCAGTTGCACGAATTCGCTTGGTCACCGATTTCAAAGTAACCAGAGATTCTTTATTCGCCCAAATACTGCATCGTCGCACAAATCGAAGTAAATATGATGCAGCGCGCCTGGTGCCACGTGAGGCATGGCAGACAATGACCGAGATTATAAAATCGTATCCCATGCATTTTGGATTTGTCGGGCTGGATCAGCCGGATTTGATCCGGCGTCATCGCGCTATTGCTGCCGAAGCATGGCGCATAGAACTCAGCACGCCACGAGTAGTCATGGAAACATACAAAGTACTGCGTATAGGGGAGGCTGAGATTGAACAGCATCGGGACGGTTTAGTTGTGTTGGATCGAATTCCTGTGCTGATGAGTAAACTCGGCCTGTTCGATCGCACTAAATCACCTGCGCCGGATGATTATGCTACTACCAGCCAGGTTAAAGACTTTAATATCAGACTTGACTCAACGCCAGGCTTTTTGTGGATGGTCACTGATAGTAACGACCGATCGACCCAGATTAATGCCGGCCGTGCCTACGTCCGAGTGCAGCTTGCTGCCACCGCCGTCGGCATCGCATTGCAACCGCTCTCGCAGGCCCTGCAGGAATATCCAGAACAGGCAAAGCCATACGCTGACATCCGCAGCTTACTAGGTTTGTCACAACCAAACCGTGTCGTACAGATGTGGGCTCGTGTCGGCTTTGCGCCAAGCGTCGGGCCTGCGCCACGCCGGGGATTGGATGCTCAACTGGTAAGGATCTGAATCTATGGTGATACTGACTTATTTTCTACTGGTGACTGCTTTAATCATTACTATTGCATTGACGCTTGCGCGATCGAAATGGCGGCGTGAGACCTTGACGCTACGTAACAAGATGAAATCTGCTCAAATAGCTTTCGCCAAGCAATTCTATGATCCTCGTGAAATAGAAAACCTACCTCTTCCCGTGAGACGCTATTTTTTAAACGCGTTGCAAGAAGGACAGGCCATGATTTCCAGAGTTCGCTTTAAGCAGCAAGGGGAGTTTCGGCAAAACGAAAAGAGTGCTACCTGGCAGCCGTTCCATGCGACACAGTGTGTGACAACGAATCCACCAGGATTTGACTGGGATGCACGTATCAGGATGGCTCCTGGTATTGATGTTTGGGTGCGGGATGCTTATGTCGTTGGCGGCGGTTCTTTACGTGCAGCGATATTTGGATTCTTCACCGTTGCAGAACAAAGTAATACGGAGGCATCGTCTCGGGGCGAACTAATGCGTTACCTTGCCGAGGCAGCATGGTATCCAACCGCGTTACTACCAAATCAGGGTATAAGGTGGGATACCATCGACGACAGCTCTGCAAGAGCGACCATCAGCGACGGCACAATAACGATCTCGCTGAATTTTACGTTTGGGGTGGATGGCTTGATTACTTCAGTATGGACTGAATCCCGCCCACGGACATCAACGGATTCTTCGCCATGGACGTGTCATTATCATGGCTACGAAGATCAAGCTGGCATGCGTGTCCCGATCACCGGCGAAGTCGAATGGGAGTTGTCAGGAGAACCCGCGCCCTACCTCAAGGGGCGTATGACTCACATCGAATATGAGTATTGACTTATGATTTCAAAACTGTACGTTGAGAACTGAACATTATTCAAAATCACTGTTCGTATTGAACCGATATCAATTTTTGATAGGCACTTTGTATTCCCCTTAATTCTCTTTTCTAATCGTTTTAATACCGACCTCCATACATTCGTACAACCCACTACGGAGGACATCCTCAAAAAGAACTGCGAGCTGACTCAGTGAAGGTTGCCTCCGGTAGTATCCAATGATGTTGGAGCATGCGAGCAGAGAAGAATCGCTGAAATACATGATGGTGTGGGATGCGACAACTTTGGCTTTTGCGCGGTAATATGTATCACTAGTCCTGTTTGCTGGCTCAAAGTCGATAATACCTCGATAGCGTAAGTGCCTTCGCGTCAATGAAAGTGAAGTATGAAGACAAGTGAAAAGAAGTCAGCTCGCACAGCGAACACTTCAATGGTAATTGGTCGACCCTGGTTGTTATTGGCTCTAGCGTGTCATACGCAAGTATCCTATGCGGCAGACTCTATCTCTGCTGGAAAAGCTTTATATGCGAGTTTGGCATGCGCATCTTGTCACGCAGTGGGGCCGGGCGCGAGGGCTGGGTTTGGGCCGCAGTTAAATGGGATTTTCGGGCGGGTAGCAGGCAGCACTGTTGATTATAAAGAGCGCTATTCGGCTGCAATGAAACAATCTGGTATCGTCTGGTCTGAACAATCTTTGACGAAATTTATTAACTCACCTAGTGATCTGGTTCCCGGTACAAAAATGAGATTTTGGGGTCTCAGCGATAAGAAGAAAGTCGCTGACTTACTAGCCTATTTGCGTAGCTTTCCGGTCGATCCAAAATAAAATTACTCAACGTAGATGCCGCCCTAAAACTAGCGAGCTGTACTAAGCCGCTAAGTCCTAACATTGTATTCACAATCGTCGTCCATTGACGATATTTGAATTAGTACGGTCAAGACAGTAGCGGCATACAGTGTGACATTACATTGTTTACATCGCTTATCAGACTAGCTTAACCACCTGGCAGTACTCATTATTTCAGCAAAAAATTCTTTCAGTGCAGAGGCGGACATAAGGTATGGATCGAATTCTGCGGTTGATGAGTATTTCAAGAATAAAGCTGAGTTCTCAGTAGTCGCAGCGATTAGTCCCATGTTCCAATTTGTGAACTGACGTTGAGTAATCTCTTCTAGCGACAAAACTTCAGGTTTAATGTGGCGCTTATCTTTTAAAATATGATGATAAAGGGCGTTGACGGACGAACGTTCTCCCTCCAGGCATTGTAAAAATATACCGTTTGATAAACTAAGTGCTCCGGTCACAGCGAGTTGTTGGTTATTCTTTCGAGAACTAGCCAAAATATCCTTCACATCGGCAGGGCCTAAATTGATTGCGCGGCTCGCATAGATCAAACGAATCATCATAAACAAATACTTTCAAGAATAAAAAGAGTGAACTTAAATATGCACCACCTAAGTATATATTCAGAAAATTGTATTGAGTTACCTGACAGCCAGTTGAACCGCAATCTAATCGCATAAAAATGGCTGATCTGTTTGTGTTTCGAGTAAGAGAGTGACGAGCAAGGATCAGCATATCTAGCTCATGGTTAAACCAAAATTTACCTGCTATGAATTTTGGTTTTAAATAGATGTGCAGAGTAATAATCACTCATTAGCGTAGCCACCAATCATGCACCGAATATGGAATGCGCGCTAACAATCACTTGCCCGTTTAATATTGGGAGTACTGGATGAAGAAGCAAATTCAAGAAAATCTAGCTGCATGACATTCGCCTGATGGTGAAGTCATCGAATCTCGGAATAACAATTCAAACTTTGATGGCTCAGGTAATAATTTTTTTAGAGTCTGGACGACTCGAAGCAAACGAAAGTCATTCTCCGGCGCGTCGTCACATGTATCGTTGATACAAAAAAACGGTAACTCGCCAAATTGAGTAAGTAGAGAGTCGAACTGTAGTTTGGCGTTATTGTCGCCTGTATTAATATGTAAGGGATCTAATACTATTTGTTGGGCGACCCCAATGTGTATCATCCAGCGTGGAACCAGATCGGGGACGATTGCCGGCGATCGCCACGAGCGGAATGTTGTTGAGCGTACTCGTTCGAATAATTCTGGCGCAATTTGCTCAAGCGCAAACATAGCACTCCTGAGCATAGGACGCGGGGAGTGCGAATAAACGCGAGGAACATGACTGTAGGTCGAATAGCGCTGTGATAGCCAGGCCTTCGATAGTATCGATGCATTGACCAATGCGGACTCATCAGGTTGCAGCGCTTCATAGTCCGGTATTGATTTTGTCTCAGAAAAAATTCTCAGACAGCCACCAAACCACCAATCAATATCGACTTTCGCACCGAAAAAGACATCGTCGTTGAGATAAATGAATTTTTCTGACAAGCCAGGGATATGGTGCAGGTAAGACTCGATATGACCTGAGTCAAATACCGATCCTGTCGTGCTCGGAATCAAATCTCGATGATCAATGATAGTAATATATTCCGACGAACGCAGCCATGATGGAGTCTGTCCGTCACTGATGATGTAGACATGACCATGGTCAGGAAAAAATTTTTCCAATGCGCGTAGGTTAAATAGCAGTTCTCCGTTGTCGCGATATCTGCCAGCCGTGTTTCCGTGCGCGGCTAACTCGTCCGGATTTTCTATAATCCAGCTTGCATAAGCCTGCTCCCGTTTTATCTGCCACATCGGATCTGAACCATCTACCCATAAATAGACAATATCGATTTGTTCCGAAATCTTACGTGCGTCGTTCATTAAGCAAGCCATCTTTCTATCCGTATTATTTTGATTGATACACGTTCTATCCGGTCTCTTGCAGAGCTTGTCAGATTATTTGTATCGAAACGACAATTCGTCCATACCTGGAAGACTTAGTCGTTGATATATCCTGAGTCAAAGAAACTCATAGACCAGTTTAAAAATTCGAATGATGTTGACAGTTACATCGCGTTTCCATGTCTGGAAGACGCGCTATGAACGTGATTCATTGCGATGTAATGATTTGTTCGTGTCGCAGGCACTGACAAATGAAGTGAGACTGATAAAGTCCAAAAGAAAAGGGGCTGCAAATAACGGCAACCCCTTGTATCTTATGTCTATCCTTACCTGATATTAACCAAGTAATTGCGAAATAGCAGTCAAATCAAGCAAACGAAGGCTAACAGCGATTACTGTGTTTCACAAGAATTTTCGCACCCAAACTAGCTGGCTATAACTACTTCACTAGCTTAGTTGATTTAAAATCAAAATATAAATTAAATTATTTATAAGAGACCCTTCTCTGGGTCACACTACTCGCACAATTACACCATCAATCCCGCAAATGGTGGTATTTCTCAGACAGGCAATGTCTGCTGACTAAGCGAGCCGGATGCTGGAGGTCAGTAAGCTGCGGTAGATTACTTTGGTCTCAAAGAAATCATGCAGGTCTTCTGGAATATTGAGACGCAAGTACAAAACACCATGTCTGTTGCGGTGTAAATTGGAAGATAATCTGATGCCCATTTTGTGCGATATGTGACACTCATGTGTGACACTAGACAAAAACAGAGCTAAAAAACAAAAAAGCCCTTGAAAAATCAAGAGCTTAGTGTCTTTTGGTGCCGAGAGCCGGAATCGAACCGGCACGCCTTGCAGCGCGGGATTTTGAGTCCCGTGCGTCTACCTATTCCGCCATCTCGGCAACGCAAGCCAAGATTATGACAGAAGCAATTTGAGATTGCAAGGGCGAACCAAGGATTCTTGTGTGTTCGGACGTTTTACCGGCAGCCAGCGCTACGTTTGTTGTTCATGTGTTGAGGGGGATGTGTCGCTTATTTATGGTCTTTGCTTTTTTTGAATTTATATTATTTGCGTGAGTGCGGGATTTATCCTATCGCGACGCTTAATGCAGGAGCCGCATTGCTATCGTTATGGTTCGTCGGCCTATCGGGTTCAATTGGGGGGAGCAGGCTTTGGATGGCTTGTGCGGGCAAAGCGGTTGAGCGCAGCCAGCCTTGATATAAATCGCAGCCTATATTTTCAAGCGAAATAAGTTGCAATTCGGTCTCGACGCCTTCTGCGATTACTTCCATGCCGAAGTCGTGACCTAATGTGGAAATAGCTTTGACGATTGCCATATCCTTGTGATTTTTAGTGTGTCCCTTCACGAAACGCTGGTCGATTTTGATGCGTTGTACGGGAAATTCTCTTAAGTAAGTGAGGGATGCGTATCCGGTACCAAAGTCGTCAATACTCACGCCGACGCCGAAAGCGTGTAATTGTTCTAGGCAGATTTTGGCGATATTGATGTCTTGCATAATCATGGTCTCAGTGACCTCGATTTCGATGCGTGAGGGAGGGATGCCGGCATCGGTAATCGACTTGATCACAAAATCGACAAAGCCTGCCTGAAAGAACTGGAGGCTGGAGACATTCACGCCAACCACGAATTTTTCTGGCAAGTTCCAGGTCGGTATTAACTGACAGACTTCGACCAGAATTTGATTGCCGATATCAATAATGAGTCCGGACTCTTCTGCGACAGCGATAAAATCTTTGGCTGCGATCATGCCGCGTTTTTCATGGCGCCAGCGCAGTAATGTTTCAACGCCAATCATTTGATGAGTGCGTACATCGAATTGCGGTTGGAAATAAGGCAGGAAACGTTTTTCTTTCATCGCAACGCGCATTTCGAGTTCTAGATTCGTTCTTTGTTCCAGGGCCTGTGCGATATCGATAGAGAAAATCGTGTATTTGTTTTTGCCTTTTTCCTTACTTTGATACATCGCCATATCGGCTTGCTTCATCAGCTCATCTACATCTGGTGCACCATCGCTGGCGATGGCAATGCCAATACTGGTAGTCAGATAATAAGTGTGTTTGCCGATGTTCATTGGCGCGCAGATCAGTGCGAGTATGCGGTCTGCTATGGCATTAACGTCGTTGTCTTTGGGTAGATGTTCCACCAGGATAACGAATTCATCTCCGCCTAGACGCGCGACAAAATCAACTTCTTTGACTGAGTTTTTCAGGCGATGGGCGATCTCGATTAAGACCTGGTCGCCGATATCATGACCGACTGAGTCATTGATAAATTTAAAGCGATCCAGATCGAGGAAGAAGACGGCAAGTTTGCTGTGATAGATATGTGAGTGTCGCAGCGCTCTCTCAGTGGCATGACGTAAGCTGGTACGGTTTGCTAATCCTGTCAGTGCATCCTGATAGGCTAACTGTTTAATTTTTTGCTCAGATTGATATTTATCCGTGACATCCATGGCGATCACGCGAAGTGTGAATCCCGTCGGCGTTTCGCTGGAATCTACGATGAGATTGAGCCAGCCAGGTGTTTCACTCTCTATGCGGACGACCTGATGTGTGTGTAATACCGTGGTGAGTGCCGTGCTGATTACTTGTGTAAATTTGAGTGCATCTTCAGCATCCATATGCAGAAGTAGTTGCAGCAAATAATCAATCCGTATCTCTGGATCGAGATAAAACAAATCATGCAGATTGCCCGTTTGTGCACTCAGCTGATGTGAGGGGCTGAGTTGAAAACTACCCATTTTAGCCAGACGTTGCGTTTCCAATAAAGATTCTTCGCTGATCTGTAAGGCGCTGGTCATATCGTAAGCAAGCCGGTGAGCGATTTTACCGGTTCTGACTGTCAGATAAATAAAGCCAGTGGCAAATGTCGTGAACAGAGTTCCTATCAGTGTGATCAGCCACAGGATATTGGTTTCTGCTAAACCGTCATAGGTTTGAATTTCGTAATTGACCGACCATTTTTTTCCAGGCACGGATAACGGTAGCTGAAAATTAAATTGCTCTATATACGGTTTATTCGTAGTGTCGGTTCTCGTTCCTGATGGTAGTGTGATCTGAATTTTTTCATCATCAATCCCGGTACCCGAGAGGGTGACGCTATTCATCTTCAGATTGGCAGAATCAAACAGATGATGAATTAACTTATCAATAGAAATAACGGTAGAAAACGCACCTTGAAACGCAGTTTTTCTTTGTGCTTGATTGGTCAGCGGTAAGCTGGTGTTGTACACCGGTATAGAAATAACGATGTTATTTCCTTTTAAAATCGGATGCTGATTATTCAGCATGAAGGACAGGGGTTGCGCACTCTCTCGCATGCGCTTACTCCCTGAAGGAAACCATTTTTCCAGATTCAGGCCAAGTGCATCGCGCAGCTCTTGTCGCGGCTCCATGTAAAGGGCAACCAGTGCATCCTGATGCGCAACTTTATCGGTAATCGAAAAATCAGGGTAACCCTGAGTATCAACACTGGTATCGATTTTCACCGCTTGTTCAAAGCGATTAAATTCGTCAGGACGGACTCGTTTAGAAAATAATTTGGCGACGAGCCAAGGCTGATTTTCTACTTTTGCAAAGGAGTGAAATGCATAGCGATTGAAGTTCGGTGAGATGTAATACAGACTGACGAAGGATTCCAGCCGTGATTCTTCATGTTCAAGTTCGTTTTGCAGGCTGGCATGGTGTTGATAGACAGTCTCTTGCAAACGCCTTTTAAGATTCTCTTTTGATACCTGTAACGACAGCCAGCATAGCCCTGTCGTGACGGAGATACAGATCACGGCAGTGAGGAGTGCTGCTGGAACTGCTTTGACCTTCAGGAAGCGTGCTGTGACTTGCGAATTCATTGAACTTAATTAAAGTGGAAGCGCCCGGTAGGCGCATTCCCTGACTACAAAAATACTGCGTGGTTACGGATTACTTTTTTAAATACAAAGAAAAAAGCTCATCATTGTCGGCGGTGCGGTGACCGTCCCATACTCGTTCCCATTTACCCGGATAGGCATTGCCATCGACCTCGCTGGTCTGGTGCAATCTCTGGCTTGATTGTAAAAGCAGTACATCGCATGAACGCTCATTAAAACCAGCAAAATGCAGGTGACCAAAATACGCAAACGAGGCGCGTTGTGAAGGGCCGATATTGCTATCAATACAGCGATAAGTCTGAGGCATTTTTGTTTGCAATTCCATCGTCAGGCCAGCATAGCTGATACGGTGATTGATCAGTGGTAATGCCAGCGTGAGCAGCAACAGCCAGCAAAGAATGACGCCGCCGCTAGATAAGACAACTGCACGCCACAGGACGGATGGTTGTCGTGAAATACGCCAATACACCAGAGCAAACCAGGCGATCGTCGCAATCAAGGCAATCAGAAAGGTAAAGGGGTTAAAGTGCGCCTCATAGCCAGGTGCCCAGCGTGTGACGGCCTTCGCTGCACTGGCAGGCCAGCCGGTTTGTAAGGCAATCCAATACAGCCAGAACAGAGCGGCGACGCCAGTCAATACCATCACGGCGAACCAGTCAACGGCATTGATTGCGCTGCGCTTCATCGTCGGCAAGCCAAAAGCTGCCAAAATCGCCAGCGGTGGCAAGATTGGTAGCAAGATACCTTCTTCCGAAAATGGATTAATCAGTGCGAGCAGGATAAAGCAGGCTAAAAATGTGACAGGTAAAGAGATGTGCAGAGCTTTTTCCTGTTTGCGCCAGGCATAAATTGCCCACGCAGCAAATGGCCATGCCGGCCAGGCAAACCAGATGCCGTATTTGAGCAAATAAGTAATGCTGGCGAATGAGGGAAGGTCGATCTGGCGCGTATTCCACAGCATCCAGGCTGGATAGGGTGAGCTGTCAAAAGGATTCACCATCGCAATTGCTAGTAGCCATGATCCCGCAACAATCAACGCTGCGGGAATTGTCAGCTTCAGCAGTAATTGGTACTGAGTTTGCTGACGATAAAAACATAATCCGATTAAACATACGCTTAGTGTCGCGGGTAACACCCAGCCACGCGTCAGAACTAGTAGTCCCAGAGTTAAGCCTAGCTTGAGTGCGCTGATCTTGCTGCTGCTATCGAGTAATCTGGCGCAGCCATATAAGGCATAGGCGACCAGAGATATTTGCAGAGCTTCGGCGCTGGTTTCATGACTGCGCACCAGCAGACCCAGGCAGCCCAGATAAATCAATAAAGCACCATCAGCCAGAGTCCGTCCAAAATCTTTGGCATCAGGTTGTCCGCCAAACGCCAGTTTCAATGGCTGCGCTTCGGTACGACGACCGAGTAAATACGTGGTGTACCAGACTGACACCGATCCCAGCATAAAGAACATACCGGTTGCAAGCCGGGCGGCCATTGCGTCACCTACCAGCCAGCCAAATAATTTAATGCAAATCGCGCCCAGCCAGAAGGCTAGCGGTCCTTCTTCCGGCATGGGCAGGCCGACGATGTGTGGCCATAGCCAATCATTCAGTGTGCCGTGCGCCATGGTCCACATCACGCCAAAACTGGCAGCGTCATCTCCTTTCCACGGGTCGCGACCTATTAGTCCGGGCAAAATATAGAGCAGACATAAAGCTAAAATGCCCCAGCGTGGCAGGGCGATAGTGGCAGCGGCAGGAAGGCGTACAGGCTTCATATGTCTCTATAAAATGAGCTATGACGAAAAATAACGGAGTGTAACGGGACTTATACTGACTTAAAGGATTGTGGCTGACCTTCAGTGCCAGGCGAATTGCAGTCCAGATTGTAGTGCAGCGCCAGAAGAATCATTAACACTATTCTTTGCGGGTACTCACAGATTGTTGCAAATTTGGCTTGAAGTAAAACCCGGTAGCTTGGTGCAGATCTGGTTGATCCAGATCATTTCCAGATCATTTATAAAAAAAGGCAGCTTGAGCTGCCTTTTTTGTTCAACACATTCTTTACAAATCTTAAGAAGAATCTTAGTTTGCAACAGAAGTTTTGGAACCAACAGTACCGAATTTTTTACGGAACTTATCAACACGGCCAGCGGTATCAACAATTTTGTGTTTACCAGTGTAGAAAGGATGGGATTCTGCTGAAACCTCAATCTTTACCAGTGGGTATTCTTTGCCTTCAAATTCCATTTTGTCACGTGTCTGGATAGTAGAACGTGTAACAAATTTGAAGTCATTAGAAACATCGTGGAACAAAACTTCACGATAATTTGGGTGGATGCCGTCTTTCATGCTTGCCTCAAAAAGTTTTGGTAGCCAATCATCACTTCGGCGGTCGACTTGCCTCTTGACCCGATTGTTGATCACTTGCCGGATATTAAAAATATACTCTTGGCAGAATTGCCAGCCCGCGATTATACAATAAAATCATGGGTTTGCGCTATTCTGCATAAAGACAAAAGCCTGAGAACGATAGGAGATACGGTGGCGGCATCAATACATTTAGGCATGAGCACCCTGATTCATGCAGTCGAAGTGGCAGGTATTATCGCTTTTGCCAGTTCGGGTTTTATCGAAGCCCGGCGCAAGAAGATGGATCTGGTCGGCGTATTTACAGTCGCCTTTATTACTGCGTTTGGCGGCGGCACTTTGCGCGATCTCTTGCTGGACCGGCGACCTTTATTTTGGGTTGAGCACCAGGAATATCCTTTGATGATCTTTGTTCTTGCATTGATTACGACACCGTTTCTCCGTCATTTACGTCATGTCGTGACGGAAAAAATGATTTTGTACGCGGATGCGCTGGGTCTGGGTTTGTTTAGTGTGGTCGGCGCATCTCTGGCGCAAGAGGCGCAAATGCCGATTTTCGTTTGCGTCATGATGGGGGTTATTACCGGCATCTTTGGCGGAGTATTGCGTGACATGATTTGTAATGAAATCCCCATGGTGTTCCGGCGCGGTCAGCTTTATGCGACCTGTTCATTTGCCGGCTGCTGGGCCTATCTCCTGCTGAATTTGCTGGGTGCGTCCGAGAGCGTGGCGGTATTTTCGGGGATTGTTCTGACGTCGGCAATGCGACTGCTGGCAGTTCGTTTTGACTGGAAACTGCCAGGTTAGTCTGATCCAGCAGGCGGACTAATTCGCTCAGGTGCTTATTTTCAGGGGAGGGCGTGCAACCAGTCCTGCCATGAACATATCAATCATCGCCTCTGAATGTTGTATCAGGCAGTAGGCTGACGTGTCTTCCAACCATTCATGAACGATGCCCATGGCATAAGCATGTATGGCTTGCATGACGATCCAGGTATCGGTATTTGCCGGAAGATTGCCCTGATCAACAGCCTGCGTCACGATGGCCTGAACTTTGTGAAGACATTCAACACGCTTTTCGTCCTCCGCATCGAAAAAAACCAGATCGCTGTTTTTTT
Organism: Undibacterium sp. Rencai35W; assembly: GCF_049340185.1. Classification (NCBI taxonomy): domain Bacteria; kingdom Pseudomonadati; phylum Pseudomonadota; class Betaproteobacteria; order Burkholderiales; family Oxalobacteraceae; genus Undibacterium; species Undibacterium sp. Rencai35W. The sequence goes on from NZ_JBMPPC010000006.1 coordinate 35,332, forward strand.
CGCAACGATGAAAAATAATATCGAACACTTTGCGTTGGCGCTCGTCACCTGTGACTTGTCTTAAAAAATGTAGATATAGTTGCTTGATGCTTGCCAGCGGATCTTTGCTCGGTGTGGAGACAATTTCATTGAGCAAGGCTTCCATCGGCAAGAAGGCGCGATCGCACATGGCTTGAAAGAGCGCGCTTTTATCCTTAAAGTGCCAATAAATCGCGCCGCGCGTCATGCCTGCTGCGCTGGCCACATCATTTAATGTCGTACTGGTCACGCCTTTTTCGGCAAATACTTTTTCAGCCGCATCCAGCAGCGCACTATAGGTTTCCTGAGCTTCTTCTTTAGTTTTTCTAACCATAATATCTCTCCTGACGACGCAGATTCAGGTGGTCTTGCACCTGTTCTTGTATTTTTTGTTATCTTGTGATGCCAAGAATATTTTTTGCTTCAAACATTTACAAACATTCGTGAATGTATATAATAGCACACCGAGCTCCCTATCGAAAGAGAAAATTTCATGAGTCCACCTAATTCCGCCCTCTCTAAAGCGATCCAAAAAATGTTCCCAACTTCCGCTGATTCAGTTACTTCTATGCAAGCTAATTCTTCCATTCGTCTCTGGCACATTGCCGCGCTGAGCCTGCCGTTACTGACATTGTCAGCCTGTGGCAAGCAAGATGCGAGCGCCGCAGGACACGGCGGCATGCCACCACCAGAAGTCAATGTCGTCACCGTCCAGCCAAGAAATCTGGCAATGGATTTTGAATACGTCGGTCAGACTGCAGGCTCACGCGAGACAGAAGTGCGTGCACGGATTTCCGGTATTTTGGAAAATCGCGTGTATGAGGAAGGATCGCGCGTAAAAGCCGGCTCCGTATTGTTCCAGATCGACCCGGGTACATATCAGACCCAACTGGCATCCGCAGAAGCAGCGGCTGGTGTGACAGAAGCCAAGTTGAACCAGGCAAAACGTGAGTTTGCCCGCCTGACGCCATTGGCGGCTGAAAAAGCGATCAGTCAAAAAGAATTTGACGATGCAAAATCAAGTCTGGAAACAGCTGAGGCAACTTACAAGCAATCCCGTGCACAAGTGAATGAAGCCAAATTGAATCTTGGCTATACCAAAGTAGTTGCACCGATCAGCGGTGTAACAGGTGTCGCGAATAAGTCAAACGGCAGCCTGGTAACGCAAAGCGATAGTTTATTGACCACGATCGTGCAGACCGATCCGATTTATGTGAACTTCAGCGTTACCGAAGCGGATTATCTCAAACTCAGCAAGGACGTGAATAGCGGCAAGATCGCTTTGCCTGGCAAGCGTGCGACGAATGGTAGTCTGGCATTTGATATCAGACTGAAGCTGGCTGACGGCAGCATTTATCCAACGACGGGCAAGATGAATTTTGCCAGCGAAAAGATCAATCCGGCAACCGGTGGTTTTGATGCGCGTGCACAAATCCCTAACCCGGAGGGCAATTTGCGTCCAGGTCAATTCGTTCGGGTGATCATGAATGGTGCAACCCGCAGTGCTGCAATCGCCGTGCCACAACGCGCAATTATCGACAGCCCGATGGGTAAAATCGTCTTCACGGTATCGCCTGATAATAAGCTGGCACCGCGTCCTGTTGAATTGGATGGCTGGTCGAACGGCGAATGGATTGTAACCAAAGGCCTGCAAGCGGGTGACCGTGTCCTGGTCGATGGTTTCATCAAAGCCCATGATCCTGGCATGACCGTTACACCAGTTGCATTGACTGCACAGGCTGCCGTAACACCGGCGCCAGCAATGCCTCAGGCTGCGCCAGGTGCAAAGCCAGCTGCCGAATCTGCGAGTGCTAAAGCCGCTTCCGCTGCAAGCAAGTAAATACAAAACTCAGCACAAAACTAAGCGCCCCATTTAGCCCCCAAACAATACGTAATACGAGGCACAAGGACTATTCATGTTTTCAAAATTCTTTATTAACCGGCCGATTTTCGCGACAGTCCTGTCGCTGATTATCGTGCTGGCTGGCCTGGCCGCTTTGCGGATCTTGCCAATTTCGCGCTACCCGGAGATTTCTCCTCCGGTTGTCAATGTCACCGCGGTTTATCCGGGCGCTTCTGCCGAAGTGGTCGAGCGTACCGTTGCTGCACCGATAGAAGAGCAGATTAATGGTGTCGAACACATGTTGTACATGGATTCGACCTCATCTGCCGATGGTCGTGTATCGATCAACGTTACCTTTGAAGTTGGCACTGACCTCGACATCGCTGCCGTCAACGTCAACAACCGCGTACGTCAGGCGGATGCCAAGTTGCCGCAAGAAGTCCGTCGTCAGGGTGTGACCGTCTCCAAGAGTTCATCGAACTTCCTGGTGGTGGCTGCGCTGTATTCGCCGGATAACCGTTACGACTCTTTATACCTGTCTAACTATGCAACGCAAAACGTACTGGATGCCTTAAAACGTATTCCAGGCACGACCAATATTCAGATTTTTGGTGCGAAAGATTATGCAATGCGTATCTGGATGCGTCCTGATCGTATGGCACAGCTAGGTATTACCGTTGCCGATATTTCTAATGCGATTACCGAACAGAATGCCCAATACGCAGCAGGTAAAGTAGGCGCACCGCCAAACAATACCGAAGAGCTGACGATGACCGTCACTGCCAAAGGTCGTTTGCTGGAACCATCTGAGTTTGCCAATATCATCGTAAAAACCGACAAGAGCGGTGCCACTATCCGTGTCAAAGATGTTGCCCGTATCGAGCTTGGCTCCAAAGACTACAACCTGAATGGTCGTGTGAATGGTCATCCATCCGCGAATATCGGTGTCTTCTTGCAGACTGGCGCGAATGCACTGGATACCCGCAAAGCCTTAGAAAAAACTTTGCAGGATCTGAAGGCCAAATTCCCGGAAGGTATGGAATACGCGACGCCGTACGATACGACACCGTTTGTGACCGAGTCGATTGCCGAGGTACTAAAAACTCTGGGCGAAGCGATGGTGCTGGTATTCATCGTGGTGTATTTATTCCTGCAAAGCTGGCGCGCAACCATCATCCCGACGCTCGCTGTTCCTGTTTCTCTGATCGGTACGATGGCTGGTTTGCATTTGCTGGGTTATAGCATTAATACACTGACCTTGTTCGGTATGGTGCTGGCGATCGGTATCGTGGTCGATGATGCGATTGTTGTGTTGGAAAACGTCGAACGCCTGATGAATGAAGAAGGCATGACGCCAAAAGATGCGGCGATTGAGGCGATGCACGAAGTGACTGGTCCGGTTATTGCGATTGTCCTGGTGCTGGTTGCTGCGTTTGGTCCGATTGCTTTCCTCGGTGGTTTGGCGGGAGAATTGTATCGTCAGTTTTCCGTGACAATTTCGATCGCGGTCGTTCTGTCTGGTATCGTTGCCTTGACTTTGACACCGGCACTGTGCGCGATTTTGCTCAAACCGGGTGCGGAGCAGCACAATCGTTTCTTCACCTGGTTTAACGGCGCCTTCTTGCGTCTGACCAAACATTATACAAATGGCGTGACCTTCTTCCTGCGCCGTGCTGTCTTGGGCGTGCTAGTGTTCGGCGGCATGCTGGTCGTCACTGGTGTGTTGTGGAAAACGGTACCAGGTGGTTTGGTGCCGGATGAAGATCAGGGTTACTTCATTGGTGCTGCCATCATGCCAGAAGGTACGTCATTGGCTCGTACCGATGCGATGGTCAAGCAGGTTGAAGAAATTATGAAAACTAACAAGGACATTGATACAACGTTCGCGCTGGTTGGTCTGGATTTCCTCGGCGGCGGTGGCTTGAAATCCTCTGCAGCAACCATGTTTTTCCCGCTCAAACCTTGGGAAGAGCGCACTCACTCAGCGCAACAATTGGTTGGTGAAGCGTATATGAAAACCGGTCGTATCAAAGAAGGTCTGCCATTGTTCTTCGCACCTCCTGCGATTCAAGGTTTGGGACAAACCGGTGGTTTTGAATTCTATTTGCAAAACAAAGGCGAGGGCGGCGTAAAACGCTTGGCTGAACTGTTACCTGCATTACTGGCAGAGGCGAATAAACAACCAGAGTTGGCAGGTGTGCAGACTTTGTGGCAAGCGAATTCACCACAGTTGTATGTCGATGTCGATAACGACAAAGCGCGTGCGATGGGAGTGGCCTTGTCCGATATTTACAATACGCTGGCAGCGACCATGGGTAGCTACTATGTGAATGACTTCAACAAAAACGGTCGTATCTATACCGTGCAGTTGCAGGCAGAGGGGCAGTTCCGCGCCAAGCCAGACGACATCGGCAGCATGTATGTACGCTCCGCATCGGGTCAGATGATACCGGTACGTGCTTTCACAACGATCCGCTTTATCACTGGTCCGGATTCAGTCCAGCATTTCAACGCTTTGCCATCGATCAAAATTCTGGGCGGTGCTAAACCAGGTTACAGCTCAGGTCAGGCAATTGCCGCGATGGAACGTGCTGCGAAGAATGTCTTGCCGACGGAGATGGGCTACGACTGGGGCGGTGCATCATTCCAGGAAAAACGTACCAGCAATGCCGCAGGTATCGCCATCGGTGCCGGTGTTCTGATGATCTTCCTGATTCTGGCTGCACAGTATGAGAAATGGTCTTTGCCATTCTCCGTTTTGCTGGCAATGCCTTTCGGTATCTTTGGTGCTCTGCTGGCGGTGTATTTGCGTCACTTTAATAATGACGTGTACTTCCAGATTGGCCTTGTGACCCTGCTTGGTTTGTCTGCAAAAAATGCGATTTTGATCGTGGAATTTGCGGTGATGAAAGTGCATGAAGGCTATGCGCCGGTGGCCGCGGTATTGGAATCGGCACGCTTGCGTTTCCGCCCGATTCTGATGACCTCGCTTGCGTTTATCCTGGGCGTGGTTCCGCTGGCGTTCTCGCACGGTGCTGGCGCTGCGGCACGGATGTCGCTCGGTACCGGTGTTCTGGGCGGCATGCTGGCGGCAACTTTCCTTGCGATTTTCTTCGTCCCCCTGTTCTTTAAACTGATTAACGATAAACGGTTTAAAACTACTGAAGCAGACTTCGAGCATCCTGTGCATATTTTGCACAATGCACCAGTTGCAGAAGTGAAGGAATAAGTAATGACTACAATGATGACTACAAACATCTCTACATCCAGACTGGTACTGACTGCGATTGCTGCAGGCTTGCTGCTGGCGGGTTGCGGCGCAGTCGGGCCTGACTATCAGCGTCCTGCATTTGATACCCCGGCGACCTTGACCACGGCGGCGAATGCCTCCAAATCCGTCGCAGCGGTCGAATGGCTGTCGTGGTGGAAATCGTTCCAGGACCCGGTTCTGAACAGCCTGCTGGATGAGGCGGTCGCACATAATCAGGATCTGGTACTAGCAGCCGGACGTGTTGAAGAGGCGCGTGCTACAGCAACTGCCGCCAACTCCAGTCGCTATCCGACCGTCGACGCTAATCTGGTTGCTACCAAATCTCGGACGAGTCAGAATTCCGGCAAATTACCGTCTGGCTCACCGCTGATTGCTAAGGATTACCAGGCCAGCTTAAGCGCGTCTTATGAGCTCGATTTCTGGGGCAAACTCAGCCGCGCTGACGAAGCGGCACGCGCCAGATTGCTGTCCCAGGAGGCGAATCGCGGTATCGTGATCAGTAGCTTGTATTCCAATCTGGCGCAAAATTATTTTGCATTGCGTGCCTACGATGCACAGCTTGCATTGGCAGACTCTGCATTAAAAACGCGTCAGGAAAATCTGCGTCTGCAACAGAAGCGTTTTTCCGCCGGATCCATTGGTGAACTGGACTTGCATCAGGCAGAAGCCGAAGCAGCGGCAACCGAGATCACTCTGGCGCAAGCAAAGCAGGCGCTGGCAAACACGGAATCAGCGATTGCCGTATTGCTCGGTCGTTCACCGGCAGCGATTGCCAATCCGGATATCCCTCGTGGCAACAGCATTGACCGTATTTACCAGCAACTCAGCGTTCCCGCTGATTTGCCGTCGGACTTGCTGAATCGTCGTCCCGACATTATTGCGGCGGAACAGACCTTGGTTGCGGCAAATGCCGATATCGGTCAGGCGAAGGCGCAGTATTTCCCTAGCCTGAAATTGACCACGACTTACGGAGACGAATCCAAGGTATTTCAAGACCTGTTTAACCCGGCTTCTTTGCTGTGGAATCTCGGTGCGAACTTAGCGCAACCGGTATTCCGCGCTGGCGCCATCGGTGCGGTTGTCTCAGGTGCCGAAGCTCGCAAAACGCAAGCCTTGGCGCAGTATGTCCAAAGTGTGCAAGGGGCGTTCCGCGATGTGCATGATGCCTTGATTAATACCAGCGCCAATGAGCAAATGTATGCTGCGGGTAATCGCCGCGTCGTTGCCTTAAAAGATTCGTTGCGTCTCGCGGAGTTGCGTTACAAGAACGGGTACAGCGGCTATCTCGACGTACTGAGTGCCCAGCGGGATCTGTTGCAGGCCGAGTCAGGCCTGATCGATACCAAACGCGCCCATCTGGCTGCCGTCGTCAGTATTTATAAAGCAGTTGGTAGCGGCTGGGATAAACCACCGAGTCTGGCCGCGAAATAAATTCAAAAATAGGGGAGTATGTCCTTAAATTGGCATGAATGCGCACTGTTTATATGGGTAGTAAAATATACTATGGTGAGTATGCTTAATAAAAGCGACATGCGACTCTAGAAAAATCGGCGTCACGCAGTAGCAAAAATGAGGAGCGAATCTGCATGCCAGTTTCGCTCTTCTTTTTTTTGCGTGTATTTTTTTAATTGCGACGATAGTTTCTGTTGATGAGTCGCACACGTATGGCAGATGAAATTCCACCCGTCTGCTGATAGCGAATGCTTGTGAGTACCGGCGAATCTTTCTACAATCCATCAATAGTTTGCATCAGATTACACATATCAACTTCATGGAGAGCACATGGCAACCGTCCATCTACACAACACATCAGGTTACGCTCAGGAGATACGCGCGCGCACTCACCGGCTGACGTCGGATGAACCTGAGAATAACGGCGGTAAAGACACCGGTCCCGCACCCTATGAGCTGCTGCTAGCTGCGCTGGCATCCTGCACTTCGCTGACCCTGCGTATGTATGCAGACAAAAAGGGATGGCAACTCGGCAGCATTAAAGTAGATGCCCGCTTTTCCCGTGATGATCAGGGCGTAGAAACCATAGAACGCACCATCGCTTTTGGAGAAACGCTCTCCCCGGAGCAACGTACTCGCCTAGCCGAGATCTGCGAAAAAACACCGGTCACCAAAACCATACGACAAGGTACAGCAATCCAGACGCAACTACAGTAACTCCGGTAAACGTTTGTGTTCCTGGTGAATGCCCGCTATTTCGCGGGCATTTTTTCTTTCTCAGAGGTGGGGGGGCGAGGTGACTGGTCAACTTTTAGACAAAATGGCCAAATCGATTCGTGACATTTTTGACAACTAAGACTACACTGAGTTGAGTGCTGAGCAGCTCGGCTCTCGTAAGGCAACGTGGTACCGCTAGTCATCACAGATAGGGGCTCGCGTTGTCTTGATATTGCTGCATAAAGCACTAAGTCAGATTGAGTCTGCGCTGCTATCGCATCCTGATTGCTCTGTGGACCTGAACCCGTCGTAGGTAAAACTACTTCAATCGAGGAGAATAGTCATGGCAATGTTTCGCGCAGTAGGGGGACTTTTTTGGGTCAACGCAGGACAAACGGTTAAGTTTGGTTATGCTTGGCCCACCACCGGTATTACCGACATCGGTCCAGCCATCGCCACTGCCAATCCACAAGATACTTTTCACGGTGAACTGATCGTTCAAGGCAATGGTCGCTTTTATCGTACTGTTGGCGCAGGCGACAACGCTGTTGATGCCGCTGTCTATACCGCAGATATTTTTAATAACAGCAATGTCGCCGCCAGTTTTGTCGTCGACGTGGGGACATGGCAATGATCTACTCAGACAAACTCACGGTACTCAGCGAAAACGGCGTCATCGTTGCAATGCATATCCCCGCCGCCGCAACCCCTGGAGCGCCACATGCAGAACTAATGCCGTCGGCCACACAAAAAATGCATCACCTGAGTGTACGGGATTTGCCACATGGGGTAGATATGAAACCAGAGGTATTGCATGAACATGTTTGTTCTGCGCTGGGTTTGCGGTTGAGGTAAGCCGCGCTGAGGCCCGTCGCGTTTAGGCAAGGAGACATCAATAAAAATGCTAAGTAGTTTTTTTGTTTTCTCCGTCAGATCAAAATATAAATTGCTCTTCAAATATAAATAAGCCCCGCATCAATTTTTTGGAGGAAACAGTAACTAAGAAATATGATCGAAAAAATATCGACTTTTTTTACCCTTATATTTGGCAACCTTTTTGTGATATTCGCCCGAACCGATATTTTGTCGGCAAGCTCAGATCGGTTAGTGCTTGAGGTAAATACGTCTACAATTATCGTAGATAGAAAAACTCAATTAATTTCTTCACCCAGACAAATTCTCGCCAGATTTGATTCAATTCAATCAATTGATGTAGAGCATTGGCGAACTGGAAAGCGTCATGAGTAGTGGGCAGTTATCGTACGTTTATCAGGTGGACGACATCTACCCATTTGTAAAAATACTGATGAGGCGTTGTCTTCTATTGTTGCAGCTCATTTGGGAACCATCACAGGCAAGCAAGTTCGAGCTAATTCGAAATGGAGTGTCTGGAGATAATTTTTACGTTCTCGTCGAGCTACGCTAGACAGAGTTTATCGGTATGGCGATATAACAATATGACGATACAAGAATTCAGCCATTAAGAACATGACTCTTCAGATAGCGTTCAATTTGTTCGATGAATACACTCGTCTTTCTCGAAAAACGACGATTCTGCAGGTAAGCTGCATATACATAGGCTTCTTCAGCCTGCGGTGAAATTTTCCAGTCGTCAAACAAACGTATCATTGTTCCCGCGCTGATCTCGTCTGATATCAGCCACTCTGGCAGCAAGGCGATGCCCACGCCTTTTCGGACTGCCTCATGCAAGGTGTCTAAGCTGTTTGCAAGCAAGCGGCCTTTGATTTCTACCTGTATTTTGCGCGTCTTTTTTTGGAAGTTCCAATATTGCCTGCCATTGCCGTAACTGAAGCGCACACATTCGTGGGACGCTAACTCATTAGGATGGTGTGGTATCCCGTTGCGGTCAGCGTAAACTTTGCTGGTGACGATGAATCGCTGATTGATCGCAAGTCGCCTCACGATGAGATTGGGATCAATTTCTGGTGCGCCTATTCGAATGGCGACGTCAATATGGTCTTTGGCAAGATCGCAGTACGTGTCGGACACAACGATATCAAGGGATACTCGCGGATAAGTTTGTAAAAAATTCGCGAAGAACGGGGACAAGCACAATCGCCCAAACGTGACGGGTACAGAGACTCTTAAGTTGCCGATAGGTTCGCTCTGGTTATCCGCGACACTGTCATCCGCCTGCGTTAAATCCCCAAGAATTCTACTCACCTGTTCAAGGTAGGTTGCTCCTGCATCGGTTAGTGTGACGTGGCGTGTTGTTCTCGTCAAAAGAGCCGTGCCCAGAGATTCTTCTAAGGCGTCCAGCAGTCGTGTCAGCGACGAAGTAGCAAGGCCCATGTTACGTGCGGCTTTAGAGAAGCCGCCTGTACTCGTCACTTCGATAAAAGCCCGGATTGCATGCAGTTTATCCATTATTTACCTTTGCGTTGATTGCAAAGCTCAATTGCAAATTGAGTCTATTCTCAGATTATTTTGCAATGCTTATGATGGCTATGTCAAAATTTACTTTTAAAGGTGTTTCTATGATGACTCAAGTACAGGTACTTGCTTCTGCGCCCGTCGCAGGCCTCTCGCGTGGCATGGTGATTTTTTTTGCTTTTTGCTGTGGCGCGATTGTGGCGAATATTTATTATGCGCAACCGATTATTGAATTGATTGCCAGTGATATTGGTATGTCGTCAGCCGTTGCCAGTCTGATTGTTTCGCTGACGCAAATCGGTTACGCATTAGGTTTATTTTTTCTGGTGCCATTGACTGATCTGGTGGAAAGTCGCCGTCTGATGATGTTCACGGCGGTCGTATCTATCGCGAGTCTGACCGCTGCGGCGATGGTACATCAGGTAAATGTGTTTTTAGCGGTATCTTTACTTATTGGATTTAGTTCAGTCTCTGTTCAAATTTTGATTCCTCTTGCCGCACATCTGGCTCCCGAGGCGACTCGCGGTCGTACAGTCGGCAGCATTATGGGTGGATTGTTGCTTGGTATTTTACTGGCTAGACCTTTGTCCAGTGTGATTGCGGATCATTTTGGGTGGCGCGCCGTCTTCGTGATGGCGGCATTGGTAATGACGGGAATGACCCTGTTATTCTGGATGATCATCCCAACGCGCCAGCCTGACCACAAGGCCACGTATGCTGGTTTATTGCGTTCGCTTCTCACCCTCGTCAAAACAATGCCGGTATTGCGTCAGCGAGCTGTATACCAGGCCGGTATGTTTGCCTCATTCAGCCTGTTCTGGACGTCGGTACCACTAGAGTTGGCACGTCATTACCATTATTCACAGACACAGATTGCCTTGTTTGCTTTAGTTGGCGCAATCGGCGCTGTGGCAGCGCCGATCAGTGGTCGGTTGGCTGACGCTGGGCACACCCGCATTGCCAGCTTGTTTGCGATGAGTTTTGCCACTCTGAGCTTTCTCCCCAATTTGATCCATCAGCCATTCGGAGTGCTGGGTCTGGTCGTCACAGGGATACTTCTGGATTTCTGTGTGCAGATGAATATGGTGCTTGGGCAGCGTGAAATTTATGCGCTGGATGCGGCTAGCCGCGGTCGCTTGAATGCAATTTATATGACCAGTATCTTCGTCGGTGGTGCTATCGGTTCTAGTATTGCCGGACTTCTGTATGCGAATGGTGGATGGGAGTGGATTGCTACCGCCGGAGCTACGTTTCCGCTTCTTGCACTGATCCGGTTTTTGACTAAAAAATAATCGGGATGTTCTATGTCCTGTGCGGCATAGATATCGCCGCACAAATCTTCAAAAAAAGCACGTTCAGACAAGACGTCGTCATTCGATGCCGGCAAGCTGCAAGGGCATGTCGGTATCGCTACATGGAACGCTGATTCATTCAGTTCCACCTCTTGATCTCTTCCCTTTTTTGGAGCAAAAATGTCAAATCCTAAGCATGAATTACTCACCCCGGAAAACTGCACCCTGATCCTGATTGATCACCAACCACAAATGACGTTTGGCGTCTCGAATATTGATCGTCAGCTATTGAAAAATAATGTCGTCGGTTTAGCCAAGGCTGCCAAGCTATTCAAGATACCCACGATTTTGACGTCGGTAGAGACCGAGGGTTTTTCTGGCTATATCTGGCCAGAATTACTGGATGTTTTTCCAGGTCAAAAAATTTACGAGCGTACTAGTATGAACACTTGGGATTCTGCAGAGGTGAAGGCGGAAGTGAAGCGTATTGGCCGCAAAAAACTCGTCATCGCCGCTTTGTGGACTGAGGTATGCCTGAACTTCCCGGCGCTGGAAGCTATGGCCGATGGGTACGAAGTGTATTTCGTCGAAGATGCCTCCGGCGGGACTTCTGTTTCGGCACATAATTTTTCTGTGCAACGTCTGATACAAGCAGGTGCTGTACCGGTGACCTGGCAACAATTCTTGCTGGAGATGCAGAGAGACTGGGCACGTAAAGAGACCTATGACGGTACCATCGGTATTGTACAAGAGCATTCTGGTGCTTATGCGGTCGGTGTGGAATATGCCAAAACCATGGTGCATAAGATGCCGCAAAGTCGTAAAGTACCTGGATAGATACGGCGATGAAAATATATCTTGTCGCGATCGCCACTGGGATTTTGGTGGGGATTATTTATGCCTTACTCAACGTGAAGTCGCCGGCACCTCCGATTGTTGCTTTACTCGGTTTGCTGGGCATGCTGGTCGGTGAGCAAGTCGTGCCTTTTGCCAAGCGGCTGCTGAATAAGGAGCCGGTCAATGCAGTGTGGTTGCATCAGGAGTGTTTGCCGAAAATCACTGGTGTGATATCCGCCACGGATACTCTTGCGCCAGATAATCAGGCAAAGCTAAATAACGATACGTTGAGTTAGCCTTGCCACACGATAGTGAATTGATAGGAGACCACATGGATGCTGATCTGATTTTACTCAATGGCCGTTTTCATACAGTCGATAAAACGCATCCACGAGCAGATGCTGTAGCGATTGCAGGCGGAAAATTTATTGCTGTTGGTGATGCCGATGAGGTCATGCGCCATCGTGGTAGCGTGACTCGGATTATTGATTTGCAGGGGCGCACTGCGATTCCGGGATTGAACGATTCACACCTGCACCTGATACGCGGCGGCCTCAATTACAACCTGGAGTTGCGTTGGGAGGGCGTGCCTTCGTTAGCCGATGCATTGAGAATGTTGAAGCAGCAGGCGGATCGCACACCGCATCCTCAATGGGTACGTGTAGTCGGTGGCTGGACAGAATTTCAGTTTGCAGAGAAACGTATGCCTACGCTGGAGGAGATCAACGCAGCGGCGCCGGATACGCCGGTATTTGTGCTGCATTTATACGATAGAGCACTACTCAATGCTGCTGCACTGCGTGTGGTTGGCTATACCAAAGACACACCCAATCCACCTGGTGGTGAGATCCAGCGCGATGCGGCTGGCAACCCCACGGGATTGTTGATTGCGAAACCGAATGCCATGATTTTATATGCGACTCTGGCGAAAGGTCCGGCCTTGCCGCGTGAGCTGCAAGTCAATTCGACCCGCCAGTTTATGCGTGAATTAAACCGGCTCGGTGTGACCAGCGCGATTGACGCTGGTGGTGGTTTTCAAAATTTTCCCGAGGACTATGCGGTAGTTGATCAACTGGCGCGTGATAAGCAATTGACGATACGGATTGCCTACAATTTGTTCACGCAAAAAAAAGGGGAAGAGCTGCAGGACTTTAAAAAATGGACCGAGATGGTCACGCCGGGTCAGGGTGACGACTTCTACCGGCATAACGGTGCAGGTGAAATGCTAGTCTTTTCGGCGGCGGATTTTGAAGATTTTTTACAGCCCCGCCCTGATCTCGCGCCCGGGATGGAGGATGAACTAGAAGCCGTTGTCCGGCATCTGGTGTCAAAACGCTGGCCATTTCGTTTACATGCGACCTATGATGAGTCGATCAGCCGCATGCTGAATGTATTTGAGAAGGTCAATCGTGAGATCCCCTTCGACGGTTTGCACTGGATGTTTGATCACGCTGAGACAATTTCTTTGCACAATATTGATCGTGTCCGGGCGCTCGGTGGTGGCATCGCAATCCAGCACCGGATGGCGTTTCAGGGTGAATATTTTGTTGATCGCTACGGCTCAGATGCGGCTAAACAAACACCACCGATTGCGCGCATGTTGGAGGCCGGTATTCCTGTTGGTGGAGGTACTGATGCGACGCGTGTGGCAAGCTATAACCCATGGACCGCCTTATATTGGCTGGTGTCAGGGCGTACCGTCGGCGGCCTTCGTTTATATGATCACAGCACGGTATTGCCGCGTGAGACTGCGCTGGAATTATGGACCGTTGGCAGTGCCTGGTTCTCTAGTGAGCAAGGTAAAAAAGGTCGAATTGCGATGGGGCAGCTGGCCGATCTGGCCGTGCTCAGTGCTGACTTTTTTAGCATTGATGAAGACAGTATCAAATCGTTGGAATCGGTCTTGACGATAGTGGGTGGTCAGATCGTCTATGCAACGGCAGAGTTTACTTCACACGCACCGCCAGCGATTCCAGTTCTGCCCGACTGGTCACCGGTTAAGCAAGTGCCAGGACATCATCGTACTTTTGCGTTACCGCACCAATGCGCCAGCGCATGCGGTGTGCATGGACATGCGCATGATGTTGCGCGTCGATCCTCTATGCCAGTTTCGGATCACGGTGGATTCTGGGGGGCGTTGGGATGCAGTTGTTTTGCATTTTGACTAGTCACTACAGCTGTGTTTCTAATTTTTCCCATTGAATACGTATAAAACACATGATTAAATTAACGCTGCCGACATTGTGGCAAACAGATGACTTTGGTTTGCTCTTTTTGCGTATCAGTAGCGCTTTATTGGTGTTGTATGTTCATGGCTTGCCTAAGCTATTCCACTGGCAGACGGAATTGCAACACATCGATGATCCGTTGCACTTTGGTACAACGCTAACTTTGTTATGCGCCTTGTTCGCAGAGATCGTGTGCCCATTGTTTATTTTTCTTGGACTATGGACCCGACTAGCTTGTCTGCCGCTGTTATTTTTGTTATTGGTATCCATGCTGCTAGTTCATGCCGACTGGAGTATTGAACAAGGACAGTTTGGTTGGTTATTGATGATCGTATTTACCACGATTGCTGTATCTGGTCCGGGCAAATTTACAGTAAAAATTTTTTCTATTGAACGATAGTGAGTCCGTATGACACCAACCCGTAAAGCGACGATACAAGGCGTCGGCCTGGGATTTTTAGCCGGCTATGTTGACACGTTGGGTTTTGTCGCTTTGTTTGGATTATTTACTGCACATGTGACCGGCAACTTTGTATTGATTGGTGCCGGCTTGAGCCAGATGTCGAGCGGATCGGGTGCGGGATCATTGCTGATCAAATTCCTGGCGTTTCCGGCGTTCATCGGTGGTGTTGTCGTTGCACGACTGTTCATCGCAGCGATGGAGCGGCGTCAGCGACCAGCCTTGCAGTTGGCGCTGGTATTGCAGTTGGTCTTTTTGATTAGCTTTATGCTGTTGGGTATATTGGCGTCACCCGTTGGTGTCGTACAGACGCCTTTGGCAATTTGCGCGGGTATGTCTGGTGCGATTGCGATGGGGGTGCACAGCGCGAATGCCCGGTTGCTCATGCCGCAATTGGCACCGACCTCCTTGATGACGGGAAACGTCACGCAAATTGTGATCGATGCGGTAGATATCGCGCGAGGCGCTGCCGATACGGCGACACGTGCGCGATGCGGCAAATTTATCTGGCCCGTGCTGGCGTTTGGTATTGGAGCGATCATTGCAGCGTATACGTATTTGCTGACGGGATTCTGGGCGCTGCTATTGCCGATATCGATACTGGCTGGATTGGTGCTGATGGAAAACAGACCAGTTACGGATATCGGATAACAGGCAGACAGATTGGATAATAAATTGGCGTTATGAAATATACTCCTGATGAGTATATAAATAAGATTGCCATAAATAGTGCGGTATAGGATATATTTCTATTGATAAATAGGGGAGTATATGTTTTTCCTGTTTCTATTGATGAATAAACATCCGGAGATGATCGTTGAATACGATCTGCTTGCGACGCCACTAAACTAGGAAAGAGATGCGTATGACATCATCAGAAGATCGTGACTGGCGTGGAGATTTTCTTCCGCTTGTGAAGGCATTACGCGTTTTGCATAAATTAATGATCGAAGTGGAGACGCAATATTATGGCGTGGTCTCTAGCCCGCTGGAGCACTTAAGTCTGGTGACGAATCATCCGCATTTTGCTTGGTTGCAAAAGCTATCTGGCATGATGGTGGAGCTCGATGAGCGTCTCGATGATGAGTTGCCTGTCGATGCGGCTACAGCGACGGCATTTCGCCTGGCCTTGGAGCAATTGATCGGGCCACGTGCGGCGAGTGACGCCGATTTTCGTCAGCGTTATCTGGCGATGCTGCATGATGCGCCCCAAATTGCCATTGCACATGGCGGGTTACGTCGTGCACTCGGCTCTTTGCCCGCACCTCCAGATGAAAAAAAGTAGGCTTGGGGGATATCAGCAGCTTTTTCCATTGCTTTAGAGTTGAAGCTTGCGCCACGTACCCGGCGGTGCGCCCGTTGCTTTTTTAAATGCTCTGGTTAAATGGCTTTGATCGGCAAAGCCACATTCCAATGCGATCGTTGGAAGAGAATAATCTGGTTGAACCAGCATATGTTTGGCTTTATTGATGCGTAGCTGGTGCAGCCAAGTGTGGGCCATGACGCCGGTATTTTGTTTGAATCCTCGTGAAAAATGTGCCCGAGACAAGCCGCAGTGACGGGCTACTTCTTCAAGAGAGATTCCACGTGCCAGGTGTGCTGCCATAAATTCTTTTGCCCGGCGTTCCTGCCAATGCGCCAGACCGCCGCCGCGTGGTTTTTCATGGTGTCCATTTCCGTAACTCTGTACGAGATGACTCAAAAAAGCTTGCGTCACATGGTCGGTTAACAACTGATTGCGACTATCTGGCTGTTCCAGTATCGGTAAAAACAATTGTGCTAAATGATAGATGGTTGCATCGTATCCGCGCATTTCTTCAAGCCGGTGGATACGTTTTTGTCCGATATCATTGGTTAACTGATCCAGCGTATTTGCAGGAATGGTGATGCGCAGATTGTTGTAGCTGCTGAGATGCTGGCAGCGCCAGTCATCTTGCAAGTGGGTGATCGCGACCATACCTTTGGCGTGGCTGCCCTGATAGATTAATTGTTCGCCGCGCCACAATTTATGTGACCGAAAGTCTTCCAGTTGGACGATCACAGAATGATGGTCGCTACGCGGAATCCGGATGATGTGAGGCTCAGGCGATTGGTGACGTGCATGGGTGATGGCAAGCTCTGGCAAACTCAGTGTCTTCGTATGCGCTGCCAGAGTACAAGTTTCGTCGGACATATCGTGACTCTTTAGTTGACTTGAATTGTCATCCGCCTGCATCAAGATGCCATCCTTCTTGGATATAGATCGACTGGAAGGATGGCGCTATGACTTCACTTAATGCACTGGCAGATCAAACACCAGCACTTCTGCCTGTGTTGCCTGACTCAATGTGATGGCAGTCTCATCGCTGATTTTTAAGGCGTCACCGGTTTCTAGCAACAAACCATTGACCAGTAATTGACCTTTTGCAACGTACACGTAGCCAAGCCGCCCCGCTGCCAGCGGCTGTGTGGCTTGTTCATCGCCATTGAGAATCACCGCAAAAATAGAGGCATCCTGATGAATTAAAACAGAGTTGTCGCGGCCATCGGGTGAGGCGATTAAACGTAATGCGCCTTGCTTTGATGCGGTGTCAAAGTGTTTTTCTTCATAGCTTGGCGCGATGCCTTTCACGTTCGGCTCTATCCAGATTTGTAAAAAGTGAACCGGATTCGATGATGAGTGATTGAACTCGCTATGGCGCACGCCACTGCCTGCACTCATACGTTGTACATCGCCGTAACGGATCACCGAGCCGGTGCCCATGCTGTCTTTGTGAGCGAGTTCGCCATCAAGGACGTACGAAATGATTTCCATATCACGATGGCCATGTGTGCCAAAACCACGACCAGCTTCAACGCGATCCTCATTAATCACGCGCAACGGTCCGAACCCCATGTGTTGTTCATCAAAATACTCAGCAAACGAAAATGAGTGTTTGGATTTTAACCAGCCGTGGTTGGCATCGCCGCGATCAGCACTTTTACGAATAGTTAGCATGATATTTCCTTGATTAAGTTGTATAGTCGATTTAATCGAAGTTAAGAATTGCCTTTATTTACTGATTTTCCTTCGATGTCTTGCAGTATAGTGTTGTATTATTTAAATGAAAAACGGAAAATTTACATTCATATAATCGAAAAAATCGATGATTAAATTTTATGCAAAAATAATCAAAAATCGAATCCATAACAAGGAGTGCGTATGTTAAAAATCAGCCTGGATGCCTTGCAAATCATGGATGCGATTGACCGTCGGGGGTCGTTCGCAGCAGCAGGCAAGGAGATGTTTCGCGTACCATCGACGATTTCCTATACCGTTGCCAAGCTGGAGGAGGAGTTAGGGGTGCAGATGTTTGAGCGGCTTGGGCCGAAAGTCACACTGACTCTGGCGGGAAAAGAGTTGCTAAAAGAAGGGCGATATTTACTCAAGGCGGCCAGTGATCTAGAGCGTAGAGTGCAGCGCGTTGCAACTGGCTGGGAGACCGAATTAACGATTGGTATGGACTCTTTGTTTTCTCCCATCGTCTTGAAGGATGACATCCTGGCATTCTGTGATGTCGCTAACCAGACGCGTCTGCGTATCGTCCAAGAAGCGTTGTCCGGCACTTGGGAAGCCTTGCTGGATGGTCGGGTCGATATTCTGCTGGGTGCTGCTGGCGAGGGACCATCGGGTGGTGGTTATTCTGCGAAAGCGATTGGTAAAATTCCGTTTGTGTTTGCGGTGTCGCCTGATCATCCATTTGCGGATAAGGCATCGGTATTAAGCAAGTCAGACCTCCAGCAATATCGTGCGGTGACTGTTGCAGATTCTGCCCATTTATTACCTGCGCGGACGGTCGGTGTGTTGTTTGGTCAGGACGCGATTACCGTGCCTACCATGCGTGCCAAACTGGATTTTCAGCTAGCGGGGATAGGCTTTGGATTTTTACCGGAATTTTGCGCCCGTGAGGCGATTCAGGCCGGGCGCTTGATTGAGAAGCAAGTCGAGGAACCAAAGGCAGAGGAAACGATTTATCTTGCCTGGCGCAGTGGTGAGTCGGGCGCGGCGCTAAACTGGTGGATCCGGCGGGCTGAACAGGCGGGCTGGTTTGAACAGCTGTGTCGTCATTTGCCATCGGCATAAAATCACGGCATAAAAAATCGCCGCAAAAATAATTGCGGTAGAAATAATCACGGCATAAATAATAGCGACGCAAATAAAAAGAGCCATCTGTACAGATGGCTCATCAGGCTAGTGGTAGCGATAAAGAGTAACTTTGCCTCGCTCATCCACCTTGCAGCAGTTACGCTGTTTTAACCGCCACGACGCATCATTTCAAAAAACTCTGCGTTGTTTTTGGTTGCCTTCATTTTATCGAGGATGAATTCCATCGCTTCAATTTCGTCCATGCTATACAGCAGCTTGCGCAGGATCCAGATTTTTTGCAATTGATCCGGCTTGATCAGCAACTCTTCGCGGCGTGTGCCGGATTTGTTCAGATTGATTGCTGGGTAAGTGCGTTTCTCGGCCAGACGGCGCTCGAGATGGACTTCCATATTGCCCGTGCCTTTGAATTCTTCATAAATCACATCATCCATGCGGCTACCGGTTTCGATCAGTGCAGTAGCGATAATCGTCAGGGATCCGCCTTCTTCTACGTTACGTGCGGCGCCGAAGAAGCGTTTTGGACGTTGCAGTGCATTTGCATCAACGCCACCAGTCAATACCTTGCCGGAGGCTGGGATGACCGTGTTGTAGGCGCGTGCCAGACGGGTGATCGAGTCGAGCAAAATAACCACATCTTTTTTCATTTCGACAAGGCGCTTGGCTTTTTCTAGCACCATCTCGGCGACCTGTACGTGACGCGTTGCAGGTTCGTCAAAAGTAGAGGCGACGACTTCACCACGCACACTGCGTTGCATTTCGGTGACTTCTTCAGGGCGTTCGTCGATCAGCAAAACGATCAGCGT
Organism: Undibacterium sp. Rencai35W; assembly: GCF_049340185.1. Lineage (NCBI taxonomy): Bacteria > Pseudomonadati > Pseudomonadota > Betaproteobacteria > Burkholderiales > Oxalobacteraceae > Undibacterium > Undibacterium sp. Rencai35W. The sequence goes on from NZ_JBMPPC010000006.1 coordinate 54,773, forward strand.
GATATCGGGATGATTGGTGGTAATTGCATGAGCGATATGTTGCAGCATCACGGACTTACCAGATTTTGGCGAGGCGACCAATAAGCCGCGCTGGCCTTTACCGATTGGCGCAATCATATCAATGATGCGGCCAGTCGTATTTTCTTCACCGCGCATCTCGCGCTCAAGCTGCAAAGGCTTGTTCGGGTGCAGCGGTGTTAAGTTTTCAAACAGGATACGATGTTTCGAGGCTTCTGGCGATTCGCCATTGACCTTGTCGACTTTTACTAGCGCGAAATAGCGTTCGCCGTCTTTTGGTGTACGGACTTCACCTTCGATCGAATCCCCTGTGTGCAGGTTGAAGCGACGGATTTGCGAGGGTGAAATATAGATATCGTCAGTGGACGCCATGTAGCTGGCATCGGGCGAGCGCAGGAAGCCAAAGCCGTCAGGCAATACTTCGAGAGCGCCATCGCCAAAAATTTGTTCGCCGGATTTGGCGCGTTTTTTAAGAATGGCGAACATGAGTTCTTGTTTGCGCATCCGTGCTGCGTTGTCAATGTCTAGACCAATGGCCATTTCTAGCAAGGCTGAGACGTGTAACGCCTTTAATTCTGATAAGTGCATGTTGAGTGTCCCGGGATGGGATAGGTAGGTGGGGGAGTGAACAGAGGTGAACTACAGGATGATATTTTGGATGTTTCTGCTGATATGCAGAGTCAAATTTTAATTTTTTTAGATTGCTAACTGCGTGTACAACAGCAGTTCAATTCAATGCGGCTAATTTTGCTAATTGGACGGTACCGTAGCACCGCCCTTGATTCGCCGTATTCTACCTTGAATATATTAGATATTGCTATCAATAAAAGAGGTAAGTTGACCTTTTGCCAGCGCGCCGACTTTTTGTGCCGCTGCCGCGCCGTTTTTGAACAGGATCAGTGTAGGAATGCCACGGATACCGAATTTGGCAGGAATAGCCTGGTTCGCATCGACGTCCATCTTCGCAATTACGATCTTGCCGTCATATTCTTTCGCTACTTCTTCGAGTATCGGGGCGATCATTTTGCAAGGACCACACCACTCTGCCCAGAAGTCAACCAAGACTGGTTTGTCGGAATTCAGTACGTCTGCTTCGAAGGAAGCATCGCTTACATATTTGATGTTTTCGCTCATGGAATCCTCATTCGAGGGAAAAATTAAGGGGGTACAGCGCCACAGGAGTTTAATCTGAAATCGGTTTGTAGGATATGTGATCTACATTGCGACGATGACGCATCCGGTATAACAATGTGAATCTGGAGGCGATCTGTGCAAATTCAATGGTGCTCATCGTTTTTGAATGATGCAGCAATGGATTCAGTGGTGTCTAGTAGCAAACTATGCGTCAAATAATAACCTATTTTTTAGAAAAGTGTCATCCAGCCCTCAAATTGTATTCGCTCTCGCATAAAATGCTTGTCCATCAGGCAAATTTTCTGATAACACATGTATCTCTCATTGTGCTCTTTTAATCCATGTTCAATGCCTTACTCTCAACCTCTGCCTTGGTGCCATGCGTAATATCCACGAATTGATTCCTGCATCAGCTGACTTCTGGCAGCAGGCTGCCACTACGTTCTTGCAAGAGTTGCGTTCATCGGATTGGGCTATTGTATCGCCGCTTGATTTTTCATCGGTGCGGGTCGTGGTGCCGACCTTTGAACATGCGCAGTTATTTTTGAAAGCGCTGAGCCAAGAATTGCATGCTAATTTTATCCCGCCGCGCATCAATACCATGTTCGCCTGGGTCGAAATGCTACCCCCTCAAGAAGTACCGAAAGTCAGTGCATCGAGTGAGCGTTTGATGGGTTTGTATGCCGAGTTGCGACAGCATGCCTGGCTGAAAAAATTATTTACCGCCCGGCGTAATACGGATTTGCTGCCACTGGCGCAAACTTTACTTAATCTCTCTGATGAATTGACACAGGCGTTGTTGCCTGCGGTGCAATCAGACAAAGACGGTGCGATGCAGCGCTGGCATACGGCGTTGGCACAGCTACCGCAACCCAGCCAAAAAATCTTGTCTGAAGAAGCGCAGCTGGTATGGACAATCTGGCAGAGTCAGCTAGATGAGCGCGATGCGATCGTGCACGGACATCATCAGTGGATGCGTATTGCACAACAGGCACAAGAGCCGTTGGTATGGATTAGCCCAACCGCACCGAATGTGATGGAAAAGGCATTTCTTGATGCTTATGCAAAAAAGAAAAAACTCATGACGATTTTGCTGGACTGGCGCTCTGTCAGCCTGCCAGCAATTTACGCTACTGCCTGGCCGAATTTGTTAGATGAAATTCATCAGGGGCAGCAGCAATTTTTATTAGAACCAGCGGCAATGTCACATATTCGTTTATGTGAGGCCGCCTCACTCGAAGACGAGGCGCAGCAGGGCGCCCAAACCATCGTGGACTGGCTGCTTGCCGGACGTCAGAGCATTGCTGTCATCGCGCAGGACAGGGCAGTTGCTCGTCGTATCAGGGCATTGCTGGAGCGTGCAAAAGTGTTCGTTGCTGATGAAACCGGGTGGAAATTATCGACGACCCGTGCAGCTGCGGCGATGGCGGCCTGGTTTGAAGTCGTTGTGACTAAAGCCGATACGATGGCCTTAATCGACTTACTGAAATCCCCTTATCTGCCAATTCCGGCTTCTCTCGACAGTGCCATCGACAAGTCAGATTTGGTCATGCAAATTGAGCTGAGCTTGCGCCGGGCGAATGTTTTGGGCGGTTGGGACTCGATGCTGTCCTTGCTTGAATCTAAGCCAGACGCGCGCCAATGGATTGCGATTCTGGCTCGTCAGGCAAATCAGTTTAGCGGACGAAAAAAATTATCTGAGTGGAGTAAGAGCACGTTGCAAATGCTGTATGAGCTTGGTATTCATACGAATCTGGTAGTTGATGCTGCTGGCTCACAGATTATTAACTTGTTACAGGCCTTAGTCGAAGATTGTCAGCATATGGCGGCACCGTTTTCTTTTTCTGAATGGCGGGCTTTCGTCAATCTGCAATTTGAAAATGCACCTTACATCCATAGCCGGAACGATAAGCGTGTTTTTATGCTGCCGCTGAATGGCGCACGCTTACGACGGTTCGACGCGGTGTTACTAGTCGGTGCAGATGCTGCGCATTTGCCATCGCAAGCCCAGGAGGTTTTGTTTTTTACCAATGCGGTACGGCGTGAATGTGGTCTGATTACCCGAGAGCAAAGGCAGCAGCAACAGCTGCGCGACTTTACCGAGCTGCTGTTATCGAATTCTGAGATCGTGTTGTCATGGCAGGGGCAATTACAAGGCGAGCATAACCCGGTTAGTCCGTGGCTGGCGCAACTCGACCTCGCACTTGAGCGAAGCGGGCAAACAAGGCTTGGTGTACATCATCCGGTTTTGCCAGTGCAGACGCTGAGTACGCTGAAGGTATTGCAGCCCGCACCTGCTGCCGCAGTGCTGGCGCCGGCGACCTTATCATCAAGCGCATACAGCAGTTTGATTGCCTGTCCATATCAATTTTTTGCGCGCCGTATGTTGAAACTGGATGCGATCGACGAATTATCGGATATGCCGGAAAAACGTGATTATGGCGACTGGCTGCATGCGATTTTAAAAACCTATCACGACCGCCTCGCTGCAGAGAAGGTGACTGACCGGTTGCAGTTACTCAGTGATATTTCTACTGAGCGGTTTGCTCAGATTTTGCAGCATAGCCCAGCCGCGTTGGGTTATAGCGTGCGATGGAGTAAGGTCATTCCCTTATATGTCGCTTGGGCAGACCAGCGCGAAGCCGATGGATGGCGCTTTGAACTTGGTGAAGAGTGGCGAGAGCACAGCTTGAGCTGGGATGTAAATGGTCAGGAAGAAAGCGTAATGCTACGTGGACGCATCGACCGGATCGATATCAATGCCAAAGGCGAACGCGCGGTACTCGATTACAAAACAAAAACCTTATCTTCTTTAAACATACGCTTGAAAGAGGGGGAGGATCAGCAATTGCCATTTTATGGACTGCTAGCCAATCAGGATGTGGTGGCGGCCAGTTATGTCGGGCTGGAATTAGAACGAGGCAAAATTGGTGATGCTGCCAGCCAGGATTTTTACCACTGGACGCAATCGCTGGAAAACGCAATTAAGGACAATATGCAGGCGATCAGAAACGGAGCCGCACTCACTGCACAAGGAACAGAGTCGGTGTGCCAGTATTGTGAAATGCGCGGACTTTGTCGCAAGGGAGCATGGTGATGACCCTGCAAAGTGCGCAAGCGTATGAAATTAATGGTCAGCCAGCGGACGCACTGAGTTTTACTTCTGCCGCCTGTCAGCCAAAATCATCCGTTGTTGTCGAAGCCTGTGCCGGTAGCGGCAAGACCTGGCTGCTGGTCGCTCGTATGCTGCGCTTATTGCTGGCGGGAGCAGAACCCGGCGAGCTGCTGGCAATTACGTTCACCCGTAAAGCGGCTCAAGAGATGCGTGAGCGCTTGGTAGATTTGTTGCGCCAACTTGCACTCGCAGAGGAGCCGGAGGCGACGGCTTTATTGCTGGAGCGCGGTGTCGCACACGCAGATGTGATGAAAAATTTGCCTGTCGCCCGCCGCTTGTATGAAAAGGTCCTGTCCAGTCCGCAATCTTTGGCGATGGATACATTTCATAGCTGGTTCGGACGGCTGATACAGCTCGCACCGCTGGCATCGGGTGTGCCGCATGGCTTTAGTTTGCTAGAGGCGACAGCGGATTTGCAACGCGAAGCTTATGCGCAATTAATGCAATCCTTGAAAGATACCGAGCATCAGCAGACACGTGCTGCGCTGCTTTTGCTATATGAAGAATTAGGTGATTTTAATACCAGGAAGATGCTCGATGCCTTCCTTGATAAGCGGGCGGAATGGTGGGCATCGAATCAGGACGATACTGATGGCAACCCGCTTGACTGGTTGCGCGATATGTGTGGTTCTGACGCAGAATACGACCCACGGTTAGCCTTATGGAATGACCTGGAATTATGTCAGCGCATCAGCGCAATTGCTGTTTGCCTCGGGCAAGGCACAGCAACTAATCAGAAGCGTGCAACTGCTATGGAGACGGCGCTCTCCGGTAATGCCAGTCTCGACAACTTTGACGCCTTGTGTAACGAATTTTTTGGTACAGACGGTAAAAACAGATCAAATCTAAAAACCAAAAATTTGTTGCTGGCGATTGAAAAATGGTTGGGGCCAGACAGTGTGGCGAGTTTTGATGATGAATGTATCGTCATCGCCGATACGCTGAAATTATTGAGACGACGCAGTGCCGAAAAAATGGTGCTGACAATCAATGAGGCGCTTTTTCAAGTTGGCGCCGCTTATCTGGAACTGTATCAAACTCTGAAAGCGGATCAGAGGGTATTCGATTTTGCCGACCTGGAATGGCAGGCTTACCGCCTGATCAGCAATGAAGAATATGCTGCCTATCTGCATAGCAGACTGGATGCGCGCTACAAGCATATTTTGCTCGACGAATTTCAGGATACCAATCCTTTACAATGGAATATTGTACAGGCATGGCTGGATGCCTACGGCAGTGATGCCGAACGTCCGACAGTATTTATTGTGGGCGATCCCAAGCAATCTATTTATCGCTTCCGCCGTGCGGAGCCACGTGTATTTTCTGCCGCACGTCAATTGCTGGCGCAACAAGGAGCTGTACTATTACGTACAAATCAAACCCGCAGGAATGCACCGGAAATCGTCGCTATATTGAACGATAGCATGCGTGAAAATCCGATTTATGTTCCGCAGACCAGTGCCTCGACGGCACATGGCGAGGTGTGGCGCTTGCCTTTGATTGAGATCGATTCTGAAGTAGTCGGCAATGAGGTGAATTCTGAAGACAATTCTCATGAAACCTCAGATGCGTCGCACATGTCACATATGTCACATACATTACGCAATCCTTTTACCACGGCATTAGTCGAAGATGAAGATCGCCGTCGTCTGGAAGAAGGGCATCAGATCGCGCAAGCTTTGTTAATGGCGCGCCAGCAGATAGGCGACCTAGCCTGGTCGCAGGTGATGTTGCTGGTGCGGCGTCGTACGCATTTGTCATCGTATGAAAATGCCTTGCGTGCAGCGGGGATTCCCTTTGTATCCAGCCGTCGCGGAGGATTGCTGGATGCCTTGGAGGTCGCTGATTTACTGGCATTGCTGGGATTCTTAATGACGCCTGGCGATAACCGTGCTTTAGCGCATATTCTTAAATCGCCGATTTTTTCTGCAGGCGACGATGATCTGATCACGCTTGCGCAGCGTCCGGAGACGTCCTGGTGGAAGCGCTTGCAAGCCTTGCATCGCGAAGGCGATGTGACGATCTTTGTCCGCGCCTATGCTCTGTTGAGCAACTGGATGCAGGCCGCACATGATCTTCCTGTGCATGATCTGCTGGATAAAATTTTGCACGAAGGCGCATTGCTGGCGCGCTATGCTCAGTATGCCAATCCGGCTGAGCGAAACCAGATCATCGGCAATATCGAGGCATTTATCGAGCTTGCGCTGAATATGGATGCAGGGCGCTATCCTAGTTTGCCGAAGTTTATTGCAGCGCTGGCCGTGTTTCAGAAAGGCGGCGAAGACGACGCGCCTGATGAGTCGTCGATTGATGGCGCCGCTGATGCGGTCCGCATTCTGACTATCCACAGCGCCAAGGGACTGGAGGCCACGGTCGTGGTGATGGTCGATGCGAATCATAGTGAATCTGCGAAGGATCAGACTGGCATATTGTGTCAGTGGCCTTTACAGCAAGGAGAGGCGCGGCATTTTTCTGTTTTCGGCCGCAAGGATCAGCGCGGTGCTGCAAGGGACGCTTTGTTCGCACAAGAGGAGGCACAGGCAGAGCAGGAGAACTGGAATTTGCTCTATGTGGCAGCAACCCGGGCTAAAAATTTGTTGATACTTAGCGGTATCTCCAGTGAGAAGGGCAAAAAAAGTAAGGCTGCCAAAAAAAATCCTGAGCCAGATGCCAGCTCTGACGAGGCCAATACAGGTATGCCGGGCCTTATTCAAGGTAGCTGGTACGAGCGGCTGAGTCAGGTCGCGCCAACCGAGCTACAACAATCGGAGAGCCTGCTGTCGCAAGTGCATGACGAATTCGATCTGGCATTGTTTAATCCGCCGGATCTGACTTTGGCTGATGTTGAAGTCACTCCGGTGACGACAGAGGCGCAGGTTGAGGGAATTGCCTTGCACGCTTTGATGGAGCGGCTGACTAATCGGGTGCAGACCTGGCCACTCACTATCCCTGACACTGATGCAATTGCCTCGTGGCTGCCTTGTCCAGGCGACGTTGCTTCAACGATACGACGGCAGGCGCAGGCAATATTGTCCCAGCCCGGGCTTGAGAAGTATTTTAGACCAGAGTGCTATTTGTATGCCCGCAACGAGATGGATGTTTTGTTTCAACAACAGACTTTGCGCTTGGACAGAGTTGTATTTTTTGAGCATGAAGTCTGGATACTTGACTATAAACGTGCTTTGCTTAGTAGTGAGCGCGAAGGCTACCGGGCGCAGTTGCAGGTGTATGCGGATGCCTTGCAGGGACTGGTCGGTACTAAAAGAATCAAGGCTGCTCTGATTTTAAGTGATGGTGACTTGATAGAAATGCTTTAGGGTCTGATTTCCATTTATAATTTAAAACCTAAAGTCTGGTCTAACCAAAGTGATGAGATGAATTCTGAATTTGAATTACTTGCTGAAAAAGTCGCACGGCTGGCAGAGCTGACAGATTTTTTACGTCGCGAAAATGCGGAGCTGCGACGTGATATCGTCGCGCTGACTGAAGAGAACGGTGAAATGCATCAGCGCATGGACGAAGCGCATGTTCGTGTGACTGCCTTGCTCGCACATTTGCCTGCAGAGGACGATTCAGACAAGGAAGCAGCATGAAGGAAACTACGGTGATACAACTTGACGTCAATATCATGGGGCAGGCGTATAAACTGAGCTGCAAGGAAGGCGAAGACAAAGCCTTGCTGACCGCCGTTGCTTATCTCAACGATAAAATGTCTGCGATTCGCGATGCAGGCAAGATCAAGGGAAATGACAGGATCGCCGTAATGGCCGCCTTGGGTGTAACAGCTGAGCTATTGTCGACCAAGTCACCGGAAGGTCCTTTATCCGGACTCTCTATTGCAGAGGTGAAGCAAAAAATTCACAATATGCATGAGGTTTTGGACAAGGCGCTGACACCCCAAGAAAATCTATTTTGAACCGTGCTTGTATTGGTTTAATCAATCAAAAAAACTTAAAAAAAGCTGTACGAAATCCCGGATAGGAGTAAACTTAAATTCCCTACCGTGTTCGCCAATGTCATATATTCCTTGAACCATTTATGTGCATAGGCTGTAGAAATTGTTTGATGGGTGTGAGCGTCGCTAGTCCGATGAACCCGAAATTGAACTGACTGTAGCCAACTTGAACCGCCAGGTTCAGGATGCCGGCATAGCGGCATTGGTGGGGACTTATTCTGAAGCACTGACAACGAAAGTTGCCAGTGCTTTTTTTATTCAGAACATTGATTTTGCGCTTGCCGGAACGTATGCTGATACGCTTTTACTACGTTCACTCATTTGAGAGTTACTTATGGCTTATTGGCTGATGAAGTCGGAACCTGATGAAATCAGTATTGATGACGCGTTAAGCGCATCAACGATCCCCTGGTTCGGCGTAAGGAATTATCAGGCACGTAATTTCATGCGAGACGCGATGAAAGTTGGTGATGGCGTTTTGTTCTATCATTCAAGTTGTCCTGAGCCGGGTATTGCCGGTATCGCTGAGGTTGCCAGTACGCCTTATCCTGACCACACGCAATTTGATCCTGACAGTAAATACTACGATCCCAAAGCAACACTTGAGACGCCGCGCTGGATGATGGTCGATATCTGCGCAAAGCGAAAAACACGCTTACTCTCTCTTGCCGAATTACGAAAAAACGAGGCGCTGGCGGATATGGTCGTGTTACAGAAAGGTAGTCGATTATCGATTACTCCTGTGACTGTCTCAGAGTGGAAGTTCATTCAGAAACTGCTTGCCTGATCGTACTTTCGCTACTTCGCACTCTGATGGATGGCTGGATCGATTACTTGGATATTGCGGATGGTTTTTTATAGGCGATCCACAATAAGATGATACCGCCGGCAATCATTGGCGCCGATAACATCTGACCCGCTGAAATCGTTACGCCGAATGCGCTGACCACGTAGTCAGGTGTTCTGAAATACTCGGTGAAGAAACGGGTGCATCCATATAACAGCACAAACATCGAGCCGACCGCTAGACGGGGCCGCGGTTTGCTGGCAAACCACCATAGAACGATAAACAGCAAGACGCCATCAACCAGCGCCTGATAAATCGGAGAAGGATGGACTGGTTGTTCCAACCCCGGCCACATCATGGCCCAGGGCAAGTCTACAGAGGCGATTCGTCCGGGCAGCTCATGGTTGATGAAGTTGCCTATACGGCCTGCGGCATAACCCAGGGGAACCAAGGGGGCAATAAAGTCATACACATCTGCCAAATGGCGACCGCTGCGGCGCGACCATAAGTACATCGCGATCAAGACTCCAATGAAGCCGCCATGAAAAGACATCCCGCCGTGCCACACCATGAAGAGTTCTAAAGGGTTGCTGAATAATTCAGCGGGACGATAAAAAATGAATTCACCTATTCTGCCGCCAAGAATGACACCTAAGACACCGTAAAACAACATGTCGTCAATATCTTCCTTTTTCCATCCGATTACGGCGACATGGGGTAAGCGTATGCGCAAGCGCCCCAGTGCAACAAACTGGACAAAGGCGACCAAATACATCAGACCGTACCAATGCACGGATAACGGGCCTAATGTAAATGCTACCGGGTCAGGATTCGGGTGTATCAGCATGTTGTATCTTTCGTTCGTAGTAAGTCCAGAAACGCGCGTAATACCGGAGACGCGTTATCCTTGCGCCACGCAACTCCGATTTCTACTGCGACGCTTAATTCGGGGAGATTCAGGTAGGTGACACCCGCGCGTTTTAAATTCGAGACAGATTGTGGCACAAGCGCGATCCCCATGCCAGCCGAGACCAGGCCGATAATCGTTTGCATCTGTATCGCCTCCTGACCAATCTCTGGAGTAAGGCTGGCTTCACGAAAACAGCTGAGGATCATGTCATGCAAAGCTGGGGCAATTTTTCTGGGGAAAATGATGAGCGGATGTTGCTTAAAATCTTGTAGCGAGGCGGATTTTTTATGCTGGCTTAAAGAATCTGGTATTGCCAGGATCAATGGCTCTGATAATACTTTCTGATAGTTAAGTGTACTCGTCAGATAATCTGGTACCGGCGGAATCATCAAGCCGGCATCAATCTCTCCTCGTTCTAACGCCGAGAACTGCACATCACTGGTAGCTTCGCGCAACTCAATGGCGACAGCAGGGTGAGTATGGCGGAATTCCCTCAGATAAGGCGGCAGCACACTGTAGTCGGCTATCGAGACGAAAGCCAATGACAAATGACCACTCGCGCCATTCGCCGCACGCTGCACCAACTGGGCTAAATTTTGGGTCTGTAAGACGATACGCCTTGCTTCCGGCAACAGTGCAAGTCCTGCGGCTGTCATTACGATGCTTCTGGTGCTGCGGGTAAACAATGTCGCCCCCAGACTTGCTTCAAGTGCTTGTATCGCTTGTGAGAGCGGAGGTTGCGTCATATGCAGCTTTGCTGCTGCACGGCCAAAATGCATTTCATCCGCCACGGCCAGGAAGTAACGTAATTGTCGTAATTCGAGATTCATATTCACCGCGTCTCAATGATGGGTGAATCATATATTTTGCTCAGGGTAGAGAGCAAGACAAATTATCTCTGATTAAAAGCCAGGCTCGGATCATCGTGTTGAAAACGGCGCTCAGTTACAGCAACTACAGCAACTACAGTAGCTACTGTAATGAGCATTTATCGCTTACCGTTTTTTTTATTGTCGAATGCGCGTTTGACGCGCTCGTTTTTGATTTTTTCAAAATGTGCATGGTCCTTGCGTTTGTCGAGACCCAGCATGCGTTCAAAAAATTCAAACCATAAAAACGCAGCAAAGGCGAGTCCAACAATCCACCACCAGGATAAATTGTCCAGGAAGCTGATCTCCAAATATTTAAGCAGCGACAGCAGAGCAATAACGATAATGATAGGCATAATAATTCCTTTGGATAAATAGTAGAAGTAATTTACGCCATGGTCAACCGCATGTTGTCTGAGATCGTTTGCTACTGAAGAAACAAAACGCAGTAAAATGCGATACGTAGTCTTTAACCTGGAGAAAAAGCAATGAAATATTCTTTGTTGATAAGCGCCGTGCTGGCATTCGCTGCATCTGGTTCTGCAATGGCAAACGCAGATTTGGCGAAAGCAAAAAACTGTATGGCATGCCACGCAGTTGCTAATAAAGTAGTTGGCCCTGCGTATAAAGATGTAGCGAAAAAATATGCTGGTGATAAAACAGCAGAAGACAAGCTAGTTAAAAAGGTGATGGCTGGCGGTACTGGCGTTTGGGGAGCTATTCCGATGCCGGCAAATCCTCAGGTTACAGAAGCTGAAGCACGTACTTTGGTGAAATGGGTGTTGGCTTCAAAGTAATGCAGTTTAGCGAAATCAGTTAAAGAGATTACTTAGATCAATATCAAGTTCAATTACTTGATTGATCTGACACGATCACTTCAGCAATAATTACTTAAGTAATAACATAAAAGCCCGACTTCTCGGGCTTTTATTGTTTGTGTGGTACGTCTAAGAACATTGCAGAATATAGCGGAGATAGTAAAACGAAAAAAAACGCGACGAGTCAAAGACGGTCGCGTTTTTTAAAGAAGGCTGGGTAAGCAGCCTGTCTTGAATTACTTCACAACTTGAACAATCTCACGTTTGCCGCCTTTGTATGTGTACAAAGTCAGAGTACCGTCTTTGATGTCGCCTTTAGCATCGAATTCGATGTCGCCAGTGATACCTTTATGTTTGATCTTCGCCAGGAATGGCAGGTACTTAGCTGGTTCTGCAGATTTTGCCTGAACCATTGCGTCTGCCATCGTCATCACAGCATCGTAAACATACGGTGCGTAGATTTGTACTTCGATACCGAATTTTTTCTTGTAAGCAGCTTTCCAGTCATCGCTAACTTTTTTCTGCGCTTCCAACACACCACCAGCTTCAGCACAAACTACTTGACCTTCGCCAATGCCATCACCAGCCAGTTTGACCAAGTCAGCGGAGCAGATGCCGTCGCCGCCCATGAATTTAGCAGTAATGCCCAGAGCTTTCATCTGACGCAGCATAGGACCAGCAACCGCATCCATACCGCCGAAGAAAATCACGTCTGGATTTTTTGCTTTGATTGTGGTCAGGATCGCGCTGAAATCAGTAGATTTGTCTGTTGTGTGCTCAGTTACGACAACTTCAGCACCTTTGGATTTTGCACCTTTAATAAATTCAGCAGCAACACCTTCGCCGTACGCTGTTTTGTCATCAATTACAGCGACTTTTTTCGCTTTGTTGATTTGCACTGCATAGCGACCCAAAGTGCCACCCAATTGGCCGTCATTCGCTACTACGCGGAACGCACCTTTGTAGCCTTGTTGTGTGTATTTTGGATTTGTTGCAGATGGGGAAATTTGAGGGATGCCAGCATCGTTGTAGATTTTTGAAGCTGGAATTGTTGTACCAGAATTCAAGTGACCGATTACGCCGTTTACTTTCGCGTCAACCAGTTTCTGTGCTACGGTTGTACCTTGTTTTGGATCTGCGCCGTCATCTTCGGTCAACAGTTCGAATTTTACTTTTTTACCGCCGATCATCACGCCTTTAGCGTTCAGTTCTTCGATCGCCATTTTGGCACCGTTTTCATTGTCTTTGCCCAGATGGGCAATCGCGCCGGAAATTGGACCTACGTGACCGATTTTAACAACTTGTTCTTGAGCAGCCGCAGCACCAGCGAAAGCGAAAGCAATTGCGCCAGCCAGTGGAATCATTTTAGTTTTGAACGACATGAACATACTCCTAAGGTTTAAAAAAAGTAGGACAACATTACTGCATCTCTGACTTATTCAGATAACTGAATAGCCAGAAGGTACAACAGAAAAATTAATTCGCAAAGCTATTTTGTTTGTTTTTTTGGTAAATACGACGATTTTTATATGCCCCAATATCGAGCACTTGACAAGGTAGATCGCAAGCTTTTGAACTTGCTGCAAAAGGATAATCAGACCCCCACCAGAGTGCTTGCTGACAAGCTGCACATCTCGCAGCCTACCTGTCTGCGACGCATCAAAGATTTGCGCGAAGCGGGCATCATTAGTGCAGAGGTCGCTATGGTCGATCCGTTTGCACTGGGATATGGCATGCTGGCTTTTCTCGAGGTGTCGCTGACGAATCAGTCTGATGAGCATATGCACGCATTTGAAGCAGGCATGAACAAAGAAGCTGAGGTGATGCAGTGTTATTTTGTGTCTGGCGAATACGATTATTTTTTGGTGGTACATGTGATTGATATGGATGCCTATTATCAATTTGTGCGACGCGTCATTTCTGGTTCTGGCAACGTCCGTCATTTCCATTCACGCTTCCCGATGAAGCGCGCTAAATTTGCAACACGCATTGTGTTCGATGAAAAAGCGGCCGAGCTGCCGGTCCGGGTTGCTAAATAAGCGGCTTCGGGACCGCGCCAGTGATCACTATTGTCTGGGATTCTTAACGCCTGTGCCTTTGTGTAGATAACGCAGGTGCACTGCAACCGGATGACAGCGATCGCAGAAATCAATTCTTTGGTTTAGGCATGGCGCAGTCGTGAGGATGCGATATGTTGGTGTAGTGGTGAGTTGACGATGAATGTAGTCGTTCATCAATACGAGAGGCAGTTTTTAGTATGGCTTTTATAAAGCCTGCCGCTGAGATGCGATGTGGTGCGAGACAGGATCGCACTAGTCTTGACGCAGCAATATATCGTTATTGCGAGACTTTTAAATGGATAATGAAACGATGTGATGCGATTAAGTAGGCTAATTTAGAAATCGCCGAAACTGAATCCGCTGTTTTGATGCGGGCTCGCAGAGGAAAACCTGCTACAAGCCGCATTCAGACTAGGAGTTCATGCCCGGTATCTAAAAAAATGAATTGTGATGAATTTTTTCAACGAAGTTATTTTGAAATTTTTCCGTTATTCAGGCGGGTACCAACACACCACTGGGGTGACGTCTGTCCATGCCGGTGAATGCGAATTCAACGTCAGGAATCTTGCCCGAGACGATATCGGCAATCGCGCGTCCCGAACCTGCTCCCATAGTCCAGCCAAGAGTGCCGTGACCGGTATTGAGAAATAAATTACTGAATTTGGTTTTGCCAATATAAGGCACGTTGGATGGTGTCAGCGGACGCAAGCCTGTCCAATAGGTCGGGTTGTCGTAGTCACAGGCGTTTGGAAATAGTTCGCGGGTGCGGCGGGTGATGGCTTCACAACGGGCCGTATTTAAATCGCGTCCATAGCCGTTGACCTCACAGGTTCCTGCCACGCGCAGGCGGTCACCCAAGCGAGAGACTACTAACTTATAGCCATCGTCAGTGAGGGAGATTGTGGGGGCCTCGTCGGGATTGGTAATCGCATAGGTCGCTGAGTAGCCTTTGCCCGGATAAATCATCAGATTGATACCTAATGGTTTGAGTAATGGCTGTGAAAAACTGCCCATCGCCATGACGAAGGCATCTGCCCGCAATACCTTGTGGCGACCGGCGGCATCAATGACCTCGACCCCGACCACCTTGGCACCGGCACCGCTACCTTCGGTCAGCAATCGTGTGACGCTGGTATTGTATTGAAAATCGACTCCGGCCTCCGCCGCTTTGGTGGCTAAACCGCTGGTAAATTTATATACGTCACCGGATTCATCTGTTTCGGTATAGTCGCCACCGACGATTTTGTCACGGATGCGTGCTAGTGCCGGCTCTATGCGGACAACTTCGTCAGCACTGATGGAGTCGCGCGGGCAGCCAAGGTCGCGCATGAGCTTGGCGGCGGGAAGAGAGTCGTCGAACTCTTTTTGCTCAGTATAAAAATGCAGAATACCTTTGGTCAGGCAATCGTAATCGATCCCTGTTTCTTTACGCACAGCCTGCAAGGTCTGGCGGCTGTATTCTGAAATGGCGACGATCTGGCGGATATTGTCTGCCGTACGGGCTGGCGTACACTCACGCAAAAAGCTCAGTCCCCAAATCCATTGCAGCCATTCGGCACGCGGACGAAATAGCAAGGGTGCGTCTTCTTTGCCTAGCCATTTTAGTACCTTCAGCGGTGCTGACGGATTAGCCCAGGGTTCGGCATGCGATACCGATATCTGGCAGCCATTGGCAAAGCTCGTTTCTTGTGCTGCACCGGGTTGACGTTCGATTACGGTGACGTCGTGTCCTTCTTTTTTTAAAAACCAAGCGGATGCGGTGCCGATGATACCTGCGCCTAAAACGATAACCTTCATGGGGCGAATCTCCCATTGTGTGATAGCGAGATTGTAGAAAGTTATTGAATGTTAATGTATTCAATAACTGGCGTGATATTTTTATTTTTGGAAGAAAATATTTAAAGCGTGTTGTTAAAACAAAAAAATATCATATTTAATGACTTATTTCGAAATTTTTGCTTTGGTGATTTCTTGCGTGACTGCGCGGGTGATGACTTCCTCTATGGTTTTGTGTAAACCACCGCGGATGTCCAGTGCCAGACCTTCAACAGCGGTTTGCAAAACATCGGCCAGGCTATCTCTGACGCGGTGTTCCAAGACGAAGTCCACGCGTGCTAATACCTGGCGCAGTACGTTTTCCCGTAAGGTTTGTTCCAGTTTTTGCCATTCGTCTTCACTGATACTTTGCTGCGACATTTGACCAGATGCTGGTGTCGCTATTATTGCAGCGCTATTGTGTGTCAGATCAAACTCATTGCCCGGCTGAATAATTTCAGTAAGGACGGGGATGCTTGCATCGATTTGATTACTCATAATGAGGATGATTTACGTAGTTTTGGCGGTAGTATGGGACAAGGTATGCCCCTGCTGCTGATAAAAGCGATAGCGTTCCCGGCCTGCCAGTTTCGCGTTTTCGTCGATGGCGATGATTTCTATCATGCGCTCAAATTGATCAAAGTGCGCAGGTGACACATCCGTCAGATTAATTAAAATATCGTGATGCGGCACGGGCACTGTATCGTCGTACGTGAGAATAACTGGCGTCTGCTCAGCCAGCCGGTCACCAGCCATCACATGAGGCAAAAAATCGGCTTCTGAAAACGTCCAGAGTGCATTATTTAATGCCTCAAGCTGTGCCTTGTTGCTGTCAAACACCACAATCTTACATTGTGCCGCTCTGGCCTTGCGGATCAGGCGACAGGTGTAATTGAGCTTGTCCGGCACATTACTATGAAAGTCGATGCGTGTCATGG
The DNA here is from genome assembly GCF_049340185.1 of Undibacterium sp. Rencai35W. Classification (NCBI taxonomy): domain Bacteria; kingdom Pseudomonadati; phylum Pseudomonadota; class Betaproteobacteria; order Burkholderiales; family Oxalobacteraceae; genus Undibacterium; species Undibacterium sp. Rencai35W. The sequence continues at coordinate 71,252 of NZ_JBMPPC010000006.1, forward strand.
GGTCTCATGGGGTGCCATTGAATATGATTAAGTAGGATTGAAGCTCAATTCCCGACTAAAGCGATATCGCTCGTTATATTGTTTTTCCGTATGACTGAAAAACGTCCTTTAACATGACGTGAGATGTCAGAACCGGAAACCAGATTCAGCGCTGGTAGGAGGTGGCGGCGGTGCTTTGCGTTTTTTTCTGTTAGGCGTTGCATTGTCGTCAGCAGTGTCGTTTTTTGCAGCAGGTACCGTTGTGGGCGCAGCAGATTCTGCAGCGGCGTAACGATAATCTTTAGGCAGCTGATCGGTCTCTGGATAGCCTGCCTTGCTTAATGCCGTGCGCCATTCGCTGGTATCCAGGCCGCGGAATTTGATATTGCTGATCACGAGTAAAGGCAGTTGCGTGTCGCCGCTCACTTGTTGTAATTTATCGGCATCTTCTGGCGTCTTGACAGTTTTCTCGGAAAAAGGAATGCCGTTACCTTTCAGGAATACCCGTCCCTCATTGCAAGGTGTGCAATTGGCGGCGGTGTATAAAGTGACCGGATTTTTTGCGACGGCTGCCGCCAGCTCTGGTGGTAAATTGCTCGCAGGGCTGCCTCCATCATAGGACTTGGATTGCACTTGTTTTATCGAGGAGGGTGGTGGGACGTCGCTATAGGTGACTTTACCGTCAGGGCCTACCCATTTATATAATTGTGCCTGTGCGCTCGTTGCTATCAGCAGGCTGATGAGTAAAAAGCTTACTTTCAGTGCGGGATTGATTGATTGACGATTCATCTGTTTCTCCAAAAATCAGGCTGCCATACCATGATGGCGTAATAAGGCATCTACCGTAGGTTCGCGGCCACGGAAGGCCTTGAAGGATTCCAGTGCCGGGCGTGAGCCACCGACTTCTAATACCTCCGCCTGGAATTTTTGCCCTACGCTACGCGATAGTGTACTGCCTTCTGCCTTGCTTGCCTCTTCAAACGCAGCATAAGCATCGGCCGACAACACTTCAGCCCACTTATAGCTGAAATAACCCGCAGCATAACCACCAGCAAAAATATGGCCGAAAGAATGCTGAACACGGCTGAAATCCGGTGGTGTAAATACGGATACCTGTTCCCGTACCGTATTCAGAATCGCCTGCACGTCATGTTGGCTACCGGTGCAGACTTCATCATGCAGGCGCATGTCAAATAGAGAAAATTCAACCTGACGCAGGGTTTGCATACCCGACTGGAAGTTCTTGGCAGCGATCATTTTGTCGTACAGATCGCGTGGCAGCGGCGCACCGGTCTCGGCATGCGCCGTCATGCCTTGCAACACATCCCATTCCCAGCAAAAATTCTCCATAAATTGCGATGGCAATTCGACCGCATCCCATTCGACGCCAGAGATACCGGAGACTGATAATTCATCGACCTGCGTCAATAGATGATGCAAGCCATGACCAAACTCATGGAACAAAGTGATCACGTCATCGTGTGTGAACAAGGCGGGCTTGGTGATGCCGTCAACAGTCACCGGCTCATTGAAATTGCAGGTCAGATAGGCAACGGGGGTCTGGATGCCATGTGCCGTACGGCGGCGACCACGTACATCATCCATCCATGCACCACCGCGTTTGCCATTGCGGGCATACAGGTCGAGATAGAATTGGCCCACCAGCTTGCCGTCTTTTTCTATGCGATAAAACTTGGCATCCGGATGCCAGACCGGTGCGTTGTCTGCCTTGATGTTGACTGCGAACAAAGTCTGGATCACATTAAATAAGCCTGCGATGACCTGCGGCTCGGCAAAATACTGCTTTAACTCTTGTTCGGAAAATGCATAACGCTGTTCACGCAATTTTTCTGAAGCATAAGTGGTATCCCACGCTTGCAGATCTGCGATGCCCAGCTGCTCACGGGCAAACAGGCGTAGTTCTGCCAGATCTTTTTCGGCAAATGGACGGGCACGGTTCGCCAGATCAAGCAGGAAGGCACTGACTTGTGCCGGTGTGTCCGCCATCTTGGCGACCAGCGATACCTCTGCAAAATTCTGATAACCGAGCAGGCTGGCTTCTTCCTGACGCAGTGCGAGTAATTCGGCGATGATGACGGTGTTATCCCATTCAGGATTGCTGCCTAATTCCGACGCTTTCGTCGCATTCGCGTGATAGATTTTTTCACGCAATTCACGGTTGTCCGCATATTGCAGTACCGGAAAATACGAGGGGAAATGCAGGGTAAATTTATATCCTGTCTTACCGTCTTTTTCTGCTGCTGATCTGGCCGCTTGCAAGACGTCTTCTGGCAAGCCTTTTAATTCGGTGATGTCATCAATGAACAGTCCGTAATCATTGGTCGCGTCGAGTACGTTTTCGGAGAATCTGGTGGATAAAGCCGCTTGTTTTTCCTGTATCTCGGCATAGCGGATTTTTTTGTCATCAGACAGCTCTGCGCCGCCCAGGCGGAAATCGCGGACGGCATTATTGATGATGGTTTTTCTGGCTTGTGAAAACTGGTTGAACACTGGACTGGCTTGCAGCGTTTTGTACTTATCGAACAGCGCAAGATTCTGGCCGAGAGATGTCCAAAATTCGGTCAGCAATGGCTGATTTTCATTGTAGACAGCGCGTAATTCCGGCGTGTCGACGACAGCATTCAAATGACCGACGATACCCCATGCGCGTCCGAGTTTTTCGGTCGCGTTTTCCAGTGGCTCAACAAAATTCTCCCAGGTGACCTGCGCCGCAGGAGCTTCCAGAGCAGCGACGACCGCACGGTTCTCTTCTAGCAAACTGGCAATTGCGGGGCTGACATGTTCTGGTCTGATTGCTGCAAATTGCGGTAAATCGCTAAAGTCGAGCAGGGGATTTTGTTGAGTCATCTGTTTACCTTCATAAAATCAAACGGGTCTGGAGATTGCCGTCGGTTGCATGCGATTAGATACAATTTTGAGTACGATTAAATACGTTCGGCAGCTTCGATTGTATTGACTAGCAACATCGTGATCGTCATCGGACCGACGCCGCCCGGTACCGGTGTGATGTAGCCTGCTACTTCTTTGACGTTGACATAATCGACGTCGCCGCATAATTTGCCTTCATCGTCGCGGTTCATGCCGACATCGAGTACGACAGCGCCTGGCTTGACCATGTCGGCAGTCACAATATTGCGTTTGCCGGTTGCCACCACGAGAATGTCCGCATTGCGTGTATGTGCGCCTAGATCGCGGGTCTTGGAGTTACAGATGGTGACGGTAGCGCCCGCTTGCAAGAGCAGCATCGCCTGTGGCTTACCAACAATATTCGATGCGCCGACTACGACGGCATTCGCGCCGCGTACCGGATAATCGATGGACTCCAGCATTTTCATGACGCCATATGGTGTGCAAGGGCGAAACAATGGCTGACCAGTCATCAGCAAACCAGCATTGCTGATATGAAAACCATCGACGTCTTTGTCGGCGGCGATGGCTTCGATAACTTTATTCGCGTCGATATGTGCCGGCAGAGGGAGTTGCACCAAAATTCCGTTGATCTTGCTATCTTTATTCAGGCGGTCGATGTGCGCGAGTAAAGCCACCTCACTCAAATCGGCATCGTATTTTTCCAGTACGGAATAGAATCCGCAGTCCTCACAGGCCTTCACTTTGTTGCGCACATATACTTGGGATGCCGGATTTTCTCCGACTAGAATCACTGCCAGACCGGGTTGTTTGCCTTGCGCGGTCAATGCGGCTGCGCGTTGTGTGACTTCGGTGCGAATTTGTTGGGAAAGCTGGGTTCCGCTGATGATGTGGGCTGTCATGATGGGCTTTGCAAAAGAAGATCAAGGCGAGATTATAAATTATGCGATGTATCGCGGCGGAACATTACTTGATTAAGTGAGGGCGGAGATAGATTGACTTGACGTTCTGATCGCGCGGGAGCCGTATCGGTGGTGATGTAATGTCTGATTGCAGGTCGTCTCGCAGCTTATCTGTACCTCATTATTGACTAAATAGATGCAGATAGTAGATGTAAAGAATTAAATACTGGGGGTAAGTATATTTTTATCGCCTATATAAAACCTGCGGAATAGCGCATGTTTTATATGGCAATGGGGGGAGTATAGTCATCTCTGGCACTAATGCCGTTATTGCCAACAGATAAAATGCCCGGTGGGCAAAGCCATTCTGCGCCTGATTCAGTGCCGGTATTGCTTAAACGCAAACCAGGCAAGAGCCAGTAATCCGCAGGCGGATACGACTAGCAGAACCTTCAAGGATGTAGACGGTGATTTGCTCTCGCCAGATGAAGCGGAGGAGCGCCGAGATTTAGTGCTACGAGGGTTTGATGTGCTGGTGACGTTTTGGGCGAGATCTGCGGTCAGCAAGGCAAGCACTGGCGTCGGGTCGAGTTTGAGCAATTTAGCATAAGCGCGGACAAAGCCTTTGACGATGGCCGGCTCGGGCAAGCTGGCATAGTCGTCAGTTTCAAGTGCGCGTATCTGACGAGGTGCCAGCCTTAGTTGTGATGCCACCTGTTCTACAGTCCAGCCCAGTGCGTTTCTGCCGGCGATCAGTCTGTTACCCGGTGACTTGGCTAATCTTTCCGCATCGGCGGCGGACAATTCGGGGGCGATCGGCTGCCCCAGGCGAGATTTGATCAGTTCCTGATATTGAAAACTACCGGTCGGTTCAAACGATACTGGCTCGCCTGATATTGGATCACTCATCCAATCCTCACATGAAAGATGACATTTTAATAAAACACAATCTCACTATATCATCATAGCGTACGTTTTTTAAGCCTGAGTCTGATACTAAGTGTTACCAGAAGTTCAGTAAACCGAGTTTAGGTTCAGGTTGATAGAGGCATAATCAGTCGCTTATAAAGGAATGACCACGGCTTGGCTAAAACTTCCCTGCAATATCGATTGGCCTCGCATCACTGAGTTGAGGCTGTTTGCAATACTACCTGCATTATTGATACTTATTTGCGCTCACTAAGTCGTCGTCTTGGCGTAGTGTTTTATCTGACTTGACCGAACTGTCGTAAAACCAACGCGTGATTCGCATTCATGGACTCAAGTCTGTCGCTGATTTGCCGAGAATCAGGTAAGCTGCCGTACTCTCAGGCAATATTTTCGTCGGGTAGTATGTCAGTCTGATGCTGCAAAGAAAGCTTATCTGCTTCAGCTGCAAAATCAATCATCGCCACTGGTATGCAGATCTGCTTTGCCGGAGAAAACAGAGAGATAATTTAGCCGCACTGGTAAAGAAATGATGTGCCACCCGTTTTGACGATGGCTGTGATCTGATTTGCTGCTGCCCCTGCGTCGTTTTTGGATAAAACAATGATTAAAATTGCCGTCGTTTCTTACAATGAGGAAATCCCCGCGCAGCCACTGTCTGCTATATTTGGTGCGGATCAAGCGACCATAGGACGGAGCGACGATAATTTTTTCGTATTGCCGGATCCCAAGCATTTTGTATCTCGTTCTCAGGCAAAAGTATGGAGCGACGGTACGCGTCATCAGCTGATTAACCTGAGCCTCGCCAATCCTATTCAGATTAATGGCAAAGAAATTGATGCCGAGCGCGCTTACGATATCCATGCCGGCGATCAGATTCATATAGGTTTGTACCTGCTCCGTGTCTGTGCGGCAGATGAAGAGAGTGGTGTGGGCGATCCACAGAAGCAGATTCAAACTACCGGGACAGAACAAAGCAACACGTTTGCTGATCAAAAAAACCCTGCACGTCCTGCTATTGCTATACCGATGCCGAAACTTCAGGCGGCAGCTAGTACCAGACAGGTTCAGCCACCGCAGTTTTTATTGCGGCCCGAAACCAGCGAACAGCCGAAAGTCCCGAACCCCATGACAGTGTCCAATCCGGTCATCGCCTCAGATAAGGTGGCAACTCCTGCTCCAGCAAGCATAACGACAATTGAGCCACAAGCAGCGGTTAAAGGTTCCGAGATATCCAGAGCGCCTGCTGACGCCAGCGATTTGCTACAAGCATTTTTAAAAGGCGCTGGTCTTCCTGATCTGAACTTGTCATCAGGACTGACGCCCGAATTGATGGAAACCATGGGCAAGCTGATGGCGACCTCGGTGAAAGGCACGATGGGCTTGATTTCCCAGCGCGCCTTAGTGAAGCGCGAAGTCAATGCCGAGCTCACGATGGTGGTATTGCGGAAAAATAATCCCCTCAAGTTTTTCCCCGATAGCGACACTGTATTGACCCAGATGTTGCGTAAAAAGATGCCCGGTTTTATGGCGCCCGATGAGGCGATGGAAGATGCCTATCTTGATTTGCACGCACATCAGTTGGGTGTCGTGGCGGGTATGAAGGCGGCGATGGATGCCTTGATGCATAAACTCGAACCAGCCGGTTTTGAGAAGCGTGCCGGTGTGCCCGGATTCTTTGATGCGCTCAATCCGGCTCGTCGCAAGGCGATGATGTGGGATCAGTTTGTTGATGTATTCGATACAATCTCGTTGGAATCCAAAGACGAATTTCAATCTTTGTTTGGTAAGGATTTCTTGCTTGCGTATGAAAATGAAGTTGAGCGCGCCAAACAAGATACCAATCTCGCCTGATGAATTGACTCTCCCAATGCGTCTCGACATTGCTCAAATTACCGGTATCGGTGACAGGCAGACTAATCAGGATGCACTTGCCAGTGCAATTGAAGATGATCTCGCCTGCTTTGTGCTGGCCGATGGCACTGGTGGTCACGCGGGCGGTGAGTTGGCCGCGCATCTGGTCACGGACAGTATCGTCGAAAAATTTTTACAAGAAGCTTCCTTCAGTGCACGAGCTTTGCGTTCTTATGTGGACTGGGCAATACATCAGGTCGCACAGCATAAGTTAGGCAACGCCCGGCAGCAGCAAATGAGCGCCACGGTTGCGGCCTTACTCATTGACCAGAGTAATCATTGTGCTTTGTGGGCGCATCTTGGCGATACCCGCATCTATTTGTTTAGAGGCGGCAAAATCATCGAAGTCTCTAAAGATCATAGCCAGGCACAGCGCTTGGTTGACGCTGGCTATGCTGAATATGAGGTTCTGCGCCAGCATCCTCAGCGTAGCGTATTATTTGCAGCGATCGGTGCCGAGGGCGACAGCCATCCAGAAGTGACCTTGGAGGCAACCGCATTGCAGCATGGTGATGCCTTTTTGCTGTGCAGTGACGGTTTGTGGGAATGGATACTTGAAAACGAGATGGAGCAAGTACTGGCGCTGGCCGATAACGCAGACGCATGGTTGACTGCGATGGCGGATATCGCCGTACAACACAACGTGGCAAGTCGTGCTGACAGAGATAATTTCTCCGCTTTTGCTATCATGGTTCGGGATGGGAATGATGGCGTCACAGATGCAGTGGATACAGCCGGGTAGGCTGGACAGGCAGACTAAATACAGTACAAAGTAAAACCTAGAATTCTTTCGGATAAGTCTTGAACACAGAAAAAATACTCCCAGACGGCACCTCTACTGCAGCATCGGCGCATGCTCCAGGGGAGAACTGTCTCGCCATCGGCACGCGGCTGAATGATTTTGAGATTACCGGTGTTCTGGGTGAAGGTGGTTTTGGTATCGTCTATCTGGCATTTGACCATTCTCTGCAACGCACCGTCGCGATCAAAGAATATATGCCGGGCGCGCTGGCAGGACGCACGTCGGATGCAAGTGTTGTTGTGCGGGCCGAGCGGCATAAAAAGACTTTCGACGCCGGTCTGAAAAGCTTTATCAACGAAGCGCGTTTGCTGGCGCAGTTTGATCACCCGTCTCTGGTGCACGTGTACCGGTTTTGGGAAGAAAATAAAACAGCCTACATGGTCATGCGTTATTACGATGGGCAGACGCTCAAGGATATCGTTAATACCAGGCCAGAAGTCATCACCGAAGACTGGCTCAAGGCGATGATCAAGCAAATTCTAGAGGCGCTGGATACCTTATACCGTGCCAAAATCCTGCACAGAGATATTTCGCCGGATAACATCATCGTGCAAAAAAATGGTGACGCGGTATTGCTTGATTTTGGTTCTGCGCGCCAGATTATCGGCGATATGACACAGGGAATTACGGTAATTTTAAAACCCGGTTATGCGCCGGTAGAACAATATTCCGATGACTGTGAAATGACGCAGGGACCATGGACAGATATTTATGCTTTGGCCGCAGTCATCTACTTTACGATGATCAAAAGCTCGCCACCGATCTCGGTCGCACGTGTCGTCAAGGATACTCTGGCGCCACTACAGGGACGAATTTCGTCAGGATTTACAGAACAATTTCTGATGGCGGTTGACCGTAGCCTGGCGATACAACCACAAGACCGACCGCAGAGCGTAGATGAATTTCGTCAGTCGCTTGGTATCGGCGAGCTTGATACCTCCCGTAATGCGCAGGCGAGGCGCGCCGGTGTTGATGCGGATGATGAGGTGGCGAGAATCGCCCGTATCAAAAATGCGCCTTACACAATAGCCGCCACCCCCGCTGTCACCCCCGCCACATTGCTGTCATCGTCAGCGCAGGCAGATGGCAATAAGCGTTTGATACTCAAACCACAGATCTTAGGGCTTGCTTTGCTCGTGCTGATACTGGCGGGTGTTGGTATTTATTTTTCCGCACGCCCAGATGCCTCAAAAGCGCGATTGCCCGTCCCTGATCAACAGCAACAGCCAATGTCGTCAGCCAGCACTGGCATCGCCAATACAAGCTCTCAGCCAGCTACAGCCACAGCAGCAAGCGTACCCGAGCCGAGTCAGGAGCAAGTCGCATGGTCAAAATTAGAGAGCGATACCGAACTTACGCCAAAAGCGATTGCCGCATTTTTACAGCAATATCCAGATGGACAATTTGCTGACGCTGCAAGAATAAAGCTGGCTGAATTAAATAAGCTCGCTGCGCAACCGAAGCAGCTTGTCATCGCATCCGAAGAAAAAGCGATCCGTAAAGGCAACATCAAACTGGCGATCAAGCCCTGGGGCACGGTTTTTGTCGACGGCGTACAAGCGGGAGCCAGTCCGCCTTTAAAACATTTAAATCTCTCCTTGGGAAAGCATAAAATACGAGTAACGAATCCGGGTTTCCCTGATTTTGTCACCGATGTCGATGTCAAGAAAGATGTCGCCGGTAATATCGACCATGAGTTCGTTAACAAATAAGTTTGATCCACATGAACAGTATTTTTAAATTCAGTCAGCTTTGCCTGCTTTCGGTTGTCATCATGATGTCCGGCTGCGAGAGTTTGCAAAAAATAACAGCGCCACTACCACCCAAGCCAGTGGTTAAGCAAAAAGAAGTCAAAGCTGCACCGCAACCGGTGGCTGTCGCGGCGGAAGCCCCTGTAGCGACTCCCCCCGTGAGCAATTACGACGCCGTTGCTTTAAAAGAGGGATTAAGTTTATATAACGATGGCGATTACAACGGCGCGATTAAGAAGTTGAGCGGTACAGAGATATGGAGCGGACATAATAAAGTCATCCAGTTAAGCGCCTTAAAAACGATGGCATTCTCATATTGCGTCACGTCGCGGGCTCAACTATGCCGTCAGCAATTTGAGCGTGCCTTGAAACTAGATCCCAACTTTGATTTATTACCTAGCGAAATTGGACATCCTATCTGGGGTCCGGTATTTTTAAAGGCGAAGAAGGCAAAGTGAGATGAGTCCTTTAGTTCTGTTGAGTCGTATTTAAAAAAACTCCCTAAAAACCTCCGGTGAAGCTAATAGTGAATTGGCTTCACCGGAGGTTTTTTGTATACAGTGCGCTGGCTTTATTTTTTCTTAGCTCCGCGCTGATCCAATATGCGCTGAGTTCCATGAGAGCAGTAAGCTCTATGAGCCTATTGAACTTTTCAGTATCTCTGCGCTACTTTTTTAGAGCAATCCCGCCGGTAGACTTTCATTCACTCCCCCTGACGCATTGTGCTGCGCTGCTCCTATAAGTAAAGACGATCATCGTTTGAGTCTGCTCAATATTAAAATGTTGCGCCGCACACAAAATATCACATTATGAAATCATATATCGCTATTTGAAAAATTAAAAAGTCCTGTTAGAATGCCTTCGCACACAATTAATATGATGTAGATACAAGCACTAATTTGTCGATTCGCCACCGCGCTTCGCTTCGAAAGCGCATTAACAGGAGACCGTGTTATGTCACCCCAGATAGACCAAGTTCTGGCGCAAGCCGTCAATGATCCCGATGTGATGGAAACTAACGAGTGGCTGGATGCCCTTGAATCGGTGATCGAAAACGAAGGGCCGGAGCGTGCCCATTATCTGATGGAGCGCATGGTCGATCTGGCGCGTCGTCGCGGTGCTCATATTCCGTTTTCTAGCAACACCGCCTATGTGAATACGATCCCGGCAGATATGGGTGAACATTGCCCGGGTAATCTCGAAATTGAAGAAAAACTGCGCTCCATGATGCGTTGGAATGCCATGGCCATGGTGGTCAAGGCTAACCGCGTCGATGGCGACCTTGGCGGTCACCTGTCCAGCTTTGCGTCGCTGGCAAATATGCTGGGCATAGGCTTCAACCATTTCTGGCATGCGCCGACTGAAGATCACGGTGGTGACCTGTTGTACATCCAGGGCCATTCTTCCCCAGGTATCTATGCACGCGCCTTCCTCGAAGGTCGTCTGACTGAAGAGCAATTGCTGCATTTCCGTCGCGAAGTCGATGGTAAGGGTCTGTCTTCTTATCCGCATCCAAAATTGATGCCTGACTTCTGGCAATTCCCTACGGTGTCCATGGGTCTGGGCCCTTTGATGGCGATTTACCAGGCGCGCTTCCTGAAGTATCTGCACGCACGCGGTATTGCTGACACTGAAAAACGTAAGGTCTGGGCATTCTGCGGCGATGGTGAGATGGATGAGCCAGAATCCATGGGCGCTATCGGCATGGCAGGCCGCGAGCAGCTGGACAATCTGGTGATTGTCGTCAACTGTAACCTGCAACGCCTGGACGGCCCGGTGCGTGGCAATGGCAAGATCATTCAGGAGCTGGAATCTGATTTCCGTGGTGCTGGCTGGAACGTCGTCAAAGTCATCTGGGGTAGCGGCTGGGATGAGTTGCTGGCGAAAGACAAAGACGGTATCCTGCAAAAAGTGATGATGGAAACCGTTGATGGCGAATACCAAAACTACAAAGCCAAGGATGGTGCCTATGTACGTGCCAACTTCTTTGGCAAACATCCAAAATTGCTGGAAATGGTCAGCAAAATGTCGGATGACGACATCTGGCGTCTGACCCGTGGTGGCCATGACCCACACAAGATTTATGCAGCATTTAAAGTCGCCCAGGAAAACAAGGGCCAGCCTACCGTTATCCTGGCCAAGAGTATTAAGGGCTTTGGCTTTGGCAAATCCGGCGAAGCACGCAATACTGCGCACAATACCAAGAAGCTCGATGACGAAGCCATCAAGGCCATGCGTGACCGCTTCCAGTTACCGATTGCTGATTCCGAATTGCCAGCAATCCCATTCTTCAAACCTGCTGACGACACGCCAGAAATGCAATACCTGCATGCGCGTCGTAAAGAGCTTGGTGGCTACCTGCCGCAACGCCGTCAAAAAGCCGACGAAGCTCTGGTGGTGCCAGAACTGACAGCCTTCCAGGCCATGCTAGAACCAACCGCTGAAGGCCGTGAAATCTCCACGACAGCCGCTTATGTGCGTATCCTGACTGCTTTGCTGCGCGATGCCAGCATAGGCCCGCGCGTCGTGCCTATCATGGTCGATGAATCCCGTACTTTTGGTATGGAAGGTCTGTTCCGCCAGATCGGTATTTTCAGCCAGGTAGGTCAATTGTATGAGCCTGTCGATAAAGACCAGGTCATGTACTACCGTGAAGACAAGGCTGGTCAGATTTTGCAAGAAGGTATCAATGAAGCCGGTGGTATGAGCTCATGGATCGCTGCGGCGACTTCGTACTCGACCAATAACCGCGTGATGATTCCGTTCTATACCTATTACTCGATGTTCGGTCTGCAACGTATTGGTGATCTGGCCTGGGCTGCCGGCGACATGCGTGCACGCGGCTTCTTGCTCGGTGGTACAGCCGGTCGTACGACGTTGAATGGCGAAGGCTTGCAGCATGAAGATGGTCACAGCCATGTACTGGCTTCCACCATCCCTAACTGTATTCCTTACGACCCGACCTTCGCCCATGAAGTGGCAGTCATCATGCACGATGGCCTGCGCCGCATGGTGACTGATCAGGAAGATGTGTTCTACTACATTACCCTGATGAATGAAAACTATAGCCACCCAGGTTTGAAAGCCGGTCAGGAAGAAGGCATCATCAAGGGGCTGTACCAGTTGCAAAAATCCGAACAAACCACCAAGCACCGCGTGCAATTGATGGGCTCAGGCACTATCTTGCGTGAAGTGATTGCCGGTGCTGAACTGCTGCAAAATGATTGGGGTATTGCTGCCGATGTCTGGTCTGCACCATCGTTCACTTTGCTGGCCCGTGATGGCCAGGATGCAGAACGCTGGAACATGCTGCACCCGACTGCAGAACCACGCGTGCCTTACATCGCCCAGTGCCTGAAAGACACGGCTGGCCCTATCGTCGTCGCAACCGACTATATGCGCACCTTTGCTGAACAGGTACGTGCCTTCATACCGAAAAACCGTAGCTACAAGGTCTTGGGTACCGATGGTTTTGGCCGCTCTGATTCCCGCGCCAAATTGCGTGAGTTCTTTGAAGTCAACCGTTACTTCGTGGTCATCGCCGCATTGAAGACACTGGCTGATGAAGGTGCCTTGTCTGCATCCGTGGTGGCGCAGGCGATTGCCAAATACGGTATCAATGCAGATAAACCAAATCCGGTCACTGTGTAATTTTACGTCTGACACCCACTAACATTTCCTGCCACTTTCATTTTTAGAGAGGGGCAGGATGAGCGTGAAGACAGCGTAAAAACCTGGCTTCACCCCAACCGCCATGTGACAGAGCAGGGCGACAATGGAGAAAACTATGAGTAGCGTAGAAGTCAAAGTACCGGATATTGGTGATTTTAAGGAAGTTGAAGTCATTGAGCTGATGGTCAAAGTCGGTGACACCATCAAGGTCGATCAGTCACTGATCACCGTAGAATCAGATAAAGCCAGTATGGAAATTCCATCCAGCCATGCTGGTGTGGTCACAGAAATTAAAGTCAAGGTCGGCGACAAGGTTGCTGAAGGTTCTTTGCTGGTCGTGGTGGATGCTGCGGCAAGTGCAGCGGCGCCAGCGGCGGCACCAACAGCGCCAGCGGCTGCTTCGGCAGTAGCTCCCGCGCCAGTAGCGGCAACGCCTGCACCAGCGGCTCCGGCACCTGCTGTCGCTCCTGTAGCTGCTACGACAGCACCGGTAGCAACGGCCAGCGCAGGCAAAGCACACGCATCACCATCCATACGCAAGTTTGCGCGTGAACTGGGTGTCGATCTGAGCCGTGTTGCCGGTTCTGGTCAAAAAGGCCGCATCACGCAAGAAGATGTACAAAACTTCGTCAAGGGCATCATGGCAGGTAGCACTGCCGTTGCTGCTGTTTCTGCTCCGGCAAAAAATGGCAGTGGCGTTGGCCTCGATGTATTGCCATGGCCATCGCTGGATTTCAGCAAGTTTGGTACGACCACGACTTCACCTTTGTCACGCATCAAAAAACTCAGCGGTCCTAACCTGCACCGCAACTGGGTAATGATCCCGCATGTCACGCAATTTGATGAAGCTGATATCAGCGACCTCGAAGAATTCCGTAAGTCTTCGAACGAAGCCCTGGTTAAATCCGGCGTCAAGTTGACCATGCTGGCTTTCGTCATCAAGGCCAGCGTTGCAGCGCTCAAAAAATTCCCGGCATTTAATTCTTCGCTTGATGCTACCGGTGAAAACCTGATCCTCAAGCAGTACTACAACGTCGGCTTTGCAGCCGATACGCCGAATGGCCTAGTCGTGCCTGTTGTTAAAAACGCAGACCAGAAAACCCTGTCGCAAATCGCTGTCGAAATGGGTGAATTGTCTGCCCAGGCACGCGATGGCAAACTGAAACCTGCTGACATGCAGGGCGCAACCTTCACGATCTCTTCACTCGGTGGTATCGGTGGCACGGCGTTCACGCCTATCATCAATGCACCTGAAGTGGCGATCCTGGGCTTGTCCAAATCCAGCATCAAACCAGTCTGGGATGGCAAACAATTCCAGCCACGCCTGATGTTGCCTTTGTCGCTGTCATATGACCACCGCGTCATTGATGGTGCCATGGCTGCCAAGTTCACTGCTTATCTGGCCGATGTACTGGCTGATCTGCGTAAAACCTTGCTGTGAACGGAGACCAGACTATGAGCACTATCGAAGTCAAAGTACCCGATATCGGTGATTTCAAGGAAGTTGAAGTCATAGAATTGCTGGTCAAGGTGGGCGATACCATCAAGGTCGATCAATCACTGGTGACAGTAGAGTCCGACAAGGCCAGTATGGAAATCCCGTCCAGCCATGCCGGTGTCATCAAGGAATTGAAAGTCAAACTCGGCGACAAGATTGCCGAAGGCAGTTTGTTGCTGGTGATAGAAGCCGAAGGTGCTGCGGCAAGTGCAGCGCCTGCGGCTGCTCCGGCAGTTGCGGCCGCTCCTGCGCCAACATCAGCACCCGCCGCCGCGCCTGTCGCAGCAGCACCTGCCGGGCCTGTCGGCATCGTCGAAGTCAAGGTACCTGATATTGGTGACTTCAAGGAAGTTGAAGTCATCGAAGTCATGGTCAAGGTTGGCGACAGCATCAAGGTCGATCAGTCGTTGATTACCGTCGAATCTGACAAGGCCAGTATGGAAATACCATCTAGCCATGCCGGTACGGTAAAAGAAATCAAGGTCAAGGTCGGTGACAAGGTTGCTGAAGGCAGCTTGCTGTTGCTGGTCGAAGCCGCAGGCCAGGCAGCTTCTGCTCCTGCTGCCGCTGCTCCAGTTGCTGCGACTACTGCACCAGCAGCGTCCGCCGTGGTTGCACCGGTCGCTTCCGGCTACACCGGCAGGGTCGATGTTGAATGCGACATGATGGTATTGGGCGCTGGTCCTGGCGGTTACTCCGCCGCCTTCCGTTCTGCTGATCTGGGCATGAATACGGTGCTGGTCGAGCGTTATTCTACGCTCGGTGGCGTCTGCCTGAATGTAGGCTGTATCCCATCCAAGGCGTTGTTGCACGTGGCAGCCGTGATTGATGAAACCGCATCGATGGCTGCGCATGGAGTGACATTTGCTAAACCAGAAATCGACATCGATAAACTGCGCGGCTACAAGGAAAGCGTCATCAAGAAAATGACGACTGGCCTCAGTGGCATGGCAAAAGCCCGCAAGGTCAATGTGGTGCAGGGTGTGGGCCAATTCCTCAGCCCTAACCATATCGAAGTCACAGCGGCGGATGGCAGCAAGAAAACCGTACAGTTCAAGCAGGCGATTATTGCCGCTGGTTCTTCTGTCGTGAACCTGCCTTTCGTACCGGCAGACCCACGCATTGTTGATAGTACAGGCGCGCTGGAATTGCGTCAGATACCAAAACGCATGCTGGTCATCGGCGGCGGCATCATCGGCCTGGAAATGGCGACCGTGTATTCCACCCTGGGTTCACGCATTGATGTTGTAGAAATGCTGGACGGCCTGATGCAGGGCGCAGACCGTGACATGGTCAAGGTCTGGCAAAAATTCAATGAAAAACGTTTTGACAACATCATGTTGAAAACCAAAACGGTTGCCGTTGAAGCTCTGCCAGAAGGCATCAAGGTCACATTCGAAGCCGCCGAAGCTGGCGCAACTGCACCAGCACCCCAAGTCTATGATCTGGTACTGGTTGCAGTAGGCCGTAGCCCCAACGGCAAGAAAATTGCTGCCGACAAGGCAGGCGTGGCAGTGACTGACCGTGGCTTCATCAATGTCGATAAACAAATGCGCACCAATGTGCCGCATATCTTTGCGATTGGTGACCTGGTTGGCCAACCCATGCTGGCACACAAGGCCGTGCATGAAGCCCATGTGGCAGCAGAAGCAGCATCAGGTGAAAAAGCTTACTTTGATGCTAGCGTGATTCCATCCGTTGCTTATACAGACCCTGAAGTCGCATGGGTAGGTATGACAGAAGATGAAGCCAAGGCCAAAGGCGTCAAGCTTGAAAAAGGTCATTTCCCTTGGGCGGCGTCTGGTCGTGCAGTGGCGAATGGTCGTGATGAAGGTTTCACCAAGTTGCTGTTCGATGCAGAAACCAAACGCATCGTCGGTGGCGGCATCGTCGGCACGCATGCCGGTGACATGATAGGTGAGATCGCCCTGGCTATCGAGATGGGTGCTGATGCGGTCGATATCGGCAAGACCATCCATCCACATCCTACCCTGGGTGAGTCGATAGGCATGGCGGCGGAAGTGTATAAAGGCGTATGTACTGATTTGCCACCGATGCGAAAAAAATAGGTTATCTGAAGTAATCGAACCGTATAAAAAAACCTGAAGCGGGTATCTGCTTCAGGTTTTTTTGTTTCGGTGTCGGGGTTATCTGTTGTTAGCGTTATTAAAGTTACTAAAATTGCTAGAACATACAAAGTATATAAATTACATGGCAGGTAAGCGATCTCTAAAGTTTTACTTGATACTCTCAGTAGCCGTTATAATTTTTAAAAATATTGATTCAGGGTAATAATTAAATAAAACAACTTGAAGGGGCTTGAAAATGAATGCACCGGCACATGTTGCAACATTTAGCTGTCCAGAGTTTTTGGCAATGGAAAGAACCATTATCGACGACTTTGTCGACTGTACCCGAGAGTGCTGTGAAGAGGCAGAGACTTGCGTTAAGGCGCTGAATCATGAAGGCGGCGCAGATTATATTCATCGCCTGTTCCGCTCCTTGCATTCGCTCAAGGGGAATTGTCAGATGGTTGGCCTTGCACCCTTTACAGGTTTATTGCATCGTATTGAAGAAATTTTCGCCCGCGTTCGTTCTCGCCCTGAATCGTATTTTTCTGAGCTGGGTGAGTTTTTATTAATTGCAACAGATGAAGTTGAAGATCTGCTGACGGAGTTGATTAATACGGGTCAGGCCAATGACAAGAGGCGGCAAAAACTCTACGATATTTGCGATGCCTTGCAAAAAAATAGCGGCGATCAATTAGACCCGCAACAATTCAAGGATGCGATTACCGCTCTTGGTGGCAAGCTTGCGGATAAAGGCAGTGCGGCGAAATCTCCCAAAATCCATCTGGAACTTCCCGCAGATATGGAGTTGATGCAAAAACTCTCATTGCAAATCGATAATCTGAGTATTTATCGCAAGAATCGTAGCGATCAGGTTGTGCAATTGATGGAGTCACTGAATGAGGCACTCGGTTTCCCGTTAGATACGGAGCAATTAAAAGCCGCTTCGCTGATGCATGATGTTGGAATGAGTTTTATCCCCCACAATATTTTTAATAAAGAAGGTGTGTTGTCGAAAGAGGAGCTGCGTTTCATTCAGGAGCATGTCGTGACAGGCAGTCAGTTATTGCTGCGTTTTGGTGGCTGGAATGACGCAGCCCGCATGGTGCTTGATCATCATGAAAAATTTGACGGATCAGGCTATCCTAATGGTCTGGCTGGCGAACAAATACATCCTGGCGGGCGTATGCTGGCGATCATCGATACGTTTTGTTCTGTGACGACGGAGCGTTCTGACCGCAGCTACAAGAAAAGTTTATTGAGTGCGATTTCTGAGATCAATGCCAATATCCATATTCAGTTTGATCCCGTAATGGTGACGGCATTTAACGATGTGGTAAGAAAAATGATGATGAAACAATAAAGCGACAGAGCGACAGAGCGATGGAGCGATATAGTGACAGAAGAAACAGGCCGCAGTTGTAGTTCTTTGCTGGCTCAACGTGCCGGTTTAAACAGCGCCGGAAGTTCACCCGACTTGCGTCCTTTGAGGATCGCGTAATTAATCCGTTCAATTACATCGAGATTATTTTGTAAGCTGGATACGAAGTGAATATCATCAGCCAAAAAAGGTTTGTTTAATACTTTGACGGTGTAATTGATTTGTCCTGGACTGCGGATTTTTTTATCTTTGATATATTGATTTAATTCAGTTTCTAATTCTTTCGCATTGGCAGTACGCGAATTAAAAAGCAAAACATCCATGCGACCTGAGAGTAATTTTTTGAGTCGTGAACTGGTTTGCGGTTGATCTTCTTCTACTTTAAAAAAACTGCCTCGCTTGTTATCAATCTCATCTCCATAGCGGATTCCTCTGACGATACCAACAGATTTTCCTTGCAAGTCTTGCAGGGAATTAAATTGGATAGTAGCGTCGCTTCTTGCAACAACCCATACAAAATCTGTAAAGACAGCATCGGAAAAACGCATCGAGCTGAGGCGGTCTTTATTTTTGGACAGTCCAAAACCAATGCCTTCCCCCGTTTTTACACTTTCCACCAGACGTGGAAGCGGATAGCGACGTATCTCAAACTGAAGTTCAAGTGCTTTCTCAAAGTAGTCGATAAGTTTTTGATTTTCAGGCCGGATCGGTGCCATTTCACCGCGTTCATCTCTGGTTTCCGCTACCAGCAAAGGCAGCGTTGCAGCGCTCGGAGCACCCGATACACTCGCCAGCAGTGTGAGCGATAGCAGAAGATAGAAGCGATAGATCTTTTTAACTACAAACATAAAGACGTGCTTCCTCAGGGTGTGCCTGTTTGCCTGAATGGTAGTGGGTCAGTGTAACAAGATGGTTCGTCATAGATTGATCAATGACGGGATATTTTTAATTATGTTGGTAAATTAACTTCACTCTGTAAACGACGAGATCAAAAAAATAATCCTGATATGGCACTGATTTACACCATTATAAGGTTTATTCACAGATGGTATTGACATGCGGCAATGTAAGTTATTGTTACGGCGTTGTGAAATTAGCGACTTGCTGCCTGTATGGCATCATTGCATTGATGCATTAGCCCGTAATTTCATCCATAATCAAAGTAACAAAACTCCTCCCGACCATAGGAACATAAGCTTGGTCAGCAAATCTGCGGAGTTACCTGACTGACCTTTTAATAGGCTGGAACGATGCAAAGAACTCGCGCGAGTGACTCCTCACATTTTGATTTTTCCGTCACAAAACGGAACCGGTCAAAAGAAGAAATTATCCTCCTGATGCTTTGTGCTCTGAGTATTCCCAGCATCTTGCCGTTTGGGATTATTCGCCTATTCCAGGCTAACTGGATGTTGGCGACGGTTGATCTTGCGATCGTTGCCGGTATGGTTGCGATTTTCGTCTTTGTCTGGCGAACCGGTCGCGTACAGAGCGCCAGCCTGATCGTCACTGTATTCTATTCTGCGGGCATGCTGGCAGCGATTTACCTCAAAGGTGCAGCGATTGTTTACTGGGTATACCCAACTATGATTGCTGCGTTTTTTATGTTGAAGGCAAACCATGCTTTGCTGATCAATACTTTTTCCCTCTCTATCTTGTTGTTGATTTTGAGCAGACAAATGACGCTCTTCGATTTGTCGTCGATTGCGGTAACGCTAGTGTTGATTAATCTTTTTTCTTATATTTTTTCATACCGTACCAGCATTCAGCATAATGAATTAAATCAGCAAGCCGAGAGGGATTTTCTGACCGGTGTTGGTAATCGCCGCGCTTTGGATCGTGCTTTGGAAGCGTTTTCGGACACAGAGTCGGTCAGCCCTGAATCTTGTTTACTATTGCTGGATCTCGATCATTTTAAGAAGATTAATGATCAGTTTGGACATGCAGCAGGTGATCAGGTGCTGACAAAATTGTGCGACGTAGTTCGCACCAGATTACGTACTACTGATGGGATTTTTCGCTATGGCGGCGAGGAGTTCGTCATCATTGCCGTCGGCACCGATTTGTCGACAGCCAGTGCTCTTGCCGAAGAGTTGCGAATCAAAATTGCGTCATCTTCTTTGTATAAAGATCTGACTGTCACCGTATCAATCGGGGTTGCAAAAATCACGCCTGCCGAGACTGCATCTATATGGTTTCAACGTGCCGACGCGATGTTGTACGAAGCGAAGCAAGCAGGCCGTAATACGGTCAGTGTAGCGAGCGAATAGTCCTGCTAGATTTCAAGAGGTCTTCCTGGAAAACATCTACATGAACAATGCATCTTGCTTAACAAAATTTTGTGAGTAGTGCATCGTGCTGCAACTGCTATTATTTACCCTCATTTTCTCCCGTTGAGATTCATTCCCAAAAACGACTAAGCTTAAAATTATATGATCTCAAATATTGAGCAGACAATATGAGTCGGCAGATGCAAGGCAGGCCAGGCGATAGCGCGCCACCAGATATTAAGTCCGTCATTGATGCTGAATCCCCTTTTCCTCCAATAAGGCGGATCCGTATGTTGAGACCTCTGTCATGGCTAATGCTAGGCTGGAGAGATTTTCGAGCATCAGGTGGGGCCAGTATTTTTTATGGGATTTGTTTTACCTTAATGGGGGCTTTGCTCAAAGTTGTGCTGAATAAGGCGCCAGAGTATTTATCTGCATTGACTTGTGGATTTTTGTTGGCGGGTCCCTTAATGTCACTAGGTTTATACGATATCAGCAGACGTCTGGAAAGTACCAGATCCGGTTTGTTGGGAAGCGTTTTTTCGATGCGAGGGCGATGGAGCAACATCGGTGTGCTTGCTCTGGTATTGGCCGTCATTATGATGGTCTGGGCTCGTGCCTCTCTGGTGATTTTTGCTTTGTTTTACAACAAAGGGATGCCAACCATGCACGGTTTTTTGTCACAATTATTTTCCCTGAATAACCTTGAATTTATTGCCGTCTACGCCTGTATAGGTTTTATTTTCGCCAGTATCGTATTTGCTATTACTTGGGTGTCTATTCCTTTGATGCTGGATCGCGATACTGACGCCATTACCTCTATGATTATCAGTACAGTGGCATTGTTTGTGAACGTTCCTGCGACAATCTTCTGGTCTTTTTTAATTGTCGGTCTGGTTGTGCTGAGTTTTATGAGCTGGAACCTGGGATTTTTGGTTGCGATGCCTGTCATCGGTCATGCAACCTGGCATGCGTATAGAGAAGTTGTTGGCAAACATGGTGATCTGGCTGAGTTCTCTGTGGATAGCCAGAACACATCCCCGCTTGTGAGATGAGTTCTGGTAAATACCCACGTCAACAGAAAAACTCACAAATTACCTACAATTCGTTACGTTTCCAAATAGTTATGAAACATCCTTTTGCTACTGTACAGGCTTGCTTGACACTGCCTATTCTTTCAATAGGTCTGTTAAGTACTATTCCTGCATGTTTTCGCTGTCTTGGATTTTAGACAGACAAGATGCGCAGGTTTGTCCTAGTTCAGTGAGGGAGACGACAATGAGGCGTGTCAAAAAGGGATTGTTATTTCTTGTCGGTTTAGCGACCTTTACTACGGCCTTGGGTGACGGCATGATTGGTCGCTTACATACCTCCGATAGCGAAAATTCTTCGGTAACTCCAGATCTGATCACCTTGACACGGTTGGCAAACAAGGGCGATACACATGCTCAGACCAAGCTTGGCGTGATGTATTTTCATGGTGACAGCGTGCAGCAAGATTATCAGCAAGCCATGCATTGGTTCCAGAAGGCTGCGGATAACGGGCATGCAGGTGCACAAACGAACTTGGGTTTGATGTATAGCAATGCTCTGGGCTTGCCTCAGGACTCCCAAAAAGCTGCGTACTGGTATCAAAAAGCGGCAGCACAGGGTTACTCCGTTGCATATCTGAATCTGGGCGTTTTATATTCTATGGGCGAGGGTGTCCGGCAGGATTTGAAACAAGCACTGATCTCTTATAAAAAAGCAGCATATCAGGGTAACCCGCATGCCCAGTACCGTTTGGGCACGATGTATGCAAACGGCAATGGCGTGCCTCATGACGATAAGAAAGCGGTATTTTGGTATACAAAAGCAGCTGGACAAGGCTTGTCCAGCGCACAGTTTAATCTGGGACTTAAGTATCTCAATGGTGAAGGAGTATCCCAGGATGTGATTGAGGGATATAAGCTGATGATGATGGCGAGTTTTGACGCAGGCAAAAAATCTATGGATAGTCGCGACCTGGTGAGCGAGGGGGCGACTCAGGATTTGATTGACGACACCCAGCGCATTTCAGAAACATGGACACTAAGCTCCGAGACACAAGCTGATGATCAATCAAATATCAGTTTGATTGCAGAAGATATGCCTGATATCTAAGTGTTAGGATATGAGATCAGATGACGGTTCTGCGTATATCTGATTTTATACTGACGTATTTATGTTTAGCGCAAGAAATCCTGCACTACTTTGATCGTTGCCGCAGGATCTTCTTCTTGCGGAACATGTCCCAACTGGTCAAAAATTTGTAACTGACTACCTGGTATATCCCGATGAAATTCTTGTGCATATTTAACCGGTATCAGTTTGTCTTTTGCACCCCAGATGATCAATGTGGGCAAGTGCAAGGATTTGATCTTATCAGATCCGGCCCCGGCATCTAACTGCGAAAAACGCCTGACCAATGCATGCCGGTTGCCTGCACGTAGCGTAGTTGCTATATATCGATCAACCAGTTCTGCTGTTACTTTCTCCGGATTGCCGTAGACATTACGCACGCTCTTTTCCATCATATCTCGCGGTAAGGTTAATTCCACTAATTTATTCAACACCGGAGTGCGGGCAATTCTGAATCCTAGCGGAATAGATTCTGGAATAAATGCATAACCGGCAGCATCAACCAGGATTAATTTTTCTACCCGGTCTGGCCTGCTGGCAGCAACTTGCCATGCGATTTCACCACCGAGTGAGTTACCACCTAGGATACAGCGTTGTATTCCTAATTGATCCATCAGTTCGATGATGAAACGTACATACACCTGATTGCTGTAATCGTCTTGCACATTGGGGCCGGTTAAGCCAAAGCCAGGTAAGTCCATGCTGATAACCCGATGCTGCGTCTTCAGTACATCTGTCCAGCCTTCCCAGGTATGAAGGCTGGATGAGGTTCCATGGATTAAAATTATTGGCACTGGGTCGGAGGCGATACCCTGATCCCGGATATGTACATTCAATCCATGGAGATTGATGAAAGCCGAGGGTGCCGGAGCCCATTTTTGCTTTAAGTTCGCAAGAGGCTGATCAGGCGCCCATGTTGTGGCAACAAGCACGATCATAAAGAAAATAAGCGCAAGAAGCAGAATGCCAATGAATTGCATGCTTCGTTTTAGCATTGCTGCCTCCTGAGTTTATATATGTGTACCAAGAATCGATTATTTCAGGCTTGGTATTGCTTGTGGTTTCAAGGCCTTAACCGGTTGCTCTTTCAATTGACTATTCAGCATTTTCAACGCGACTTCCAATTGCTGGTCTTGCCCTGCAAAAGTCGCATGCGGAAGATTATCAACCTCAACGTCGGGAATCACACCTACCCCCTCGATCAGCCAGTGGCCATCCATCGCAAATTGACCGTTTTCGGCAACTCTGACCATGCCGTTATCGGCGAGACGATTATTGTCGGATAGCCAGACACCCGCACCCGCTGTGCGTTTTCCGACTAATGGTGCAAGTTTTAATGCTTTAATACCTGCCGCAAAAGTTTCACCATCAGAATAGGTCAGTTCATCAATCAGGACAACCAGGTGGCCACGGAATGTTTGCTGCATGTTGGTGGCGGGTTGATTGTTCGGAGATGACCAGAAGGCCCAGGCTTTGCGCAATAATTTCTCAATAATCCAACTGTCGATATTACCGCCATTATTGCGGCGGACATCAATGATCAGGCCGTCTCGATCAATATTGCTATAAAAATCACGGGCAAAGCTGGCGATATCACGTGATCCCATTGCACGTAAATGTAAATAACCTATTTTGCCTTGAGATGCTGTATTCACGCGGTCACTGCGTGCTTGCTCCCAATCGCTATAACGCAGATTGTTTTGCTTGTCGATGTTGATGGGCGTGACGATGACTGCTTTAGCCGCGGCTTGTCCTCGCTGTATGTGCAGTAAAACCTGTTTGTCCGCCTGGTTTAACAGCAGATCAGAGATATCCCTTACGTCGGTCGTCTTCTTGCCATTGACCCCGGTAATCACATCGCCTTCTTTGATGTCCAGATCCGGTTGAGACAAAGGAGAGCGTCCGGCAGGTAATTCAGGTTCGCTATGATAAATATGTTCAATGCGATAACCGTCTCTTGTTCGCGTCAGCACTGCCCCCAAACTTGCTGCCTGACCGTCTGGAGCCGCTTTGCGAATATCGCCGGGAGCGACTTGTGAATGCAGGGCACTGACTTCGCTAACCATCATACCAAGTATGTCGTTGAGCTCTGTTCTGTCGGTGACACGATCAACCAGAGGCGCGTATTTATTGCGGGTTTTGAGCCAGTCGACACCACGCATTTTGTCGTCATATAAAAAATCCCGGTGCATACGCCAGGCATCCACAAACATTTGCTGCCACTCTTCACGCGGGTTACTGTTAAACGACCAGTCATCAATTTTGACTTTCGCTTTACTAACGTCAGAGGGCTGTTTGGCACCCGCTTCCACAATCAGAAAGTCACCGGGAGCATTCATCGCAAAGCTGCGGTAGTACACATGCTTTTTATCTGATGACAGGTCAAACTGACGCACGCTATTTGCAAAGACTTCCGGCTCAGGTGAGGTCTTGGTAATTGCCAGAGTTTTTAAAACGGCGTTGCCTTCATTACCGTCTTGCTCCATGAAATACAGACGCTTATCATCTACCGCCAATCCGCGATAATTGCCAGATGCCAGTGGTACTTGATACAGCCGGTCGGCTAGTTCCGTATATTGGATAGCAGGCAGAATTTTTGTAGCAGCATCGGTTTTCTTATCATCTTTAGTATCACCGGCGTGTTTGCCCGATGTTTTGTCAGCGCTTTTGTCGTCAGTTTTTTCCTTCGACTTATCTGCGTCTTTTTCGTTTACCTTATTTTCAACCTTATTTTCAATCTTACTTAGCTCGTCATCAGCCTTGAATGGAAAACGATTTGCTGACTGCAGAGCCAATGCGTATATACCGCTGCGTTTGTCAAAAAACGGACCCATATTACGATCGCCCCAAGGTGATGGCTCCGTTGCCTGAAATGTTCTGGCGGATAAAAAATACAACCACTTTCCGTCAGGGGAGAACGTTGGGGAGCGAGACTCATAGCGATCACTGGTCACGAATTGCCATTGCCTGGTAGCGACATCGTATAGACCAAGCTGTTCACGTTGCAGTCTGGAATTAGGCCGGGTGACTGCAATAGTTTTACTATCGGGCGACCAGACGATTTCTTCGTGCCGGTCTATACCTATTTTTCCTGCATCATCAATGACGACATTGGATTTACTCGCCAGGTCGAGGAGCCAGAGTCTGCCACGTTTATCGCTATGCGCCAGCCATTTGCCGTCAGGGGAGGGTACTAATTGCCAACGATGCACATCGCCGTTATGAGTGAGTGCCTCAGCTTTGCCACTGCCGTTAGCAGGGAAGCGCCAAATCTCGTTTTCACCGGTGGCGTCTACGATCGCATAAACCCATTTGTCATCATGCGAAAATACCGCGGATCGTCCCCTTGCGCCTGCTGGAAGCGCAATGTCGATGCGCCTTTGTACGCCGGTACCTGCGATCGTCAAATGTCCGCGAGCGGTGAATAGCAGGCGCTCTTCTTTGCCCGCCAATTCAACTTCAGTCAATTGTTCCAGTGGATTTTTTATTTGTCGATTGCGTTGCTGATCAAAGTCGGAGAGCAGATCAATATTGATACCTTGGTCCTTATTGCTTCCGATATCGAGTATATGTAAATCGGCGCCAAGCTGATAGACGATTTTACCGTCACCTAGAGCTGCATTCCGGACATCCCAGTCCACATGTTTACTCAGCGCCTGGCTATTTTTACCATCGGCATTAGCCGTCCATATGTTATAAGCGCCCTGGCGATCGCTCACGAAATAGAGCTGACCTTTCCACCACATGGGACGTTTATTATTACTTTTCTCTTCAGGAAAAAGATTGATCGCCTCTGATTTTCCCTGCAGATCATATTTCCACAGCTGTGCATAGGCACCGCCACGATATTGTTTGGCGTTGTCGCCGGTCATGTGCAGACCATAACGTGTGAAATATAGGGTTTGACCGCTGTCATCGAGTACCGCTTCATTGGCGTCGGCAACAGGAAATACTTGTCGTTGCAGAGTGAGCGGGTTGATCGCGGCGACTACCCGGTGTGCTGACGGACCAATTGAATTTTGCATCGTCGTCAGGACGTCACCTTGTTTCGACCAGCCTAACACGGTAACCACGCCATTCTCAAAACTGATGCGCTTAGGCACACCACCTGACAGCGGCATGACATACGCTTCGATCGCACCCTCATATGAAGCAGAAAAAGCTAACCATTTGCCGTCATGCGAGATTGCCGAGTTCAGTTCTGTCGCTGGGTGCGTGGTAAGTCTTTGTGCCTGTCCTCCGGTCTCAGCGACTTTCCATAAGTCACCTTCCGAGGTGAACACGACAGAGCCTCCTCTGATAGCAGGAAAACGCGGATAAGCCGGCACTGCATTAGCGAATAAGGACGTGGCAGCCAGTGCACAAAGAATAGGGGCTTTTAAACGCTGTGGTGAAATTTTCATGGGCGATAGTCGATGTCTGGGTAATGGTCTGGTGGATGATTTGGCGTTCGTGGTCTCGTTCAGTGATCTTGTGTATTGAGACACTTATTTTCTTGCTAAATCAGAAAATTATTTTGTCATATTCTCTTTTTATTTTCACCATTTGAATATTTTTCTATAAAAATTGAAGCTGAACGGTGAAAAATAGTTGATGTGCGGCAATTATTTAAAGGAATTTCGGCGCATAATCGCATCAATAAATTTCCACATGGAAATAAATTTAACTGATGTGAGCAGGATTACGCGGCTAAACAAGGCTGATAAGACCGATTGATGCGAGGATGCCATGAGACCCAACGATGTGATGAAAGTTCTGATGCCTCTGGGCTTATTGTTGGCTGGAGTGAGTGCCCATGCGCAAAGTACCAGTTTTACGATTAACACGAGTCTTGAGCGTAAGGCGATCAGTCCGCTGATTTATGGATACAACGCTTATGCGGATGGTACCAACCGTGCGGGCTGGGAGAATCAGGGCGGGCAAGCCTCCCTGCAAAGTTTGAATCTCGCATCCAGACGGCTAGGTGGTAATTCCATGACCAGCTATAACTGGGAAAATGGTGTGAGTAATTCCGGTGAGGATTGGTGTAACTCATCCAATGCGGCGGTCAGTGCAGTCGCTGGCGCAGGTAATCCATCAACGACGGCAGGGCTGGCCTATTACGCTCCCGGAGCTGCTCTGGTCAGCTTTCATGATCAATCGCTAACGTTAAATACCTATTCTTTATTGCAGCTTCCCGCCGCCGGCAAGCTCCCAAAAGACATCGTCAATCTGTATCCGCCAAGTTCATGCCAGGGATATGATTTGTGGCAGAGCACAGCGGGGCCATCGAATATCGACACTGCCCGCTGGTTGACCATCGTGAATGACAAGCCAGCGTCTTTGGGGAGTTTATCTACGACCCCGACTTTATTAGATGATTTTGTGTATCTGGATGAAGAATTGAATTTCCTGATCCAGAAATACGGCAACTCACAAACAGCAAGCGGTATAAAAGGCTATGAGCTGGATAACGAGCCGGATCTCTGGCATCACTGGGCAGATGCCAACAATGGCAGCGGCACACATCCGAATTTATATCCTGCGTTCACTACGGTCGCGGATGTCGTACAAAAAAATATCGCACTCGCCTCGACCATCAAGAGAATGGATAGTTCTGCGCAGACCTATGGGCCTGCGATCAGCGGTTATCTTGGCCTCTTTAGTCTTTGGGCTGTTTGGGATGGCACGCAGTCACATCAGCCTGCAGACTGGTCTACCTATAACGTAGAGCCATTTGTCAGCAACTCGACCGGCGACCGTTATCGTTACAATGGGATGACGATGGCAAATGCCTACTTGTCAGCAATGAAAAACGCCTCGCAGCAAGCGAATCAACGTTTGCTGGACGTATTCTCATTTCATTATTATCCGCAGGCTTCATACAGCTCAACGGATAGGGTGCAGGCCGCGCGTAGCCTGTGGGATGCCAGCTACGTCGAACCGAGCTGGATTACTCAAACCGGTAATGGATTTACAGACGGACGCGGCTTACAAATCGTGACTAAGCTCAAACAGGCCATCAATGATTTTTATCCCGATACCAAGTTGGCGATTACGGAATACAACTTCGGTGGCAAAGACGACGTCACCGGTGCAATTGCACAAGCCGATGCCTTAGGCATATTTGGCAAACAAGGCGTCTATCTGGCGACGTATTTTGGTGATGCTGAGGGATTCGTTGCGTCTGGATTCAAGATCTTCCGTAACTACGATGGCAGAATGTCCAGCTTTCCAGAGATATCGGTACAGGCACTGGCTAGTAATAATGCAAACGGCGCAGTTTATGCCGCAGTCAGTGCGGCCGATCCCTCTACTTTGCATATCATTGCAATTAACCGGCTCACTACCGCGATGACGGGTAACTTTCAGATTACCAATCCGGTGAATTTTAAAACGGCGCAAGTTTGGGGCGTGAGTGGAACGACCACAGCAATTACCGCACAAACAGGCCTGAGCAATATTAAATCCAATAAATTCAGCTACCGGATGCCTGCCAGCTCAGTTTTGCATTTTGTTCTGAAGCCGTAAAATTCATGTAATCTCAAAAAACAGTGGTGGCGTAATAGTAGTGGCACGATGGCACGATGGAGTCATGGATAAGAAGGTTTTGTATTTACTCCCAATAACCCAAGCGTCGCATCCACGCCGCGATATCGCGCTGACTCTCATCGCCAGTTTTATACAGAGTCTGTTTTGCGTCCGGAATATCGTCCGTTAGGCGATGTTGGCCAAGTTTAAATTTTCCTTCCAGCTGATCAATCTTGATGCGAAAGGCGACTATGCCTTTTAACAAACCATCTCTTGCAGCATCCGGCATTTGATCAAAATTTGACTGGAAGTCAGGTTCATGATGGGTGATGAGTTTTGTCAGTACCGATAGTTTTTCGCTCGCTTCGTGCATCACGGTCGCTTTGCCGCTTGCATGAACGCTGATGTAATCCCAGGTTGGTACCCGGTTACCTGGCTGGTATAAACTAGGTGAAACATAGGTATGCGGTCCGTGGAAAATCGCCAGAGTACTGTTGCCTTTTTCCATGGCTTGCCATTGTGGGTTGCTGCGTGCCATATGACCATCGATGACGATGTGTCCTTCATGAGCCTCCGCAAGTACCGGAATGTGACTGGCAAACGGGGTGCCGCCGATGTCACAGATCAGACTGACGAAGTTGTAACGACGCATGACTTCCAATAGCAGCGCGGGATCATCTTGTTTAAAGTGCGGAGGAAGGTACATGCCACTGTCTTTCTTATCGCAAAAGAGAGAGGGTACTGCGTCATGTTGTTACATCACGCAGTACGGAGAAGTGAGTTTATTTTTTTAGTTGTGTCAGCACCTGGCCGAGCATCACGATCATCTGGTCGATTTCTTCGGTGCTGACATTCAATGCCGGCATGAAGCGCAACAGATCTGGGCGCGGTGAATTCAGCAACAAACCAACAGGCTCCATATCGCGGGCGATTTCAACGATTTTTGCACCGATATCGCTGCCGAGTTTAAGTGCGCGCAATAAACCCTCGCCGCGCTCACCTTGCAGGCCGAATTGCTCAGAGAGTTTCAGCAGTTGCTGGCTTAAATAGTCACCCTTTTGATTTACAGACGCTAAGAATCCCGGTGCCAGTAATTCTTTGATTACTGCTACACCAACGGCGGTAATCAGCGGATTGCCGTTGTAGGTACCACCTTGGTCTCCTGGCACGAAGCATGCGACTTCTTCACGGCAGAGCAATGCTGCCAGAGGTACGCCGCCGCCAATGCCTTTGCCTAGCGTCATGATGTCAGGCTCAATACCGGATAACTGATAGCCGAACAACTCGCCGGTGCGTCCCATGCCGGATTGCACTTCGTCGACGATCAGCAGCACATTGTGTTGTTTGGTCAATGCGCGCAGTGCTTGCATGAATTCACGGCTTGCAGGGAGTACACCACCTTCGCCTTGAACCGGTTCCAGCATGACTGCGACCGTTTTATCAGTAATTAATTTTTCGACCGAGGCGATATCGTTCAGATCGGCTTTTGGAAAGCCTGTAACTTGCGGTGCAAAAATCGTGTCCCAGCCAGGTTTACCAGAAGCTGACATCGTCGCCAGAGTACGGCCGTGAAAACCATGATCAAAAGTGATGATTTCGAACGCACCATTCTTGTTTTTCTGCCCCCATTTACGTGCCAGCTTGATAGCGCCTTCGTTCGCTTCTGCGCCGCTATTGGCAAAAAATACCCGGTCAAAACAGGAGTTGTCGGTCAGCAGTGTTGCCAGCTCGATCGCTGGTGCATTGTAAAAAGCAGGCGAAGGATTAACCAGTTTTTTTGACTGCGCAACCAAGGCATCTGTTATGCATTGCGGTGAATGACCGAGGCAATTCACTGCCCAGCCTTGTAAATAGTCGAGATAGCGCTTGCCCTTGTGGTCAGTCAGCCACATACCTTTGCCTTCGGTAAAAACCAGCTCTGGCCTTGGTGTGATGTACATGAGGGCATTGACATTGTACTGACTGAATTCCATTTCAAAACTCCTGATTAGGGTGAAGGATGATGACTAGAGTGAATCGATAAAGCGAGCAGATATAAAAAAAGCCACAGGTGAGGCCTGTGGCTTAGATATGCTGTGCGGTTATTTGACGCGCACGTTCACTAACACATCTGCCCAGGCTCGCAGAGCGAGATACGACGTCGCGCGATATTTGGTGAAGACATGTCGGTAAAATTTTTCATAAAACGGATAGTAGGACGTTTTTTGCGATGCGTCAAAATGTTTTTTCAGTTTTTTTAGCAGCAAGATTTACGCTGCCAGATCCGCCTCTGAGGTGAATGAGTCGGCATAAAACTCGTCTTCCGGTAACTGGCATTGTTTGACAAAGTCCCGTTTGGCAGAATCTACGACAACCGGAGCACCACACGCGTACACCTGATAGCCAGACAAGTCTGCATGATCCGCAATCACGGCTTGATGTACAAAGCCAGTCCTGCCAGCCCATTGATCTTCTGCAATGGCATCGGATACCACCGGTATATAAGTGAGATTAGGCAGAGTTGTTGCCCATTCCTCGCACAAGGCATGCATATACAAGTCTTGCGGACGGCGTCCGCCCCAGTACAAAGCGACTTGACGTGTCGACTTGCTATAGATCAGATGCTCAACGAGCGCTTTAATTGGGGCAAAGCCAGTACCGGATGCCAATAAGATAATTGGTTTTTCAGAATCTTCACGCAAGAAAAAGCTTCCCTGAGGTCCTTCGAAACGCAGGATGTCGCGCTCTTTCAGAGTACCGAATACCTGATCGGTGAACAGGCCGCCTGGCATGTGACGCACGTGCAGGGTAATTTGCTCGTCCATATGTGGCGCGTTCGCCATACTGTAGCTACGACGCTTGCCGTCGCGCAGCATGAACTCGATATATTGTCCTGCGCGGTATTGCAGTCTCTCGTTGGCGGGTAATTGCAAGGCAATCAGCATCACATCGTCAGAAAGTTTTTCTAATTTTGCGACGCGGCTAGGCATTTTCTTCAGGGGGTAATCGCCGCTTGCTGCGATCTCACGGGCTTCAATCGTAATATCTGCATCAGGTCTGGCGCAGCAAAACAAGGCCCCCCCTTGTGCCTGCTCTTCGTCTGATAAGGCTCTTTGCTGGTGATTGCCATGGGTTACACTTCCGGCAATCACTTTGCCTTTGCAGGAGCCACAGGCGCCGTTTTTGCAGCCGTATGGCAAACCTATGCCTGAACGCAAGGCGGCTGCTAAGACGGTTTCGCCTTCATCACAGCTAAACTGGTGGCCACTTGGAGTAACAGTTACTTGAAAAGTCATACAATCCCGAATAAATAATGTCGATGAAAAATACTGTGGAAAAAAATACCAGAATCCGCTTCGCCAAACCTCGCCTGTTAATTCTCGGCTGCGGGGATGTTGGTATGCGCTTGCTACCTTTGCTTAAAGATCAGTTTCGCGTATTTGCTGTCACGAGTCAGCGCAGCCGACATGCTGAGCTACGTGCCGCCGGTGCCATACCGCTTACCGCTGATCTGGATCAGGCGCATACGCTAAGGCGTCTGGCAGGGCTGGCATCCCATATTATTCATCTTGCACCGCCGCGCAGTGAAGGGACATATGATCAGCGAACCCGAAATTTGATCGCCATTTTACCTGACAAGAGCTCGCTTGTTTATGTCAGCACGACGGGCGTCTATGGCGATTGTTCTGGTGTGGTCTTTGATGAGACACGGCCATTGCATCCGCAAAACGCAAGGGCCTTACGTCGGGTCGACGCAGAAAATCAATTACGACAGTGGGCCAGGCGCAGTCAGTCTCGCCTCAGTATTTTGCGTGTCCCCGGTATTTATGCTGCAGACCGCTTGCCTCTGGAACGTTTGAATAAGGGAACTCCGGCACTAATTGACCGTGATGATGTCTATACCAACCATATTCATGCCGAGGATTTAGCTTATCTGATCCGTCTTGCTTTGTTTCGCGGCAGTGCCAACCGCGTTTATCACACGGTCGATGACAGTGACATGAAGATGGCGGCTTACTTTGATTTGGTTGCCGATGTGTTTGAGTTGGCCCGTCCACCGCGTTTAGCTCGCAGTGAACTTGCGCAGCAAGTATCACCGGTGTTGTTGTCGTTCATGTCGGAGTCCCGTCGTTTGCTGAACCAACGTATGAAAGCCGAATTAGGTGCGCGCCTGACTTATCCGAATGTGCAGTGCGGTGTAGCTGCAGCAAAATCTCAGCTATTAGCAGAGGTGACGATCGGCAAATCCAGATAAAAGCGAGAGCCGCGGCCCTCGATACTGGTAAAGCCGATTTTGCCGCCCATTTTTTCTATCATGGATTTCGATAGGCTGAGTCCCAATCCTGTTCCTGCATATTTACGTGCAGCCTTTGCATCTTCCTGACTGAATTTCTGAAAAATATTTTTCTGGAATTCAGCCGAAATGCCGATGCCATGGTCAATCACCTCCACTCTGACCCAGTCATCCAGCCGATTAATCTCTACGGCAACCTGACCGTTTTTCGGTGAAAATTTAATCGCATTGGAGAGCAGGTTGGACAGCACCTGCGTGAAACGTTGCGTGTCGACTGTCACCAGCATATCGGCAACCTGTTCTGCGTCAAACAGAAGTTTGATGGAAAAGTTCTGCGCGTAGCCGAGATTCGCATCGATAGTCGATTTAACCAAGTCACGTAACTGTATGCTCTCCATCTGAAATTGCATGCCGCCGTATTCAAGCTTCTCAAAATCCAGTAAATCATTGATCAGTAAAGTCAGGCGTGACGCATTGTCGTTTGCCATCTGTATCAATTTTTTAACTGGTTCAGGTAATGTGCCGCTGACACCACCCGTCAGTAAGCCAAGGGCACCACGAATCGAGGTCAGTGGCGTGCGCAACTCGTGTGATACGGCAGACACAAATTCACTCTTCAACTTTTCGATACGTTTTCGCTCAGACAGGTCGTGCAAAATCAATACCAATAAATTTTGTGTTCCCAGTTCGACTTTGGCCAGCGCCAGTTCAAGAGGGAAATCGATATTGCCCCGCTTTTTACCAATCACCTCCATGCGAGTGGGAATACCATGATTCACATATTCTTCTGATAAATAACTTTGCAGGTAGGTATTCGCGGTGTGATCAGGGAATAATTCTTTAATATTGCGACCAAACAGCGTGCCCAGCGGATAGGCGAATAGCGCTTCTGCCGACTGATTTGCCGATGCGATAAAACCACGCATATCGGTTGTCACAATACCTTCCGCGGCATTGGAGAGAATCGCACTCAGGCGTTCTTCGCTGTCATGGAGCTGGCTGGTACGTTGTGCCACCAGCGTCTCTACATTAAAGGTATGTGCTGTTGCGACCAGCAAATAAATACCTAGCAGACTGGAGAACATCAAGCCGCCTATCATGGTCGACCAGGTAATCCAGGAGACATGGCTATCCCAGTAACTACGTGAGGGTTGTGCCAGAAACGCATATTGCCGCCCGCCGAAATCAATCGTCGACTGAAACAAAAAAGTCAGGTTTATTTCAGAGATCGTGTCATAAAAAATACCGTTCACTCCGGGATAGGATAGATCATAAAATTTCAGCAAGAAGAGTTTTTTCTCTTCTGGTGTGAGCAAATCGGCGATCAGGTTTTTGATACTAACGATGCTGACGGCAGCACCTTTGAACGCATGATCGCGATCTTCTCTGGTGGTCAGTGCCTTACCTTGCTCATAGACAGGCGCAAATAGCATGACGGAGGAATGAGAATCTTTTTCAGATATAAAAGCAATCGGATCGGTTGCTACTACATTGCCACTGTCACGTGCTTCTTCGATGGCATTGCGCCTGGCGGTACTGGTGCCGATGTCATAGCCAAAAAAAGTTAAGGCATTCGCAAATGGTTCAATAAACGTTACCGGAAAATATTCTTTGTAATCTTTTGCTTTGACGAATTCGTCTGAAGTGTTTTTTTCAGTAATCTGAAAATTGATAAAACCTTCTTGCAGCACTGCATTCTCAAATTTTTGCCTGTCTTCGCGTCCCACTCTCGGAATCCACAATAAGGCGGAGATTGCTTTATGCGTTTGCAGCGTATATTCATTAAAGATATTGAAGTCGGTACGAGTGACGCCTTTAGATGCTGCAAATAAGCGTTCAATATTTTTCACCGCATCTGCATGCACATCCAATTGATTTTGCAGGCTCTGGCTCAAGCGTGCTGCCTCCAGACGGAATTCCAGGTGTTGCTTCTGTTCTTCACGATGACGGATAAAAATAAACGCGATGAAGACCGTCAGCAGGCAGATCGTGAGAGGCAACATGACGCTATAGCGGCGTGAAAGCCAGATCTCACGAGGCTTCGCAAGAGGAATCAGTACGATCGGCGTGATCGTCAGCACGCCCAGAGTATCGCCTATCCACCAAGTGAGCCAATTGCTGAGGATTTGCTCCGACGAGATCACGTCGAGATGGTACAAAGAGACGATGCCAACGCTGGCACTGGTCAGGCATCCGGTTACTCCTCCCCATACAAAGAAGCGGAAAATTTCACGATCAATATTCAGTGCCAGATTGTTCTTCAGCCTGGTGCGCACCAGATGCGTGCTGATATAGGCTTGTAAGCATGCACCGGTTGCGAGTAATGCGGGCAATAGCAGGCTTGTGAGCTGAAATGATTTGGCATTGTCAGATCCGATGACGACATTGACTAGAAATGCACCGAGGAACACACCTGGCAGCAGCCGGTAACCTTGCGTCAAAATGATGCCTAAGGCCAGGCCGGCAGGCGGATATACGGCAATCGCATAACCGGGCGGTATGGCAAGTAGTAATGACAATCTACCCAGCACGGCATAAGCGATAGCTAAAGTCAGTATTTGAACAATCAAATTTGACTTCAGACTATGACGTATGCGCTGAGCTAAAGCGGGCATTAAGATTCCTTAAGGATCATAAGCTGTTGACCTGCCGGTTTGGCGTAGACGGTGCAAGCACATACCAGACAAACTATACGACCAATACGACCAATACGACCAATACATACACGTGATTACACTAACGATGATGTCACTTTGAGTACTTCATCCGCTGTGGTTACTCCCTCGATGATTTTATATGCGCCAGCAATACGCAAAGGCTTCATCTGATCGGAAACACTTTGTGCTCTGAGTGCATGAATATCAGATTCAGGACGAATCAATTTACTGAATGCCTGAGTGACGGTCAATAGCTCATACAGACCTGTACGGCCTTTATAGCCGGTTAAACGACACTCGGGACAGCCGACCGGACGGTAAATCATTGCCGGTTTTGGAATTCCCCATTCTTCGGTCAGGCTTTTCCATACGGCATCCGGCATTTCACCATCGCCGGATTTACAGTGTGGACAAAGGGTCCTGACCAGACGCTGCGCCAGAATGCCTATCATGGTTGCTTCTAGCAGGTAGTAGGGTACACCTAGTTCGAGCAGACGCATAATCGCTGATGGGGCATCATTGGTATGCAGGGTAGACAACACCAGATGACCGGTCAAGGCAGCCTGAATCGCCATCTCTGCCGTCTCCAGGTCACGAATTTCACCTACCATGATGATGTCTGGATCCTGCCGCATCAGTGCGCGTACACCGTCAGCGAAATTCAAATCAATCGACGACTGTACCTGCATCTGATTGAATGCGGGTTCTACCATTTCAATCGGATCCTCGACGGTACAGACGTTGACATCAGAGGTGGCCAGAGCTTTCAGTGTCGTATACAGCGTCGTTGTTTTACCTGATCCGGTTGGCCCCGTGACTAGAATGATGCCATGCGGCTTGCTGGTCAACTGATCCCAGCGCATCGCGTCTAACGGCGGAAAACCAAGTTCCGGCAATGTCTTGACAACGACTTCCGGGTCGAAAATACGCATGACCACTTTTTCGCCGAATGCGGTTGGCAAAGTCGATAAACGTAATTCGACCTCCTGGCCATCGGCTGTGCGTGTTTTGATGCGACCATCTTGCGGGCGACGTTTTTCAATCACGTCCATACGACCAAGTAACTTGATCCGCGCAGTCATTGCAATCATGACGGTTGCCGGTACCTGATAAACCTGATGCAGCACACCATCAATCCGGAAGCGAATTACCGCCAGTTCACGTTTTGGTTCCAGGTGAATATCTGATGCCCGCTGATCAAAGGCAAATTGCCATAGCCAGTCAACGATGTTGATAATATGCTGATCGTTCGCATCGACCTGTTTATTCGCCTTGCCTAATTCAACTAATTGCTCGAAGTTATTGCGTAAGGCAGCATCGTTGTTACTCGATTTTTTCGCGTCTTTAATCGATTTTGCCAGAGAAAAAAATTGGGCGATGTATTGAGAAATATCAAGTGGATTTGCTAGTACCAGGCGGATTTCCTTGCGGGTGATCTTGGCGATCTCTGCTTGCCATTCGGTATTGAACGGATCCGTTGTGGCGATTGTCACGCTATCCTGTGTCGATTCGACAGGCAGAATGTTAAAACGTGTCGCGTAGGTCGATGACATCACATCTGAGACGCGGGTGAAATCGATCTTTAATGGATCAATCCGGTAAAACGGGAGCTTGACCTTATGTGCAGCCCACTCGGTTAGCCAGTCCAGCGTCAATTGCTGATGCGGTTTTTTTGCCGAATGCAATTTCGCCTGAGCCAAGGCCGTCAGCGTATGCATGGCCGCCGGGCCGTTGCGTAAGATGGCCTGCGCATTGTTGAATTCTGCTTTCGCATTTTCCTTGAGGATGACGCCATCTGCCATCAGCCAGGTAAAAATTTGCTGCATGTTCAACGTGTGATGTGCTGATTTAGTCATGGCGTTCAATTCGAAAAATAGTTCATGCAGGATCAGTCGCTGCCAGGAGCGCTTTGACCCAGGATTTGGCTGGTAACTTGGTTAGTGCCTTAATGTCATCAGCGCGTTGAGTTAACATAGAAAAATCAGGTTTGATCGCCTTCTTGAAAGCGATCGCGACGACATTCCCGTCATGCACTTGCGGCAGGCACAGCACCTGATCGAATGCGTAGCGCAATGCCTTCAGGTTCTTTGCGTAACTCGGGTGATCACCAAATAAATTAACGGTCAATATGCCGTCTGGCACCAGACATGCCGCACACGCCTCATAGAATTCTGCACTGTCCAGCACGGGGCCGCGCGCAGTTGCATCATATAAATCGACTTGTAAGACATCGAATTGCTCCAGATTTGCCGGGTCATTAACGAATTCCAGCGCATCCATTTCGATTACCTGAAGGCGATCATCATTGGCAGGGAGCTTAAACATGCTCTCGCAGATCGCGATCACAGCAGGATTCAGGTCCACGGCAGTGACTTTGGCCTGCTCAAACTGGCGATAACAAAACTTGGTCAGTGCACCGGTTCCCAGTCCTAGTTGCACGATATGGCGCGGTTCGCTGATAAACAGCATCCACGTCATCATTTGTTGCGCGTATTCGAGTTCTATCCAGTCGGGTTTGCGCAGGCGCATTGCTCCTTGTACCCATTCGGTACCAAAGTGCAGATAACGAACGCCATCAAGTTCGGACAGGGTGATAGGGGCAAACTTAGGTTTGCGGGCAGCCTTTGGGGACGTGGTCGCTGCGGCTCTGGGGCCTGAGCGATAGTTGGCTTCGGCTTCTATGGATTTTCTTTTGATCAGCATTTGTCCATTTTACCCAGTACAGGCAGAGAAATAGTGAATTCTTCGCAGGTCTTTACAAAAATTCGTACCTTAAGCAAACCATCATCCCCCGATTTTGTAAAAAAGCTGCGAATGTCACCATCGCGTTTCTCTGAAAACCGTGACAATTCAGCACGAGATGCTGCAAAGCCGCATCGGAATAAACCAGCAAATTGGAACCTTTTGTTACGAATATAATCGTATGCTTAGCATTTCTGGCTACCCGCCTATTTCTTGACTCTTCCCCAAAAAGGACAACGCTGTGAAAAGACATCTACTAAGTGCACTGACCTTAAGTTTGCTCGCCGGTTTCGCCTCTGCTGCTGACGCACCTAAAGCGACACAAACCGGCCCACTCTCCGGCATTGATGTGGAATATATCGAGCCTTCAGTACGTGCCCAGGATGATTTTTTCACGCATCTGAACGGTAAGTGGCTCAAAACCACCGAGATTCCTGCGGATAAAT
Source organism: Undibacterium sp. Rencai35W (assembly GCF_049340185.1). Classification (NCBI taxonomy): domain Bacteria; kingdom Pseudomonadati; phylum Pseudomonadota; class Betaproteobacteria; order Burkholderiales; family Oxalobacteraceae; genus Undibacterium; species Undibacterium sp. Rencai35W. Next base: position 110,091 of record NZ_JBMPPC010000006.1, read on the forward strand.
CCAGCTGGGGCGCGTTTGCGAAATTACGTGATGACACACTGCCACAACTGAAAAGCCTAATTGAGACAGCGCAGTTAGAAAAGAAAAAAGCGGGTTCCGACGAGCAAAAGATCGGTGATTTTTACAGCAGCTACATGGACGAAAAAAAGCTTGAAATCTTGGGTTATAAACCGCTGACTGGTGAATTGCAGGCGATACGTGCGATCAAAGATAAAAAAGCGATTCCAGCCCTGATCGCTCACATGAACCAGATCGGTGTTGGCGCACCTTATGCGATCTATGTCGGACAAGACGCCAGAGAATCAAGCAAGTATGCCGCTTATCTGACTCAAGGCGGTCTGGGTTTGCCAGACCGTGATTATTATCTGAAAAAAGATGATGCAAAACTTGCCGACGTCCGCGCGAAATACGAGAAACACATAGAAAAAATTCTTAGCCTGGTCGGTGAGAAAGATGCTGCAGCGCGTGCCAAAGCTATCCTAGCCTTAGAGACCGCCATTGCAGAAGTCCAGTGGACCAAGGTAGAGAACCGCGATCCGGTCAAGCGTTATAACAAACTGGCAATTGCGCAGCTCGACGGTATCGCACCAGGCTACGATTGGAAAACTGCCTTGTCCTCAGCTGGCATCGCGAATAAAGTCGATTACATCATCGTCAGTCAGCCAAGCTATGTGACGGGTTTTAATCAGGTACTTAATAACACCGATCTGGCTACTTGGAAATCGTATTTTGAGTGGCACCTCCTGCGCAGCTATTCCGAGTATTTGTCTAAAGATTTTGTCGATGCAGATTTCGCGTTTTATGGCGCAACAATCACGGGTGTAACCGAAATGCGCCCTCGCTGGAAGCGTGGCGTTGCCTCGGTCGAAAGTGCTTTAGGTGAAGCCGTGGGGAGAAAATATGTAGAACAATATTTCCCGGCAGAGCGCAAAGCGCGCATGGAACAATTGGTCAAAAATTTGCTCGTCGCCTATAAGCAAAGTATCGACACCCTGGACTGGATGAGTCCGGAAACCAAAAAAGAAGCGCAAGCCAAACTCGCTAAATTCACACCAAAAATCGGCTACCCCAACAAGTGGCGTGATTACTCCGCACTGACTGTGGTCGCCGGTGATCTGGTTGGTAACGCTATGCGCTCCAGTACCTTCAGCTACAACCGCCGTATCAATAAACTAGGTAAGCCGATTGACAGAGAAGAGTGGGGTATGACACCGCAAACAGTGAATGCGTATTACAGCTCTACCATGAATGAAATCGTCTTCCCTGCCTCGATTTTGCAGCCGCCATTCTTTGATATGCGTGCCGACGATGCCGTGAATTACGGTGCAATCGGCGCGGTCATTGGTCATGAGATCAGCCATGGTTTTGACGACAAAGGTAGTCAGTCTGACGGTGATGGCAACCTGCGTGACTGGTGGACCAAAGAAGATCGTAAAAACTTCTCCGCAAAGACCGACATGCTGGTCGCCCAATACAATAGCTATAGTCCATTGCCCGGTTATAACGTGAATGGCGAACTGACACTGGGTGAGAATATCGCCGACAATTCTGGTGTTGCCATCGCCTTTAAAGCGTATAAATTGTCATTGAATGGCAAGGACGCACCGGTGATCGACGGATTGACTGGCGATCAGCGGTTTTACATGGGATTTGCACAGGTATGGCGCAGCAAAATGCGTGACGCACAACAGATCGTCCAGGTGAAAACCGACCCGCATTCACCAGGCCAGTTCCGTGCGAATGGCACGATGGTCAATCAGCCCGGATTCTATGACGCATTCGGCGTGAAAGAAGGCGACAAAATGTATCTGGCACCTGAGAAACGCGTGATCATCTGGTAAAACGCGGATAATTAGTCCGCAGTCCGCAACATGGCGATGACTATTCGCATCCGAATACCGGGCCGAGAGCCCGGTATTTTTTTGTTCGTTTGATTGGATGCTGAAAATCAAGTCAATTTAAATTAATTTAGCTCAAACTGAATCAACTCAAATGAATAACTTAAATGAATCTCAGTCATGGTCAATTTGGTTGAAGCTGCTTCCATTCGATTAGCTTTTCCTCAAAATTCCGCATTGCATTGGCCGGTGATGATGACGGCAAAATCACCGTAGCAAAACCCAGTGCCGCAAACTGGGGTGCGAACTTACCTGACGCCTTACCATTAAAAGCCATACGTTGTAGCGCTGGATAGTGTTCGCGCAGCCATGCAAATTCGTTTGCCTGGGCATTGCGGATATTGGTATCCAGACTGCCTTTACGATGACAGGTATCGATCACATCCCATAGACCAAAACCATGCGCCAGCAAGCGTGGCAGCCGGTCTTCATATGTCAGCGATGCCATATCCTCCCTTGTCACTGCCGATATCAGTCGCCAGAACTGATTGTGCCGGTACGCATAATATTGCCGTGCCTCCAGCGATGCGACACCAGGAAAACTGCCGAGTATCAGCGTATGTGTCTGCGCATTGATGACCGGCGGGAAGCCGGATAAATTGCTTGAATCGTTTGAAAGATCCATTTTCATAAAAATCTGGCCATACGCGGCTTCTTGATTAAGGGGCGTGCAAAGAAGTGTTTTAGTCGATCCAAAAAAACTCCATCAGCGGTTTAGGACAAATTAAAGTTGACGCACTAAAAATTTTTAACATTTTTTAACAAAATTTCTTTAATACTAATTATGATCCAGTCTCGCCAAAAATAAATTCCTCACGATCTCGTTTGAATCAGCATAAAAGCCGATGGTGACTGACAGAGATGAGGCGCAAGACACGATAATTCGACGATTAAATGCAAATGGACCAAATGGATCAAATAGATCAAATAGATCAAATAGATCAAATAGATCAAATAGATCAAATAGATCAAATGACAGACCAGTCCCCCGTTGGCGCAAGCGCGCTGGCAGGCACTACCAACCCTTCTAAGCCCGCTGACTTTTCGCCAGCGATCACCGTAGCAGCGTATGCGGATTCGCTACAAGATCCAGCTGTTAAGACATCGCCGATCACGAATCAGGATATCTGTTTTACTGGCAGTGGCAAAGAATATTTCCGAATCTGGATAGTGAATCTGTGTCTGACGATTGCAACGTTCGGCATCTATTCTGCCTGGGCTAAGGTCAGGCGCTTGCAGTATTTTGACCGTAATACGCAGTTATCTGGCGCCGTGTTCAATTTTCACGGTGATCCGGTGGCGATTCTGCGTGGCCGCCTGATCGCTGTCGTACTGCTGTTTGCGTATCACTATGTATTCCAGTTATCCAAGACGATAGGGATTCTCGTTGCTGCCTGTATGTTGCTTGGAATGCCGATGATGTTACGTAGTGCGCAGCGTTTCCGTTTGCGTAATACCAGTTATCGTGCCTTGCGATTTAATTTTCACGGATCGGTGACGGGAGCGTATTTGACTTATCTGCCGGTCGTTACTGTATTTTTATTACCCGGACTAATTGGTGCTTTGTACCCACACAGGCCACTATGGATTTCTGTTTCCTTGTTGGGTTATCTCACCTGGCCGTGGTTGCATGCCAATATGAAGCGATATCAACATGGGAATTTTTCTTATGGAACCTTGCAATCTGATTGCACATTAAAAAGATCGGCGTTTATCTTCACTTATGTAGTCGCCGTGCTGTTTATGCTCGGCGTCGCTGTCGTTGTTGGTATTGCCTCTGGCGTTGGCGTTGCCATTTATCAGCATATTATTGCGTCCAATGCGGCCCCTTTATTGCGCAGTCAATTTTTTGTGACCGTTCTTGTCGCCATTGCTGCCTTACTTTTCGCTTACTTCGCTTACCTCGTTTGTGGCCCGTTTGTGCAAGCGACGATCTGGAACAAGGTCTGGTCATCTACTTCGCTTACCGGATTGACGATCCACTCTGCAGTACCACGCTGGAAATATCTAAAGTTGCAATCCGTGAATGTCCTCCTGACCTTATTGACACTCGGTTTATACAGGCCGTTTGCCGTCGTACGTGCGTACCAATTCAGGTTGAAACATGTACAGATTGCCGGTCCGGGTTTTAATGCGATTCAGTCTGGGACCGGTGTTGCGAGCAGTAGTGCCGCTGGCGACAGTTCAGCAGATTTCCTTGGTTTTGATCTTTCCTGGTAGGCCAGACAATGATGAACGTTAATTATTTTGATGGCATACACGCGAAACTTCAGCAGGCAACGCTCGCAATCAGGGCGACTGACGTAGTGTTGATTGGCGAGGGCGTCAATAAGACCTTTCTATCAAAAAATATCTTCGTTGAGGAGCCATTTTTTAATGCGCCTTGTGTCATCGCGTTTCCTGATGGCTCGCATTGTGAAGTAAACGATGCTGAGTCTCGCCGCAATTTACTGACGCAACTCGGGTATAAAAAGTCTTTGGTAGAGCGCTGGCAAGATCAGTGGCTGGCATCATTGATCGCCATTCTCGCCATGGCAGGAATACTGTTTGCTGCGCATCATTGGGCGATGCCATGGATCTCTGACAAAGTCGCCGTAGTTGTGCCTGACGAACTGGAAAAGAAATTAGGCGCGCAAATTATGGTTGCCTTGGACGACAGCATTTTGCAGCCGAGCAAGCTTAGTGATAAAACAATTAGTCAGGCAGACCAGTTGTTTCGTCGCTTGGTGCCGAAAGACAGTCGCATGCCAATTCATCTGGAGGTTCGTTTCTCTAAACAGATAGGTGCCAATGCATTTGCGCTGCCTGGCGGAACCGTGGTTGTGACCGACCAGATGATGGATCTGATTGTTGGCGTCAGTGGCAACGATATTTCCGGAGCACTTGCGGGCGAGCTGAGCGGTGTGTTTGCGCACGAGATCGGACATATAGAAAAACGTCACGCCATGAGGGGTCTGATTAACGACTCTTTCATCACCGTAGTGATGGGAACCTTATTCGGTGACTTTAGCGGCGTGGCGACTTTCGCGCCGACGATTTTGATGAGAACAGAATATTCCCGTGCGATGGAGTCGGAGGCGGATGAATATGCGATTCAATTACTGAAGGCCAACGCCATTTCTACGAATCATATCGCCAATCTCTTTGAGTTCCTGAGTGAAGAAAATCAGCGTAAGCGTAAAGTTAATCTGCCCACATGGCTGGAGAAGGTCTCGAGCTATACCTCAACGCACCCGCCAACCAGGGAGCGGATGGCACGTTTTCGTCAAGCTGCGGAGTAGCCTCGGTGCACGAATGACTTGTCTGGTTGCAACGTAAGAGGGCTGAAGCTTATGAGGTCTATGAGGCTACCGCGTCTATCTGCGTCTATTGGTGATAAATCCGAGTTTCCTTTGTTTGTGGATTAGAATAATCAGATAACAGCAGTTCACTAGGATAGCGGAGACAAACCATGAGCAAACACATTAGTAACACCAGTGCAGAACAGCAAGCGTCTGGCCGTGCCGTTGAGCAGTTATTGGAAAAATATGCCGAGAGTCATCGCAATCCGACCAATGAATATATTCATTTCGTCTGCGTACCGGCGATTATGTGGACAGTGCTGGGGCTGATCTGGGCGATCCACCCGGTAGTTGCGGTCGGTGCCGCGCTGCTGGCGCTGATTTATTACGTGTCCTTGTCCATACCGTTTGCGGCCGGTATGAGCCTGATGGCGGCGGTAATGCTGGGGATTCTTTATGCCTTACCTGCTAGCTGGGTTTTGCCTTTATCCGTCGGCGTCTTTGTTGTCGCGTGGATATTTCAGTTTATCGGCCATAAGATCGAGGGCAAGAAACCCTCATTCTTTGACGATCTGCGGTTTCTGTTGATCGGCCCTTTATTTGTGCTTGGTTTTTTGTATCGCAAGCTCAAAATCTCGTATTAATTTGTTACAGTTCTGTGTCATGATCCGCGCGACAATTTGTCTGTAACCGGAACGTTTCATTGGTCGACGTGTCCAATCATCAGTTCAAACACTGTAAGGAGAGTATCGTGAAAAAAAGTCTTATCCTCAACTCCATCGCCGGCATTACTGTTGTCACTGCGGCGGCTATGCTTAGCGCCTGCGCCGTTGCCCCGACCTCCAGCAATGTCTATCGCACCAGCCAAACTCAGAACGAACAATCCGTTCGTATGGGCGTGGTCGAGTCCGTGCGTGAGGTGCTGATTGATAAAGGCCAGAGCGGCGTAGGTACTGCGGCCGGTGCAGCCCTGGGCGGTATCGCCGCAGGTTCCAGCATCGGCAAGGGTAACGGCTCTCTCGCCGCTGGCATCATCGGAGCAGTCGCCGGTGGCATGATCGGTCAAAGTGTTGAAGCCAATATGAACAATCGTAAGGGTTTTGAAATTACGGTGCGTCTCGATAATGGCGAGATGAAGGCCATCACTCAGGATGCCGATGAATTATTCCGTGCAGGAGATCGCGTACGTTTGTTGTCCAACGGCCGGACAACCCGTGTGACGCACTAATTGTTTCTCGCTGCTACAGCGAAAAAACAGCATCAGACCTCGTGATATACGAGGTCTTTTTCTATCTGAATTACATAAAAAAGCTTCATCACACAATCGCTTAAAAGTAATTCATAACACGCTCACAGTACGCTTACAACACGCTCATAAGGGACGCACAACATGGATATTGATCCGTTAGAAACCGTTGAAAACCTCGAAGAATCCAAACCCGCAGATCGAGCAGCAATGCGCCTCAATATGCTAGTGGCGATCACGGTAGCGATACTCGCCACCTTCATGGGAATTTGCAAAGTCAAGGACGACAATATCGTCCAATCGATGCAGCAGGCACAAGCGAATAAGCTCGATCACTGGGCGTTTTATCAGGCTCGTAATATCCGTGAAGAAGTCGCCAAATCAACCATCGTACAATTACGTTTAGCCGCCTTATCAAAGTCTGTAGAGGACAAAGCTGCCTATCAAACCGCCATTGCCGATTATGAAAAAGTCGCTGCCGAACAATCGCGTAAAAAAGAAGAATTAAAAACCCAGGCAGAGCAGGATCAGAAGGATTATGACGCCGCCAACTTTAAAGACGACCAGTTTGATTTGTCCGATGCCTTGATCGCGATTGCGATTTCCTTACTCGCCGTAACAGCGTTGACTCATCAAAAATGGCTGTACTGGCTCGCTCTCGTACCCACCGCCTGCGGCTTCTACATGGGGCTGGCAGGATTGCTGGGCTGGGCAACACATCCCGATAGTCTGATTCGCTTATTGTCGTAATGGATTGGTTTTTAGACGTTTTCAACATCGATCACGCAGGTTTTATGCGGCTCTTGGCCTGATATAGGGCTGGAAGCCGCATCAACATTGCGGATTCATTTTTAGAATTTCCTTTTTCAATTTAATCAGAAAGCAGCCATGTCCTCATCTCACATCCTCAAATGGCTCAGCGCCAGCGCACTCGCCAGCCTAAGTCTGATTGCCGTGGCTGATGATGACGCAGGTGTCACGCCATATCGTCCCTCCGTATCAAGCCCCGCTCAGTTACCGCTGCCAGGACAACTGGAATTAGAAATGGGGCTGCTGAGCAGCAAGCAAGGTAACGCACGACGTGACAGCCTGCCGTATCAACTCAAGCTCGCGTTCAATCCGCAGTGGGGCATCCTGATCGGCGGCGAAGCGGTGGTCTCCGCCAGAGACGATAGCGGCAACCGTGCACGCGGTATCGGCGACACCACGCTGGTGCTGAAGCGCGCATTCCTGATCGACGACAGCAGCGCACTCGGCCTAGAATTCGGCATCAAAACACCGACCGCCAAAGACAGCATCGGCAGCGGTAAAACCGACTACAGCATCAACGGTATCTACAGCCAAGACATCGGCAAAGTCCACATGGACGCTAACTTGAACTTCGTCCATCTCGGTATCGCAGACCCCGGCACCTCCAGCACGCAGACAGGATTATCCGCCTCATTCTCTACACCCATCGCCGACAAATGGGGCGCGACAGCAGAACTCAGCGGCACCCACCGCAGCGGTAGCGACAACACCTCACAAATATTAGCTGCACTGGCCTACAGCCCCAGCAACCGAATGACGATTGATTTTGGCGTCGCCAAAGGACTCAACAAGGCCTCACCGGATTTGTCTTTGTTTACGGGGATTGTGTTGCCGTTGGGGCGGTTGTGGTGAGATTTTGTGACGTTAGAGCGCGGTAATAATTCTGGCAAAGTGCAGAGATGGCTACGCTGAATTTGCTACTTACTACCTTCAAAAATAGTCATGCCAATGTCGTCTTGTTTTACCTGACATCAGTGGTAGTTTTATTGCTAGAGTTTGAGTAGATAAACTTTGTTCACTGCGCTTCTGACAGATTTCAGTCGCATATAGATTTTAAGTTGAAGTAGATTCTAGTGAAAATCTAGAGCTGAAACGGCCAAACTTATCCAGTTTCAAACGACAGGAATTTTCAGCATGGTTAATGCCACAACTCAGTGAAGAGAGTTATTGATTTAAATTTATTGATGTTGAATCAACTGCTAACCAAAAGACGGCATCTCAATCAAACGATGCCGTCTCGTTAACACTAATGCTGATGCCCGTGATCACCATGCACGTGACCATGTGAAATTTCTTCCATTGTCGCTGGGCGCACGCCTAAGACCTGCAAGCCGACGCGTAGGGATTTGCCTGCAAGCGGGTGATTACCGTCTAGCATGACTTGATCGCCTTTGATTTTGAGTACGGTATAAATCTGTTCTTGTCCTGCATCGTTCACGCCTTGCAACGAGGCACCTACTTTGACGCCGGGAGGGAAGTCTGCCTTTGAAATTGTGCGTAGCAGGCTGTCGTCACGCAGGCCAAATGCATCTTCTGGTGGCAGGTCGAGCGTGGCTTTAAAACCTATCTCTTGGCCTTGCAGCGTTTCTTCTATTTTGGGAAGCAGGTTGTCATAGCCGCCGTGTAAATAGGCGATGGGGGTTTTGCCGTTTTCAATGACTTTGCCAGTGCTTTCGGCGACGGTAAAACGCAGAGTGACAGCGGTGTCTTTATCAATTTTCATTTGCATCTTTCAGATTTGGAATAAAAGTGCAAGCATCTTAACCGAAGTGCTGTTAGTGATGTTTGAGAGCGATAGTGGAATTAGTCATTCTGCGTACCGATCAGAGAGGAACTTACCGGAGCTTGCTTCATCGGCGCGTCTGCTGCGTTCATTAACAACTTAGCACGTCAATCGTAGATTATTCAGAGTAGGGCGCATGCACCAGGCGTTGAGATATCCACCAGATATTGCCATGCGTATCCCTGACGCCGCCTTGCCGGTCGCCATAGGGCATATCCTGAACCTCCATTTCTATGGTCGCGCCATGGGTGAGTGCTTTTTGCATACTTTGATCTGCGTCGGCGACGTAGAGATAAAACGAGCTGGGCATGGGCGGGTACTTGGCCGAGGATTCGCTGACCATGACGGTGGAGGTGCCGAGGCGTATTTGGGCATTCGCGATCTTGCCATCGGGACGCAGGGAGCGCAGGGTTTCAGTGCCGCCCAACCCCTGGATTAAAAAATGAACAAATGCCTCTGCATCGGCGACAAAAAAATACGGTGTGACGGTACCGAAATCAGGCGGGATGTACATGGCTTCTCCTTTTTGAGATTGGGCTTTTGTTGAGGGTTAATTGCATGTTACTAATGTCGTTGCGGTCATTAATATTGCTATTGCACGATTACCGTTGCGTGGATCAGCGTCTGGCTGTTTTGGCTGACATGCAGGACATTTATTTGATTGCATCGGCGGTGAATTGCCGTTCAAAAAAAGCCCAGATCATTGCCGGTCCATCCGGTGCCATGGGGGATGGTCCCAGCAATCGCGGGCGACGGAAGTAGGGTTGCGGAAGCCCGTGCCCGCCGCCATGAATGGCAACGAGTTCGACTTCCACTTTGGTGTTGTTGCGCCAGAAGAATTGCTCGACCTTCACACCGTCGGCGACTGTGCTGAGCTTTGTTGCAGGCTTACCAGAGAGATGGTTGAGGTCGGCAAAATATTGACCTGAGTCTTGCGACGAACGGACATTGCCACCTTTGTAAAATAAGCCAAAGAGACTCGATTCTCCACCATTAAACGGGACCAGCGGATCCTTGGTGCCATTCATGATCATGACCGAGGTGCCTGGAATGCCTGGAATGTCCTTAGTCAATTGCTCGGCGGGCTTACATTTAAAATTCTCCGGTGATGGGACGTTTGCCGATACCGCAGCAATCGCGCGAAACCGCGAAGACGCCTCTAGTGCAAGCCGAATCGACATAAATCCGCCAGACGATACGCCCGTTGCAAAAATGCGGTTCCGGTCGCTTCCGATGTCGGTGATGAGTTTGTCGGCGAGCGCACTGAGGAAGCCGGTATCGTCTACCTCACGTCCGTTGGCGCTGAAGTCGCCAACTTTGCTGCAATCGTTCCAGTCGAAACTATAAGAACTTGGATAGACGACTGCGAAGCCATGCTGGTCGGCGAGGCGCTCAAATCCATATCCGGTGTCGATCCGGATCTGCGCGCCGCTTTCACCCGATCCGTGCATGACCATCACCAGTGGCGCTCCTTTTGCCAGCCCTTGCGGTAGGTATGTCAGGTAAGTGCGCTTGAGTCCATTGACTTCAATGGACGCCTTCGTCAGCGTGCCAGATAGCTTCGGTAGCTCTGGCTCCGGTGAATAGATAAAGTAGCCAAATAGCAGGCCAGCTATTGTAATGAAGGCGATCAAACCCAAAAGGCAGAAGCGAAGAAAACGTAAAACACTTTTCATTAAAAGACCTCGTTGTTAGAACGATAGCTGGGTGCACCAGCGCAGATGTGTGCACAAACACTAACACGGCCAACCGGGTCTGGATGCTTTCGAATAAGCTGATTGAGTGCTTTGATTGTCTTGTGTTGTTATTAATTCCCCCTGTTCAGATATTTAGTCCGAGATCTGAACATGGCATCCATTGCAGCAGGAAATTGGCAGTCAAAAAAAGTGATTGACACCATATCCAATAAATTGGAAAATAAATCCATTATGAAAGAAGTTGATCGAGCCAATTGATCTACGCAATCCATACACACCATGCAAGCCAAAAAAATTACTCAACAGTCCAACCATCAGTCGGGCCAGCAGTCTGAACAGCAACCTGATACATCGCCTGACACATCGCCTGACATTAACCAGCGCATAGCAAACCGCCTGAGTAGCCTACGTGCAGAGCGTTCTATGTCCCTCGATGCGCTGGCAACCAAGTCGGGAGTGAGCCGGTCGATGATCTCTTTGATTGAGCGCGGGGAGAGTAGCCCGACCGCGGTGGTGCTGGATAAATTATCGTTTGGTCTGGGCGTGACGCTGGCGTCATTTTTTGAAGAGCCACAGCCCGATGCGAATCCTCTGGTGCGGCGCGAGGCGCAATTGCAATGGACCGATCCGCAGTCCGGTTATCGTCGCCGGAATATTTCGCCGCCGCATTTTCGTTCGTCTATCCAACTGGTCGAGGTGGAGTTCCCTGCCGGTGCGAGGGTGTCCTATGCCGCAGGCTTACGTGAGGTAGGGATACATCAGCAGGTCTGGATCCTGGACGGTTCTCTGGAAATTATATTGGGTGATGTACATCATCATCTGGAGAGCGGCGATTGTCTGGCGATGGATGAGAATAATGCGATTGTGTATCAAAACACTAGCAAGCGTCCGGTTCGTTATGTCGTTGCGATTAATACGGCATCGCTTTAAAAAAACACAGATGGTGAACTTAGATTGCCTGGTGATGAATTGGAATTGATCAGCTACTTTCAACAAGCTTATCAACTGATCTCTTCATTTATTTAACTACTACGGGAGTTTCTGATGTCCTCTGATCATGTGATCCAGTTATTGCAGACGATCGACGATGATGCTGATATCGCAGCGCTGTGTGATGTTCTGATCGATTGCGTCGACGGTGGGGCATCGGTCAGTTTTATGCAGCCGTTGTCGCATGCGAAGGCAGAGGCGTTCTGGCAGGGTGTCGCGGCGAGCGTAGTGCGCCAGGAGCGACTCTTGCTGGTTGCCAGAGATACTTCGGGCATGATCGTCGGTACGGTGCAGGCAGTATTGAGCCAGCCAGAGAATCAGCCACATCGCGGCGATATTTCCAAGCTGCTGGTGCATCGCCGTGCGCGTGCGCATGGATTCGGTGCAGCACTGATGCAGGCGGCAGAACAAGCGGCACGTGCAGCGGGAAAAACGCTGCTGGTGCTGGATACCGCGACCGGCGGTGGCGCTGAAGCTTTATATGAGCGGCTTGGCTGGCAGCGATGCGGACGTATTCCAGATTACGCCCTGTGGCCGCAAGGTGGTTTGTGCTCGACCACGATTTATTCCAAATCCATTTAATGGGTAAGTAAATAATAGGTGCCTAATTATTAGGTAAGTAAAATTCATATGGTCACTATCAATGTGGAATCGCCAGATCAGGCCGATGTGCTGGCTTTGATTGCCGAGCTGGACGCGTATCAACATAGTCTGTACCCGGCAGAAAGCGTGTATGCGCTTGACTTAACCGCGGTCTCTGCGCAGCATCTCATTTGTGCCGTCGCCCGTGATGCAGAGCAACGTGCGGTCGCCTGTGGCGCAGTTGTTCTGGCGTCAGAGTATGGTGAGATCAAGCGCATGTATGTACACCCTGAGCAGCGCGGAAAGGGCTTGGCGAAACGCCTACTGAATTTGCTGGAAGCCTCTGCCCGTCAGGCAGGCCGCCGGGAAATAAAGCTGGAAACCGGGCCACGCCAGACCGAGGCCTTACGTCTTTATGCGTTGGCTGGCTACAAGGTCTGCGGTCGGTTCGGCGATTATCCCGATGATCCTTTAAGCGTGTTTATGTGCAAAACTCTTCGTGCTTGAGGGGCGTGTATGCAAACTCCGTTTATGTTTAAGCAGGAGTTGATATCATTCCTGCACAAGCTCATGGATCACCAAACCCGCATGGGCGGGTAATGGCTCTAGCCATGCCTTATGTTTCAAGGCGCGCTTCGCATCATGCAGACCCGCTTGCCAGCGTTTGCTTACAGTCTCGCTGCTGAAGTCGATATCCTTAAAATACTGATCATCGGGCAGGGCTTTCATGATCAGGTGGACGACATTGATGGTGTGTTCGCAGCCCATTCTGATCAAGTTTTGTACTTCGGGTTTTTTACGTTCGGCGGCGGAGAGATGTTCGGTCAGATTGCGTATGGCCTTTTGCAGATTCTGGATGCGTTGACGGGTTTCTAACTGCTCCTTTGACCTGCTGGCGTATTGTATGCTTTTATAACGGGCGAGTGCTTCTGCCATGGTTTCCGGTGCTGCTTCGGTCGGATCCCATAGGTCAACCATAAAGCACAACGCATCACGTTCTACGGTATCTTCCAAAAAAACTTCCAGCGGTGTGTTCGAGTAGATGCCGCCATCCCAGTACATCCGTCCCTCAATCGCTACAGGTGGAAAGCCTGGTGGCAAAGCACCACTGGCCATAATATGTTCCGGGTCGATGTGTTGTTTGCTGCTGTCAAACGTCTTGATCTGACCGCTGTCGATATCGACGGCGCAGACACTGAGTCGCATCCGTCCTTCATTCAGATAGTCGAAGTTGATGTATTTTTCCAGCGTATCTTTGAGCGGACCGGTATCGTAAAAACTATTCTGACTTAACGGTACTTTGGCGTTCATATCCCAACCGGCACCAACGCGTGGTTTGAAAAATCCCGGTACACCGTTAGTCAGGGTGCCGATGGTTTCGGAAGAATTTTTCCAGCTATTCCAGGCATCAGCAGCGCTACCCCATTGCTGTAACCATGGCGAAAAAATTGACCACGGTTGATTTGGCCGTGTCGGTGGCGCCAGACTTTGCCAGAACGCCTGTAATTGCTGCACTCGCGTCTCGGGAGGATTGCCTGCAATCAGCGCACAATTGATGGCGCCAATCGACGTGCCGATCAGCCAGTCAAGCTGAAAGTCTTGCGCATGCAATTGCTCAAAGACACCTGCTTGATATGCACCCAAGGCACCACCGCCCTGGAGGATGAGGACGGTTTCTTGTTTTGGCATGGTATGAGGTGAGGATTAAATGTTTGTGAGGTTGCTAGGGGCGATAGTGCGATAGTGCGAGACCGTGCGAATTTGTTGCGATGCAATGATATTAACCTCATTGGCTATTTTGTGTTGCACAGATCACACCAACCATCATCACGGGTGACACACTATAAAGCGCCCATCAGTTTGCGGAGCTACACGCATTGCAGCCGACAGTTCTTTGCTTCATAAGGCCGGTGTGCGGCGTGCCGACGGGCGCAGTAGCGGGGCAAACAGCGTGATATCCGAAACGATGCGGTAAGAACACCAATAAAACCAATATCAAGCCAGCTGAAGCATCAAACTAACTTAAGCAATTGCACCTTGTGAATCAGTTGCACGACATTGTTCACTTCTAGTTTTCGCATTAAATTTTCGCGATGCTTGTCCACTGTTTTGGCAGATAGATTGAGTTGTGTCGCCATTTCTGCTGTGGAGAGTCCCTGGTAAATCAATTGCGCCGTTTGCAGTTCGCGTGCTGTCAGCTCGCTTGAGCAACTGTCGATTTGTTGTTGTACCTCCGCGCTCACTATCACGCGTCCTGCCATCACTTGCGCAATCGAATTCAGCAGCTCGGGACCGGAACAGTCTTTGAGTAATACCGCATCGGCCTTGGCGTCTTGTAATTGTTTAAGGTTGATACCTGAGGCGGAACCGGTCAGTGCGATTACTTTGAGTGCTGAGTAGCGCTGTTTGCACCAGGCCAGCACCGCCGATGATTCCCCGCCGGGCATGTGGTAATCGAGGATCAGTAAATCGATTTGATGTTGTTGTAGTAAAGCTTGTACCTGATCAAGGCTGCCAGCTTCAGCTACTACCTGATAATTGCCCCGTTGCTGTAGCAAGAGTTTCAGTCCCTGCCGGAAGATGGCGTGATCGTCGGCGAGCAGGATGTTCATAGGTCTCATGCACTGGGTAGATGTTAAAATTGAAATCAATTCTACAGGAAAACTATTACCTATTAAACATTACATCTATTATCGACGGTACCTGCATCGCAGCGGTCTGAGCATCTGGCTGGCTTTCTTGCTATGTTGCTGTATGGCAGAGGTGCAGGCAGCATCCTGCCAGGTACGTGGGCAGGAGATCGTGATCTTGCACGGCTGTGTCAGTGCGCTTGAACGCTCTGCAGTCAACCACGAATTCACCGTACCGGATTCGATACCGGCGAATGAGGGGCACTGGTATCGGATTGATTTGATTGCCGACGCCGATGCTGGCGACCGTCTGCTGGATCTGGGTATTCCTGATGCTTTTCAGGTACAAGTGTATGTACAGCAAGCCGGGCTCACGCAAACCGTGCTTAATCTCAATGAGAGCAGTCGCTATGCCGACCGGCCAGTGACGCACCGCAATTTGATAGCAGTATTGAGACTGACGCGTGGTCCGGCGCGTGTCTATATCTACTACCACTCACATGGCAAGACGCCGATGCTGGCGAGTTTGCTTACTGCAGCGCAGCTGAGCACCAGCGATACACTGATTAATCTGCTCAATGGCCTTATCTTCGGGATCATGCTGGTGATGTTACCGGTTCTTGCGCTGGGGTTTAATGCTCAGCGTAAGTTCGGCTACCGTATGTATGGTGCTGTAGTATTCTCGACGATGGTATTTATTGCACAGCTTGAGGGCTATACGTTTGCCTTCCTGTGGCCCGGGGCACCTGCCTGGAATATGCTCGCACCAGGTGCGCTGGGCATGCTGATGGTGATGACCAACATCGCATTTGCGATCAGTTTTTTACAGATGAAAAGCCGCATGCCACGCCTGTACCGGCTGTATTTGTGTATGTTTGGTCTGGCCTTGCTGGTTTTGATATTACATCTGATGTATGCACTCGATAATTTATTGATTATCCAGTCATTCACCTATTCAGTGATTGCGTGTGTCGTCGCTGCACAAGGCGTCCGGCAGCGGATAGAAGCTGCGCGATTTTATTTTTTAGGTACCTTATCGGTTGCAGTATTCCCGTTGTTGTTGGTTGGTTTTGTGTTGTTCTTAGTGAGACCATCTCTCCCGTTTTCGTTGCTTGCCTATCCTAAGTTCGGTTACCTCGCCGAGTCACTGCTGTTTGGTGCTGCCGTCATTAGCCAGATCGGAAAATTCAATACTCGTCAGGCTGAGCAACGGATACTTCGTTTAGCGGAGACTGAGCAATTGCTCGAAGCAGAGCAGGGTAAGCTTGCAGCCTTGAGTAAAGCTAATCAACAGCAACTGCAACTGGCATCGGTTAGCCATGATATTGCGCAGCCACTTGCTTCGTTGCGCTTTGCTGTCAGTGTGCTGGAGCAACATCAGGGCAACGAGCCGATTGCACAACATATCGACCATACGCTGCAATACGCGCAATCTTTACTCAAGGATTTGATTGCTCAGGTGCGTGACGATCGGCATGAGCCCGAACAAATCGTTCTCAATAAATTATTTGCCCAACTAGGTCTTGCGTTTCAGGGCATTGCCGCGAAAAACGGTTTGCGCCTGTCGATACACACTAGCAGATTGCGCTTTGAAGGATCTTCCTTATTGCTCACTCGCATACTCAGTAACCTGCTAGCGAATGCAATACGCTACACCCCCAAAGGACGCGTCGTACTCGGTGCCCGGCGCAGGCCAGATGGTATTGAGATTTTGCTGTTTGATACGGGATCCGGTATTCCTAAACATATCGAGCAAAATTTAATGCGCGCTTTTCAACAAGGTAGCAATGCCAGCAGCGACGGTTTTGGTCTAGGCTTGTATATCGTTAAAAACCTATGCCACCAGTGCGGCTATCAACTGCGTATCAATTCTCGCCCCGGGCATGGCAGTTGCGTCGCAGTATTTATTCCTATTCCTACATCCCACTAGCAACTACGGTGTTTACCGTATTACTTGTCTGTTCACCAAGTCCTAAACTGAACCTGCTGCTTATGGTAAGCATGCCAGGCTCTGACTCATTAGTGATGTCTGGCTTATTCAATTGTTCATCATTTTGAGGGTGTAAACCGAAGACTGCATTATCAGTTGCTCAGAAGATGATGTTTCTAAATTTAAATAAATATTGAGGTTGCAAACAACATGACAAAGATAGTTGCCACTGGCAAGGTACTTTATCAAGCAGCAAAATTTTTAAAAGGAAATACGACTTTCGTGGCGGATGGTCTGACTATGTGTAGCGCTGTAGTTATTCAAGTATTACATAAAGAAAAACCCATTGGAATATTAATGGCTCATCGAGGTCCGCAGCATAGAGACGAATTCATAAGAAATTTTAAAGAGGCGATAAAAACTATATCCGACGATCCCGGTATCGATAAAAACGTAGTTCAGTTTAAGGTTTTAGACATACAAACAGCACCTAGTACGGATATGTCAGGTGCAGGTTTAGATTTGCGTTCAGATGAATTGTTAATCGACGAAATTAAAACTGTTCTTAGCGGGCGTTTGCTAAATAGCACAGAGCTATCTCGTATGACTAAGCAAGGCGTATATGAGTCGGATATTGCAAATAAAATGGAGGCTTGTATGTTTGAAGATGGAAATATTGAAGTTACTCCACCAGGAAGGTCATCGAGGTCGGGCTGCACTATCAGTTGATGAGAAGTAGTTTTTTATCTTTTCATTGATATTAAACGGATCTAATCCCGAAGAGCTAACTCAACGAGGTGAAAGAATCGGTTCGATGGATCTAAATTTTCGTCAGCAAGAAATATGTGAAGTACTTACAGATACTGCCAGAAGTTAATGGAGAACGATACTCGCCGGCGAAAGTGACACGGTCTTGGTCATGCATTCGTCCGCATACGAATATCTTCTGGCTAATACAGTACGCTGCACTAGCAAAGTACGCACCATACTTGGAGCTAGGTTCTGGTTAGATGATTTGAGATTTTATTGGTTGATGTTTGATACCAGACCCGACTTTCCTCCGCATATTGAACAACATTGACCGCAAGCTTCTCAACAGGTAAAAAAGCCAGTAACGAGGGTTTCGGCCTACTCTTGTTCGTTATCAAAAATCTATTCCAACAGTGCAGTTAATAACTACACATTCCATCAAGAATGTGGCAGCTGCGCAACCGTTTACGCCGAACTCAAAATTGCAAAAAAACTACGGTGTTTACCGTATTACTTGTCTGTTCACCAAGTCCTAAACTGAATCTGCTGCTTACGGTAAGCACGCCAGGCTTTGACTCATTAGTGATGTCGGGCTTGTTTGAACTGTTCACTATTTAGGGATCAATCATGGCTGATAATTTTTACGGAACGCTCAAAGGTATTCCTATCGACTACCTCGTTTCGGCACCGCTGATGGCGGCAGGTCGCGCAAATATTGCGCTGGCACAGAGCATGGAAGAATTTGTTATGCAGATAGGATTTGTCGGCGGAGATCCAAAAAATGGCACGAATAATATCGTGTTCAATTTGGAACGACCTTACACCGATCCTGACACCAATCAGGTAACGACCCAAACAATTACTGTGACTTGTCCTTTATTGGGCTTGGTGCCGATTCCAGCGCTCTTGGTTGACAACGTGACAGTCGATTTTACAACGACAGTCGATACCTCATCGTCGAGCACCACAGCCACCAGTGCGACAGTCACCGGCAGCTACAAGGGCGGCTGTTTCGCTATGTCGGGGTCGGTCACTGCAAGTAAAAATCAAATGCGCTCCTCCAACCAATCTGCAACCTATTCATTTCACGTCCAGGCCGACCAGCAGCCTGCAACCGAGGGAATGGGTAAGTTGATGGATGTGATGGCGTCTTGCATTACGCCAGTTCCCACGACTGCATCCAAATAAAAATTAGGTAGATTTGGAAAAGGCCTCAAGCAGCATCTATATCGAGGCGTTTCCATATCACTGTCCATTGAGATTTTCCATCAAAGTAAATCGAGATTTTTATGAATAAGAGTAAATTAAAAAACGGTAACGCAGACGAAAAATTAAGCGGAGTGCGTCTGCCAGACGGCCGCATGCCATGTCCTGTCTGCAGCGTGACCGTGACAGTGCCTATGGCATCACTGTTGGGGGGATTGGCAATTTTTTGCGGGGGCTGTGGCGTCAAACTATCAATCGACATGAATGCCAGCCGGAACGCGCTATCCGCAATCAGAAAAACTCAAAATACACTGGGTGATATTGATAAAACCCATCAGCCAGCAGCTGGTTATGATGCCACAATCAATAAGAGGTTCTCGTGAACATCTGCACTCTCGATGATTTGCTTCAAGCGATCAGCAATGCGGTTTCTAACGCAAATAGCTTTGTTCAAAAGGCCGCCAAGGACTCTCACAAGGAATTCTTTAACTCAAGTGCGGACGGCACCCTATCACCTAAAACTGTACCTATGTTGCTACCCAACCGTCATGTGATCAATGAAGACGGCAAGCAGGGCGAGACGGAAAGTGTTCAGAATATTCCCGAGAGCACATTAACCCATCACAACCAGATAGTGCTCGACGCCATGACCATGGATATTGATTGTTTGGTGGAGGAACTTAAGGAGAATAAAGACGGCCCCGCTTTGCTGGTATTGAAGTTAGGCGGCGACCTGCGTGGCAGATCCAGTGTCGGTCGACTAAATCTGAGCTTTAAAACTTCTAGTCCACCAGAAGGCGTCGCTCGCCTGAACGATGAATTATTGAAAAGCACTTGATCATGCTGAATAAAATACCGCGTCTGAGTGATCTGATTGAAGCTGCTGCCAGCGCCGTGGTGACGGCGAATCAACGGCTGTGTAAAGGCACAATCGATTACATCAAATCATTTTTTGTTAGCGAGCCTGATGGCAACTATCGGCCGAGAACCGTCAGTCTGGCAACCAATATCGATCAGCCTGTGTTGACCGACGCATTACAGTTGCCAGTAGCAAGTTTGATCCCGCAGGCCAATTTGGCGCTGGCCGTGGCAAAGATTGATTTCTCGCAAAATATCACGCACTTGTCTCGGCTCAATGGGCAACTGATCCTTCATGGTCACTTGAGTTCAGCGAAGGGAAAAAGAGCCAGTCGCATGCCGGTCATGAGCATAGTCGTGTCGGTCAAGAGTCAGCCAGCCTCAGAGGGCATGCTGCGCTTAAATGATTCACTCAACAGTGCCGGAATTTCTCAAGCTGTTGACGTGCAAGGAGTGGCACCATGAATCAAGCGCTTCGCGTTGTGTTGCCTGCTGAAGAATCAGAACGGGTGCGAACTATGTTGAAAAACAGAAAGCTCAAGCTCAGAGACCAACTCTGGGATCATGCACCACTGATACTTTTGACGGTAATGATCACCCAGCTCATGTTGTTGGCGTTGGGTGGTGCATATGTTTGGCAGAACTGGGCGAGTAAAAAACAAAATCTACAAGCTAGCAAAACTATTGCACTAAATCAGAATGCTGCAAATGTTTCATCAATATCGGTGGCAACTCCAGTGCCAGCAGCACTCGCAGAGAGGTTCAAATCACCGGAATTGATTTCACCGGTCGAATTTTCCGCACTGAAGAGCGCCAGGCCCAGCGTGCTTTTCGGGATACGGGTATCAGCGCGTCAAGGCCAAATCAACTGGTCACGACTCAAGGCGGCAGGCGTCGCATTTGTTTCGATCAAAGCGACCGAGGGCAGCGACATAGTTGACCCTCAATTCAAGCGCAACTGGCAGTCTGCCGCAGACGCTCGCATAGCGCGTAGTGCTTACCATGTCTACACCAGCAAGGCCAGCGCACAAGACCAGGCCAAACACTATACAAGGACCTTGTCAGCTGTATCGGCAACCGGTGATGCTGAACTACCGGCAGTGCTGGAGCTAGAGTCTGCCATGTCAAAAGGCGAAGACATTTACCGCGCTAAGGATGAACTATTTAAATGGCTGCGACTGGTCCGGCAAGACACCGGAATGAAGCCACTCATCTACGGAAGTCTGAGTCTGTTCGACGGTTATCTGAAAGGCAGTGCCCTGAAGACCTATCCAATCTGGTTGACTGAATACAGCAAGGGACCGACGCAGTATCCCCAAGGCTGGCCGAGGTGGGCGTTTTGGCAGTTGACGGAAAAAGGAAAGATCGATGGCGTGCAAGGTGAGCTTGAGTTCAGTCAGTTTAGTGGGAGCGAGGCAAGCTTTGAGCGAATAGTACGAAAACAGAAGTAACCCTGCTTGTTTACCAAATTAAGTTTATGCATGTTTTCTGCCAGCGACGGTGTCGTAATTCCCGAGGAATCGAGAATCCTTATCTACAAGTTTAAATGCATAGCTGACTAATAATATTACTGAGTTAAATCGAAAGAGAGACAAAATGCTATTAAATACGATTGAATATGAAGCAGGAACATGGGAAATATCGAACGGCGGGTGCTTATCTAGAATTACATTGAGCGCGGACGCAGTATTGTCCGGAAATTCAGATGCTGATTCCGACTTACCCGAAAATATTGTGCAAGCAAGACGAGTTTATAAGGACTTAAAATCAGGGCACTTATTGAATGCAAATTTTCTCGGGCCAGGAAACGACGCAAGGAATATGACTATATTGAGTAGCAGTGGAAATTCAGCTCATTTGAAACAGTTTGAAGATCCGTTGAGAAATTTTTTATTAAAGATACAAAGTATATTTACAGACAAAAGATTTAAAAATCTTGAAATTCGCAACGAGGATTCTGGGTTCCCAGAGTTAACACGTCGTCGTGGGGAAAATTCTTTCCTTAACCTCGACTTATTTAAACAAGTCAGCTTCGAGACAACTATTACCGTCGAAAGGAGTAGCGAACACTACGAGTTAGATGGTGGTGGTCAGATACCTGAATATCTTACATGTAGCGCTAGCACAGAAGTTCGTTGGCCTGAGCAGAGCAGTAGTATGCATAAAACTGAGAATCTTAAAGATTTTGTCGGTTACATAACTGAGAAAAGAGATGCATTTTCTGATTGGCGTAAGCGCATACAAAAAGAAATAGAAGGCAAGGAAAAAAATAAAAAAAACAAAGAATCTGACTCTTTTTGGCGGGATTCTGCAAGTGGGATACAAAATTGGGAGAATCTACTCTATGAGTTAAATATTGCACAGAGTTTGTGGAAAGATATAAGTACGGACACGGAAGATAATATATGTATAAAAGTTACTATTGCCAATGCGGAGAGAATCGCTACTGGTCTAGTAACAAATGACGAAGGGATGATGTCCACGTCCAATGGAAAAGAGTCCAAGAAGAGAAAAAATGAAAGTTTTGGGAGTAAGCAAAACAAGATATCTACCGTAGAACAAGATATGCCTGAAGAAGATATAGTTTAGTCCTCAGACGGAAACAATTGCCTCATTTTCGCAATCTGCAATGCAGCAGATCATCGCGATCCAGATTCAAATGTTGTGAAGAAAATTCGCACAGAATTAAAAGAAAAAGGATTCGGTCAGATCGGGGAAATGTTGGTAGCTGACCAGGCAGTAGTGGATATCATACGGGCACACTTGGAAATTCGAGAGGGTATCCTTATTAAATGTGAAAACCAAGCTGAGAATCGAGTAATTCCTGGTGCAGAAGATTACACAATTGAAATTTTTTATAAAGGCCATCACTTTAGCGATCAACAGTTATGGTAAAGCCCAATATAGCTAAAACACTGAAACTAGCCAACGCAGCGTTTAACTTGTTCTATCAACAAGCGATCTGGAGTGAAGATAATGGATGCAATTGAGACTATCCCAGCTGGTAATCCAGCTGAACCTATCGCGGCTATGAAAATTGTTCATGGTAATACTAGATTGGCAGCCTCCCTCCAAGAAGCAAAAATCCTGTTGGCGTATGCAGCTCGGCATGGCGATTTAGTCGACGAAAATGTCATCAAGATTATCGTCACTAGCGGGACTCTGCATGCGAATGCGGCGTTGAGCGATGCAGATGAAACGGCGTTTTGGATAGCTTTTAATGCCCTGACCAAGGCAAGTAGCCCCGTTACGGCAGAGAGTCTGGAGTCGATTTATGACTCAAACGTGGCAGGTATCTCAAAAAAATCACTCGCCAGAAAGACAGTGATTCTGTATCAGGCGTTCGCTATTCTCACGCTATGTCTGCTACTCATCGCGCAAATTTACTGGCTCTTTGGCACGAAGTTAATCGAGGATGTGTACAGCGTCCGGACCGAACAAACAAAACCGCAAATGACAGATCAAGCCAAACAACAAAGCGCGCAAACAGATGTCGTCGTGAGTCAGGGGACGGATGCTGAGAGCTACAAGCAATCACTACAAAGACAAAATCAGCTGACTATGGAATTGAGAAGTGTTTCCTTAAAATCCTGGTGCAACTGGTGGCTGCCGTATTGTGACAACAGGAAGGTGCTGAGCAAGCAGGCAGAAGATAGCGAGCATGAAAATTTAGCGAATTTTCTCACCTCGAAATTGATGATCGAGGTGTTGCAAATCTATTTATTACCGCTCTTATATGGCGCTCTGGGAAGCTGTGTTTATATACTGCGGACATTGGCATCGGAGATTGCTGCCTGCACTTATTCCAGAACCATGAATATCGGATTTACGATACGTTTTTTTCTTGGCACATTAGCTGGGATGGTCATCGCATGGTTCGTGACACCGGACACTTCTGGCGGATTGTTTAAATCCTTATCACCATTTGCGCTGGCATTTTTGGCGGGTTACAACGTCGAAATTTTATTCTCTCTGATGGATCGGTTTCTCATGGCATTTACGAATAAGAAATCCGGAGAATAAAACCTCATCCGACCTGATGTTGAGAGGTAAGAATATTCACTATGAGCCACCGATAAGGACTGACATGACATCAAAAAGCCCATTGAAAGGAATTGATGTTTCACATTATCAGGGAGCGGTAGATTGGTCCGCCGTTAGGAATGCAGGGATCTCGTTTGCCTTTGCTAAAGCGAGCGATGGCAATACCTATGTTGATCCGCAATTTCGGACTAACTGGCAAGCGATGAAAGTGGCCGGAGTCGTGCGTGGCGCCTATCATTTTTATGAAACTAAAGACGATCCGCTGACTCAAGCGAACAATTTCATTGAGGCGCTTGACTCGCTGGATTCTGACGATCTGCCACCCGTGGTCGACATAGAGTGCTACAACGGCGCGTTCGGAACGACCTCTCTTGCCAGCAATTTACATAGCTGGTTAGATACCGTCAGCAAGGCGTTCGGCCGTACTCCTGTTATCTATACCGGCAGTTCATTTTGGAATACGTATTTGGGTAGCGTTGATTTTTCTGCCTATCCGCTGTGGATCGCAGAATACGATGTTAGTCAGCCCAAAATACCGAATGGATGGAGTAACTGGACTTTCTGGCAGTCATCACAAAGTGGTAGCGTAGCAGGTGTTAGCGGTGCTGTTGATCTGGACCAATTTGCAGGATCCAGTATGGCTGAACTCTCTGTATTGTTCGGCGCATAAACAGGCGGTGAGAACGAGGATTGCTTACCAAGCCGGGCAATCGATTAATCTATCGATCAACGTGACAGGACGATTCATCTACTTGTTGTTGATATGAGCGAGCGGATTTAAATAAAAAAGCGCCGAAGTTTCCTTGGGCGCTTTTTTTGAACAGATCGCGATTGCTACAACGCAGACTTTGACTATGCCACGTTCAACAGCATGTCATTGAGACGTTTTACGAAGCTGCTTGGATCTGCTAATGCGCCGCCTTCGGCGAGCATTGCCTGATCGAACAGGATGTTAGCCCAGTCGTCAAACTTCTTCTCTTCATACTTCAGACGTTGAACTAAAGGATGGTCTGGATTGACTTCAAGAATCGGTTTTGATTCTGGTGCTACCTGACCTGCTGCTTTTAGCATACGCATCAGGTTGCCGGACAATTCGTTGTCATCGGCAACCAGGCAGGCAGGCGAATCAGTCAGGCGGAAGCTCACACGCACATCCTTGGCTTTGTCGGTCAAGGCGGCTTTCATCTTCTCAACGAGATCTTTGAATTGCGTTTCGGTTTCTTCGTGCTGCTTTTTCTCGGCTTCATCTTCGAGCGTGCCGAGGTTCAGGTCACCTTTTGCAACCGAGACCAGTTCTTTGCCGTCGAAGTCGTTCAGGAAAGACAGCATCCATTCGTCTACACGATCCGTCAGCAATAAGACTTCGACGCCTTTTTTGCGGAAGATTTCCAGGTGCGGACTGTTTTTTGCTGCGGCATAGCTTTCGGCTGTGACGTAGTAAATTTTTTCCTGTCCTTCTTTAGTGCGGCTCAGATAGTCGGCGAAAGAGACGGTCTGTGCATCGCTATCGTTGTGTGTGGAGGCAAAGCGCAATAGTTTTGCGATACGTTCTTTGTTCGCGGCATCTTCGCCTATGCCTTCTTTCAATACCTGACCAAACTCGGTCCAGAAGCTGGCGTATTTATCTTTCTTGGCTTGAGAGTCTTCGTCGCCTTCAGCATTTGCTAATTCTTCCAGCATACCGAGAACGCGTTTCGTCGAGCCTTCGCGAATCGCCTTGATATCGCGGCTTTCCTGCAAAATTTCACGTGAGACATTCAGGGGCAGATCATTGGAGTCGATGACACCTTTCACAAAGCGCAGATACACCGGCATTAATTGCTCGGCATCGTCCATGATGAAGACGCGTTTGACATAGAGTTTGATACCGCCACGTTTATTGCGGTCCCACATATCGAACGGTGCTCGGGCGGGGATGTACAGTAATTGCGTATATTCGCTGCGACCCTCAACACGGTTATGCGTATGCGTCAGCGGAGCGCTGTAATCGTGTGAAATATGTTTGTAGAATTCTTCGTATTGCTCAGGTGTGACCTCGCTCTTGCTGCGTGCCCACAAGGCGCTGGCTTGATTGACCGTTTCCAGTTCGTCTTTCAGCACCTGTTCTTTTTTCTCTTCATCCCACTCTTCTTTTTGCATCAGAATCGGCAAAGAGATGTGGTCGGAGTAGGTGCGGATCACGGACTTCAATTTCCATGCAGAGAGGAAGTCATCTTCACCCTCGCGCAGGTGCAGCGTGATGGATGTGCCGCGATCGGCTTTCGTGATGTCTTCAACGCTGAAGTCGCCAGCGCCTTCGGATTCCCAGCGCACACCTGCATCGGCGGCAGTGCCAGCACGACGTGATTCAACCGTGATTTTGTCCGCGACGATAAAGCCGGAATAGAACCCTACGCCGAACTGACCAATCATGGCTGCATCTTTTTGCTGGTCGCCAGACAGTTTGCCGAAAAATTCTTTGGTGCCAGACTTGGCAATCGTCCCCAGATGCGCAATCGCGTCGTCACGTGTCATCCCGATGCCGTTGTCAGCGATGGTGATGGTACGTGCAGTTTTATCGAAACTGACTTTGATCTTGAGTTCAGGATCGTTTTCAAACAAGGCAGCGTTATTGATGGCCTCAAAACGCAGCTTGTCGGCAGCGTCGGAAGCGTTTGAAATCAGTTCGCGCAAGAAAATTTCCTTGTTGGAATACAGCGAATGAATCATCAACTGCAACAGTTGTTTGACTTCGGCTTGAAAGCCCATGGTTTGTTTTTGGTCGGACATGTTTCCCTCAAACTATTTTTATGGATGGTGAAAAGCAGAAAGATTTTGCTTGTCTGTTATGTGGCTGAGTTGAGTTTTTTCAAGATCCGGGCATTAGTAAATAACGATACTAGGAGTAAGTATCAATAAATAATGGCTTAATCCGCTTTATTTACGTGGGGATTTAAAAATACTCCCTGTAAATGGATTTTTAATAAAAATAGAATGTGAGTAATAAGGTTCACCGGACACGACGCATTTCAGCATTCGTGTTCGCGGTGCAACTTGTAAAAATCGCCTTAGAAATAGTGAAGTTCTATTGTTAATTTGTTATATATTAAAATTGCAACTACAATCCTATCTCATGGTCAAAACTGATTAACGTGTAATTCCCAATAGGCAGGTGCTGCCAGGGAAGATCAGCCCAGATCGGATCAGTGCAAATGACAACACCGTTCTCAGCAATATCCAACAAAGACTGAACATGATGCGTCGAATGATCGCTGCCTTGTGCTTTTTAAGGTTCTTATGGTTTGCGCTGTTTGCTGTCTTCATGACGGCGGGAACTTGCTCGGCAGTTGATTTGTATGTCAGTAATTTATTTGCCCAGGATCCGGCACAGGCCGCGATCGCCACCAGTGTGCCGTCAGAGCAGGCGACTTTTGAGAGTATCAACGAGCGCATTGCGAAAGAACTCAAGCGGCGTTGCCCCATCGCTATCGAGCTGAAGATCGTTCCCGCAGCACGCCATATTGAATTATTTCCCAGGTCAAAAGAGGCTTTCAGCATTTCTCGTCGCGACAATTTTAGTGACGAAGACGGCGTTATTCTGGCAGAGGTGATTCAGATTCCCGTCGTGGTCGTCGCAGTGCGCGGTGCCAGGCTCAAGACCTATGACGACCTCATCGCACTCGCTGCCATCAACGGCGTTGGTGCCATGCGACGTATTAACTATCCTCCGCTATCACAGGACAGCCGCATCCGAAAAGTCGATATCAATTCCGTAGAAAACGGATTACGTATGTTGGAAGCCGGGCGTATCTCGGCGCTGGCAGGTACCCAACCAGCGATTCTTGCTGCGGCAAAGCGCAGGGGAAGTCTAGACAATTTGGGGCCGATGGTCGTTATCGCTTATGGTTCCTACGTCTTGCGCGTTCGCCCTGATTTTGAAAAAAATGTTGTGGCAATTCAGGTACGCGACACGATGCTGGAGATGAAAAGGAATGGCACGATTGATCGTATCTACGCCGAGTTTCAGGAAGAATTACGTCGCCCTCTTTGAACGGGTTTTAATTGCTGATTGTTGTTGATTTTTGTTTGCGAATAATACTGATGGTACTGAGAGTGCTGGCATAGCAGTGACTTCGTGCATTTTTCTAATTACGTCAACATGAATATACTTTTTCGTTTAGTTTCGATACTCTCCCTCACACTGATCTGGATGCCGGCATCCGAGGCAGTGAACATCTATCTGACCGAAGTCACGCCGTATGCATTTGCGATAGAGCAAAAGGATAAATTTGACGGCGTTAACGTGCGTATCGTCAAAGAGTTAAGCAAGCGATCTGGTATTCCCCTCGACATCATCGTTGTCCCGAGTTCGCGACATGTCACCCAATTCCCGCTGGAAAAAGAGGCCTACAGTATTTCTCAGATCAATAATTTTACTGAGGAAGAAGGTGTTCAGCTTGCCGACATCACCGCTTATCCCATTGTGGTCGTCATCGCTCACGGTGTTGTCGCAAAATCCTATGAAGATCTGATCTGGATCTCTGCCGAAAAAGGGATAGGCACCATGCGACGCCTCAGTTACGGTCCTTTCGGGCAGGACGGGCGTATCAAAAAAGTCGAAGTCAATACGCTGGAAAACGGTTTTCGTATGCTGGAGTCAGGACGACTCGCCGGCCTGATCGGTAGCCAACCCGCCATCCTTGCCGCAGCAGAAAAAACAGGCTCTGAAGCAATGCTGGCAAACGTATTACAGATCGGCTACGGTGCTCACGTATTACGTAGTCGTCCGGAGTTCGCAAAAAGCGCAAACTCGAAAGCACTTGTGCAGGCGCTACAAGAGATGAAAAAAGACGGGACGATTATGCGGATTTTTGGGGAGTTTCAAAAGCGTTAGATCACTAGAGGTCGTAGCGCTAAGTAGTGAAAACTATTTTAACTCCCTCTTTTACAAGAGGGGAGAATGACAGCGATGATGCAGAATTGTAATTTGTGAATGTCCTATAATGATTCGCCGGAAAATGATGTCGCCTTCCGGATCTGCATCCCTCCCGCGGTATCCTCAATCTCGTATCCCAGACCCTGAATCTCCGTACGCAGTGCATCTGATTCTGCCCAGTTTTTATTCAGGCGACAGAGGCGACGGCGTTCTGCCAGTGCTTGTACTTCGGCTGGTATGAGGAAGGTAGCTGGTTGCCAGTTCGCCAGATCGAGGCCCAGTACGCGGTCGAACTGATTGAGTGTGGCTTTTTTATCGGCATCATTCAGCGTTGATTTTAAAACTTCCCACATGACGACCAGTGCTTTTGGTAGATTCAGGTCCTGATTGATTTCAGTATGGAAGCGAGTCACGTAGCTGCCGTCGGCCTTGCCGCCTTCTGGCAGGGCGAAGTACGTATCACGTAATCTGCCTAGTGCAGTTTGCGCTGCTTCTAATGCGTCCCAGCTAAAATTCATCTGACTGCGGTAGTGTGCCGACAGACATAAGAATCGATACGCCAGCGGATCAATCTGCTGGTCGATTAATGTTTGCAGTCTTAGAAAGTCACCGCTGGATTTAGACATTTTTCCTGCGTCGATTTGTAAGAAGTAGCCATGCATCCAGTAGTTGGCGAGGCGTGTGCCATGGCATGCCTGATTTTGCGCAATCTCGTTGCTGTGATGGATGGCGATATGATCTTCGCCGCCGCAATGGATATCGAACCACGGTTCGAGATATTTGCTTGCCATTGCCGAGCATTCGATATGCCAGCCCGGAAAACCGCGTCCCCACGGGCTATCCCATTCCATCTGGCGCTGTTCATCTGCAGGACTGAATTTCCAAAGGGCGAAATCGGTCGCATGCTTTTTTTCACCGAGTTCGACGCGCTTGCCAGCCTCAATACCATCGCGGTTGAGACGTGCCAGATAGCCGTAATCCTCT
The DNA here is from genome assembly GCF_049340185.1 of Undibacterium sp. Rencai35W. Taxonomy (NCBI): domain Bacteria; kingdom Pseudomonadati; phylum Pseudomonadota; class Betaproteobacteria; order Burkholderiales; family Oxalobacteraceae; genus Undibacterium; species Undibacterium sp. Rencai35W. Next base: position 139,695 of record NZ_JBMPPC010000006.1, read on the forward strand.
TGTTGAGACGTGTCGAAATATACGCCGTCGCTGGTAATGTAGGTAAATCCTTTTTGTTCGATCGCGGCGATAAAATCGATTTGCTCTGCGATGTGATCGGTCGCTTTGCACCAGATGGCGGGTGGCAGCATGTTCAGGTTGTTCAGGTCGGATGTAAAGGCGACGGTAAATCTCTCGGCGATATCCCATGCAGATTCACCAGCTTTGCGACTGCCTTTTTCCATTTTATCTTCACCGTCGTCGGCGTCCGAGACCAGATGGCCGACGTCAGTGATATTGATGACGTGGCGCACCACGTGACCATTAAATTCTAGTGTGCGGCGTAAGAGATCTTCAAACAGGTAGGTACGCAGGTTACCGATATGTGCGTAGTCATACACTGTCGGGCCGCAGCAATACAGACCGATCCAGTCTTGGCGTAATGGCGTGAACAAACGGAGCTGGCGTTCCCAATTGTCGTAGAGATAGAGTTGCATAGCGAATGAGAAATTAAATTAAAGGAAAGAGTGAGGCGTTCACTGGCGCACGTCATGGCTTGTTAGCGATTGACAAGCTTTGGTACATGCCGTCCATGACGGTGTTGTTGCAGTCAAGCGTGTGCGAAAACGAGATCAGCAGGGGATCAACAGCGACAACAGGGCGACATTACTGGCGCAGACGTCAGACTGCCTGCGAGTACAGGCGTGCTGTCAGCGGATGCAATACTGGTCTGGTGGTTGTATGTTGTCACAGTGTAGTGAGTGTAGTGAGTGTGGCGAGTGTGAATTCGGGTGAATATAGGTAAATAAGGACAAGCGAATAAGATAAGAATTTATCACAGAAGTTGTCTATCTAGTCGAATTGTTTGCCCGGAGAAATGTTTGAACAGATTGTCTTGCAGTTCAGTTTGCACTCTGCGTTCGGCACCATATAATCAGATCACAGGATCGCAATGCTATCGAATCGAATAGTTGATTCGTCAGCTTTATCAACCGGTGAAAATAAGAAAAGTAGGGAGAGCACGATGCAAGTACGTTATCCCGATGTCAGCGATGAGACCTATCGCAGTTATTATCTGAAGCAAGACAGAGGACAATGCCGCAAGCTGGTCAGGATTGTGCTGTGGACGAGTTTGCCGCTGCTGTATGTCGACTATTTATTTCATGGCCTGACGATAAGCTTACTGGCGTTGCTGGTCTTGCGTACGGTAGTCGTGATTGGATCAGCAGTGTTGTTGAAGCGACTTGCTACGACTCCCAGCGCAGAGACGTTACAGCGAGATATGTTGCTGTGGATCGTGCCAGTGTTGTTCACCCAATTTGCCAGTAATGCGAGTTTGCCGCGTGAGTATTTTGGGCATTATCTGATTGATGCCTGGCTGGTGATGATTTATTTTATTGCGATTCCCCTACCTTTGCGGGTATTGCGTGCACCGATGATTGTGTTTGTGACGGCGTCTTTGTGTTTGCTGGCATATCAGCAGGCAGCATTGTCCGCTTATACGATCAGCGTCACGTCGATGCTGTTGGCTGGCGCATATTCAGGGCATGCTATCTCGGCGTATCTGCATCGCTATCGTCGTAAAATTCTCAGTGCCGAGCAAGAGATAGAGCGTCAATCGACGATTGATCCGGTGACCGGTGTTGTCAATCGCCGCGAATTTATGCGTATCTCAGATTCTGAATTGCAGCGTCATGTGCGTCTGGGTAAATCCTTATCGATCCTGGTGCTTGATCTGGATCAGCTCAAGCAGATTAGTGATCTGCACGGACATCATGCGGGCGATATTGTGCTGGTTGAAGTCACGCGCAGGATGAAGCGGGCAACCCGCAGTTATGATTGTCTGGCGCGATATGGCAATGAAGAATTTTGTATTCTTTTGCCAGAGGCCAGCGCCGAAGACGCGGACCGGATTGCGGCTCGTACCCGTGCGACTGTACTGGCAATGCCGGTAGCGTATTCTGGTAAAGAGTTGCGTGTCACGGTCAGCATGGGCGTTGCGACGATGCAGGAGGGCGATACCGCATCGAGCATGTTGCAGCGTGCTGATGCCTCGCTAGCCAAGGCCCGAGTGGCGAATGATCACGCGTATGACAGCGTGATCGGTGGCGAGGCCTGAGCTTGCCGACCTTGCAAACCCGCATCATTTCTATGACACTTCTTTTTGCAAAAACTCCCAGACGCCGGGATCTGACATCGCAGCAATATTGATGCGCATTCTGGTGGAAGGGAGTTGGTTCGGCGAGAACAAACTGCCTGGCGCCAATAGAAAACCTTGCTCCATTGCTTTCTCGGTCAGGGCATTGGTGTCACAGCCAGTATCGGTCCACAAGAACATGCCAGCAGGTGTGCGGTAATCGACCTTCATTCCGAGATGCTCGATACGCTTAGTCACATCATCCCGTACAGAGTCCAGTTTGACGCGAATGCGATCGACGTGTTTGCGGTAATGACCTTCGGACAAAATTTTATACACCACGCGTTCACCGATTTCGGTCGTCGTCAGGGTTGACAGCATCTTGCGGTCTGACAGGCGCACGGCTAATTCATGTGAGGTCGCGATAAAGCCGACACGCAAATTGGCTGCCAGTGTTTTAGAAAAACCACCTAAATAAATTACGCGGTTCAATTGATCCAGTGCAGCGATGCGCGTCGCTGCTTGTACTGCGGTGCCGGGATGCATGTCGCAATAAATATCATCCTCAACCACCATGAAATTATGTTCTTCGGCGGTCTTTAATACCTGAAAGGCTTTTGCCGCGGATAAGGATGTGGAGGTCGGATTGTGCATGACCGAATTGATGATGTAGAGCTTGGGCTTATGCAAAGCGGCGAGTTCGGCGAGCTTGATCACGTCCGGGCCGTCATGCAAACGCGGAATGCCGATGACTTTAGCGCCGAGAATCGCGAAGGAGGCAAACATCAAAAACCAGGCAGGATCATCAACGAAGATGGTGTCACCCGGTCGTGTAAATTCGCGTGCGACCAGGTCCAGCGCCTGGGTGACGCCAGTCGTCATGACGATCTGCTCGGGTGCGGCGGCGATTTCGAGTTCGGCAAGCTTTAATTGCAATTGCTGACGCAGAGGCAGAAATCCTTGTGGTGTGCCATAGTGCAATAACAGATTCTGATTCAGGCGGCTGATGGAGCGCAGTCCATTGGCGACCAGTTCACCATCCAGCCAGTCATGCGGCAGGACGCCGGAGCCAGGCATTTTTTGCGGCGGTAATTGGCGAAACATATTCCGTACCAGCCAGACCACATCAAGCTGCTGTGATCCCGCGATAGTTTGCGGAGTAGTGTCATGCTGGGTCATCATCGAGGCACGTTCGCGCACAAAAAATCCCGAGCCGCGACGTGATTCCAGATAGCCTTTTGCCACCAGCCTGTCATAGGCTTCGACCACGGTGAAGCGCGAGACGCCTTGCTCATCTGCGAATTGGCGTATCGACGGCATACGTGCCCCATTGCGCAACAGCTTGTCGTCAATGCGGGTTGCGATATTGCGGACAATCTGCTCCACCAGTGAGCCGCCAGAGTCGCGCGAAATAATGCTGCTGCCGTTCATAGCTCATCCTCAAAGAAACTGTATCAAAGAAATTGTACTGGGAAAGTTGCCGTAACAGTGTGGAAATTATCTTTTTTATTGTATTGGTACTGTATTGGTTTTTGCGCTTAGGATAGCACAAACAGATGGGTGCGCAATATGCTGTGACAGGATTCATGATGCAAAAGCATCAGCTTGCTTTACGGCGTAAATGAGCTTGCAAATAAGGTCGCAGGTAATGCCGTAAATGACATAGCAAGCGACACTACAGACGATATTACAGGTGATCCAGCAAACGCTAAAGCAAACGACTCAACAACTAAACCGGTCAATGGATACCGCAGGAGATATGATGAATTTTAGTTTACCCAGTTTATCCGAGATAACGACCGCCGCTGACATCGTTTATGCCGCGTTGCCGCCGACACCGCAATACGTCTGGCCTTTGCTGTGCGAGGCGATTGGTACGGAGGTCTGGCTCAAACACGAAAACCATACACCGACCGGCGCTTTTAAAGTCCGTGGCGGGCTGGTGTATATGCAGGAGTTGTTACAGCGTACACCCGATGTCCGGGGTGTGATTGCGGCGACGCGCGGCAATCACGGGCAGTCGATTGCATATGCGGCGCGGCGGGTCGGGCTGGCGGCAACCATTGTGGTACCGCGCGGAAACAGCAAAGAGAAAAACGCTGCCATGCGTGCGCTCGGTGCCCAGTTGATTGAGTACGGCGATGAATTTCAGGAGAGCCGTGAATACGCCTTGGTGTTAGCCGAGGAGCGCGGTTTGCACATGGTGCCATCCCTGCATCGCGATCTGGTCCGCGGTGTAGCGACGTCATGGCTGGAATTGTTCAAGGCTCAGCCTGCGCTGGACGTGGTGTATGTGCCGGTGGGGCAGGGCTCTGGTATCTGTGCGGCTATTGCAGCACGTAATGCGCTGGGTTTGGCGACGCGTATTATCGGTGTGGTGTCCAGTCATGCACGGGCTTACCAGCTCTCATTTGAGCAAAGGCGCTTAGTTACCTCTCCCGTGACAACCGTACTTGCGGATGGTTTGGCGTGCCGTGTGCCGGACCCGGCATCGCTGGCAGTTATTTTTGATGATGTCGAGACGATTGTGGCGGTGTCCGATGCCGACGTTGCGGAGGCGATGAAGTTATTGTTCGTCACCACGCATAACGTCGCCGAGGGCGCGGGTGCTGCGGCGCTGGCTGCCGTGATGCGGGATAAGCACCGTTTGCGTGGCTTAAAAGTCGGCGTACCGCTATGCGGCGGCAATGTAGATCATGAGGTGTTCGCTGAAGTATTAAGCGACGCTATTTAGATAATAAGGGGAGTATGTAGATAAATAGTGCTTATTCCGCATACTTTCATTAGTGATTGAAAAAATACACCTCCCTAGTATATTTTTTCTTCGTCAGTTTGACAGACGGTGTGATAAATCGATCCATTCGTTTTTCATTTGTTTGTTGTTTATTAATTTATTAGTTCATTAGCTCCCTATATCAATCTGAAGAAAGCTCTTATGCAGTTCGCTGAAATTCTCGCCTTTACTACCTTTGCCTGGATCGCGTCTTTTACGCCGGGACCGAATGTGGCGATTGCGGCCACAACCGGGGTCAATCATGGTCTGCGCGCGGCATTGCCGCAGGTTGCGGGTGTGCCGATTGGTTTTGTGGCGCTGATGTGGCTTGTGGGTTTGGGTGGCATGGCGATTTTGCAGGCGAGTCCGTTACTGGTCTGGGGGATGAAGCTGGCGGGCAATGCGTATCTGTTGTATCTCGCCTGGAAGCTCTGTTTCTCACGCCAGCTATCATCCTCGGAGGCGATCAAGCCGCTGAGCCTGATGCAGGCCGCCTTATTTCAGATCGTGAATCCTAAAGCCTGGATGATGCTGGTTGCTGCAACCTCGACCTATGCGATTGGTCATGCCGATTTTATGGCGCGCATGTCGTGGATGAGTCTGGGGTTTATTGTCCCTAGCGCATTGAGCGTCATGGCGTGGGCGTGGATGGGACAGAGTTTGCGTAGCTGGCTGTTGGTTGGCAATCGCTTGCGCAATTTCAATCTGTGCATGGGTCTGGCGTTAGCGCTGACGGCTGTATGGATGCTCACTCGCTAACTATTTTTTTAAAATAGTGAAAAAAATAGTCAAAAAATAGTCAAAAACAGAACAGAAGCTCATGACAACACAAAAAATAGCAGAGACACGCGGCATGTGGCTGGGGGCGGTTGGCGTCGCCATTTTTAGCCTGACCTTGCCATTCACGCGGATGGCGGTGGCAGAGCTCAATCCGGTATTTGTAGCGCTGGGACGTGCGGTGGTGGCAGCGACCTTGTCCGCAGTCTTGCTGTGGCAGATGCGGGCGCAATGGCCGGATCGTCAGCAGTTACGTGGATTACTAATTACGGCGCTGGGCGTAGTGGTCGGCTTTCCGGTGTTCTCGTCGATTGCGATGCATTATGTACCAGCTTCACACGGAGCGGTCGTGTTGGGTATTTTGCCTCTGGCAACCGCCTTATTCGCGGCGCTTCGTTTTGATGAGCGTCCGTCGGTGGGGTTCTGGATTATGGCTCTGATTGGCAGTGGTCTGGTCGTTGCGTTTGCGTTGCAACAAGGTGGCGGAAGTTTTCATCTGGCAGATTTCGCGTTGTTTGCCGCCGTGATTGCGGCTGCCATGGGATATGCCGAGGGTGGACGTTTGTCGCAGGCAATGGGTGGTCAGCAGGTGATTTGCTGGGCACTGGTCTTGTCGATGCCGGTCTTGCTGCCGGTAACGGTCTGGCTGGGCTGGCGCTATGGCTTGCAGGCGTCGGCGCATGCCTGGCTTGGTTTTGCGTATGTCTCACTGTTTTCTATGTTCATCGGGTTCTTCTTTTGGTACAAGGGGCTGGCAATCGGTGGTATTGCCCGGGTCGGGCAGGTGCAATTAATTCAGCCATTTTTGACGCTGCTTGGCGCTGCCTTGCTGGTAGGTGAAAATTTAACCCTGAGCAACGTCGCATTTGCCCTTGCCGTGATCCTTGTGGTGGGGATAGGCCGCCGTATGAAGATTCAACGGTGAACTTGTTTAAAATCCATCACTCTCCAAATTAAATCAAGCGGTTTCATGCTTATTGGGGGTGTTAATCGGGTGGTGAGGAGCTTACAATATACGACTGACCTTAGTTTATCTTCGCTATTCACATAGCTTTAGTTAGCATTACTCAGTCGCCTGTGTTTGCCGGGTGCACCACCTTACTTTTTGGAACAAACCATGTCTTTTTACGAAAAACTTCAAGCCTTGAATATTGAGTTGCCAACCGTTGCTGTGCCTGCTGCTGCGTATGTTATGTACGCTCAAACTGGCAATACCGTGTTTTTGTCCGGTCATATCGCCAAAAAAGATGGCAAAGTGTGGGTAGGTCAATTAGGTAAAAATATTAGCACTGAAGAAGGCAAAGCTGCGGCCCGTGCGGTTGCGATTGACCTCATCGCCACGCTGCAGGCGGCTTGCGGCGGCGATCTGAATCGCGTTAAACGCATCGTCAAAGTCATGAGTCTTGTGAACTCCACTGGTGATTTTACCGAGCAACATTTGGTCACGAATGGCGCATCCGAATTGTTCGGTGAGATTTTTGGTGAGCAAGGCAAGCATGCGCGCTCCGCTTTTGGCGTGGCACAAATCCCTATGGGTGCTTGTGTTGAGATTGAATTGATTGCTGAGATTGCTTAAGTCAACTGAGTCTGCCGATTCAGCTAAGTTAGCCAGTTATTCCGTCATAAAATTATAAAATTGTTTGAAAAACTTCAGTGAGACCAGCATGAAACTTGAAAACCCGACCCCGATAGAGTGGAAATTTTCTGAACGAGCAGAGCAGTTGCAAAGCTCTGTGATTAGGGAAATTCTAAAAGTGACCATGCGTCCTGAAGTGATTTCATTTGCCGGTGGCTTGCCGTCGCCAGAGACTTTTCCGGTAGATCGTATGCGTGCGGCGTTCGACAAGGTATTGTCGCAACAAGGTAAGTCGGCATTGCAGTATGGCCCAACTGACGGTTATGCCCCTTTGCGTGAATTTATTGCGGACTCCTTGTCGACAGCAGATTCCAAGATTTTGCCCGAGCAGATTCTGATGGTATCTGGCTCACAGCAGGGACTGGATCTGCTGGGTAAAGTACTGATTGACGAGGGTAGCAAGATTCTGGTGGAGACACCAAGCTATCTTGGCGCCTTGCAGGCGTTCTCGGTGTATCAGCCGCATTTTGAATCAGTTGATACCGATGATCATGGCCTGATCCCGGCTTCGGTTGCGACAAAAGGTCATGGCGCACGATTGATGTATGCACTGCCGAATTTCCAAAACCCGACTGGCCGTACTTTATCGCTCGATCGTCGTATGGAGTTGGTTGAGACCTGCGCCCGCATGGGAATCCCATTGATTGAGGATAATCCTTACGGCGATTTGTGTTACAGCGGCGAACCATTGCCAAAGATGCTGAACATGAATCCGAATGGCGTGATCTACATGGGCTCATTTTCCAAGGTATTGACGCCGGGCATTCGCCTTGGTTATGTCGTTGGACCAGCGCCACTGATCCGTAAATTAGAGCAAGCCAAGCAGGCTGCCGATCTGCATACAGCAACACTGACGCAGATGGTCGTCTACGAAGTCATTAAGGACGGCTTCCTCGGTGAGCATATTCCGACTATCCGTAGTTTTTACTCTGGTCAGTGCGATGTCATGCTCAATGCGATGACGAAGCATTTCCCTGAGGGCGTCACATGGACGCGGCCTGAAGGCGGTATGTTCATCTGGGTGACTTTGCCTAAGCATATCGATAGCAAACAATTACTCGATGAGGCGATTGCGCAAAATGTTGCCTTCGTACCGGGTGGTCCTTTCTATGCGAATAATCCGGCGACCAATACCTTGCGCCTGAGCTTCGTCACTGTATCTCCAGAGCGCATCAACGAAGGGATTGAAAAACTGGGTAAGCTGATTAAAGCTAAGATGTAAATTTTTTAGCTCTGTTAAATCAATCAGACCAGGATTAACATTTTCAATATCTTCAATATCTTCAATATCTTCAATATCCAACCAAGGATGAGGTGGTAAGACGCAGTATTGGTCTGGTACTGCTGAATAGTAAAAAACGAGTGCACTTCACGGCGCATTCGTTTTTTTTCGTCTGGTAATTCGCTGTTGATGGACTAAACTGTCAATTATTGTCAGATAGGTAATCCATTTTATCTTGCGGCCGTTATAGAACAGGCAATAGCTTTTTAATCTTTTAATGTGGAGTGAACTGATGAAACGATCGATCTTATTTTTGGCGATAACACTGACAATCGCTGGCGGCGCACAGGCTCAAGCGCTGAGCTCAAAACAGCAGTACACAGTAGATACAAAAAATGCCGCGAACCGTTATGCCGAAGATAAAAAACTTTGCGCAGAAGAAGCAAGCTCTGCCGCCAGAATGCAGTGCCTGCGAGATGCTAAGTCAGAATACAACAGCGCTCTTGCCGCTGCCAAAGCCAATTCAAATTCCAATGTAAATTCAAACAAGGCCGTAACCGTTTCGACCAAACAACTCGATTCCTGCATCGGCTGCGGCAAAGTTGTTGCCGTTAACGTGAACGATAAGGACGGTGAGGGCAGCGCGCTAGGCGTCATCGCTGGTGGCGTAGCAGGAGCGATTCTTGGTAATCAGGTAGGTAACGGCACGGGGCGCGATCTGGCGACGATTGCCGGTGCTGCAGGCGGAGCCTATGCGGGTCGTAAAATTGAACAAAAAGCGAAATCGAGCAAAATATGGGAAGTGACGGTGCAGTACGATAACGGTGAAAGAAATACATTTAACTTCGACCACGATCCAGGCTTGAATCATGGTGATCTGGTAAAAAATGCGGGTAGCAGTATCGTTCGACGTTGAGCAGTCAGATAGATCGCATTTTCGACGCAGCAGTACCTGATCGCTGGTAGTGACTTTCTTTCCCACTGGCGCCGGCGTGTCAGCATACGAACCTGATTCGCGGGCCATCCAATCTTGAGAATGACGTAAAACCAAGTGTCTATGTACGTATCTGTGCGCCTGAGCACAGATACGTACTATTACGCATGGCGCTACCTTGTCTCAATTTTGTAACATTGCGCTGCTAGTTTCTCCCTGTCTACATCTTTGTTGTTAAGATCGTGCGTGCCAGTCGGGTGCCTTGACTAAGCTCAGGGCTTTTTTACCACTTATGAGGTAATGCATTATGCATCCCATCAAGAAAAGAGTATTTGCGTCGGCTTTGCAAATATGCGGTACGGTTTCAATGATTTTATGTGTATCGCTAGCTAACTCTGCTTACGCTCAAACTCCGGCTCAGCCCCAATCCCAATCGCCAGTCGCTGCATGTAAAACCCTGATTGCCACTGGCAATCCCGATTACCCGCCTTTTTTATGGCGCGATCCCGATGATGAAACTAAATTGATTGGTGCCAATGCCGATCTAATGCAATTGCTTGCCAAGGAAATTGGTATCAGCATCGAGGTCAAATACGCCGGCCCCTGGGGGCGAGTACAGGAGGAAGCAAAACTCGGGCGGATTGACTTGATTGCAGGTGCATTTTTCACCCAGCCGCGTCTTGATTACATGGACTATTTTTATCCTGCGTTTCGTGAGACGCGTTCGGTAATCTGGACCAGAGATAATGCCGTATTTCCCTATAAAAAATGGAGTGATTTAAAAAGTCGCCTGGGTGTTACTGTCATTAATAATAGTTTCGGTGACGAATTCGATCGTTATGCGAAAGAGTCTTTAAAAATCACCACAGTCCCGGGCTTGGAGCAGGCCTTGAAGATGCTGACATTATCCCGCGCAGACTATCTGATTTATGAAGAAGATCCTGGTCTTGCTTATGCCGCTAAATTAAATATCACCGGCTTGAAAACGGTGAACCCAGCCATCAGCAATGAAAGTTTGTTCCTCACCTTTTCGCATAAATCTGCCTGCAACAATGGTGATATGCGCGGACGAATCGCCAAGGCCATGATCAAGCTTAACAAGCAAAATGTAATGAGCAAGCTCATCGACAATAATATTCAGGCTTGGCGCAAACAAGCAAAATAAAGTGACATAAGACGATATTGGGTAAGCTTACACTTCGACAAATTCTGATCTTAGGTGTTGCGCTGGGAATTTTATTACCCGCCGTGGTCTTGGGTAGATTTCTAGTGCAGGATCGGTATGAGCGCGAACTGAATTTACGCGTACTTACTCCTATGTCCCAATATGCTGACATGCTCGCAAGGGCGATGGCGGTGCCAGTCTGGAATGTCGATAAAGAAGTTGCCAACGAATTTGTGCAGGCAGTCATGCGCAATCCAGAAGTCGTCAGCGTGACCGTTGAAGACGAATCCCAAAATCAATTTGTCCATGCCGAAGTTGCATCACGCCGCATTGGTGAGCTATTCCATGAAGAACGTTCGCTGTATCTGACGGGACTGGAAAATAAGCGTATCGGCAAAGTTATTGTTGAACTCAGTGCCGGTCGTTTAAAGAGTGATCTGATTGCCGATTTGCTGAAAATGAGCGGAGCCTTGCTGGCACAGGTCTTGATTTCTTTCGGGTTTATTTTGCTCCTGTTTGAGCGCCGGATCGTACGACCTATCAAAGAATTACAACTGGCGACGGCGGATCTTGCACGAGGCAAATTACACCAGCCTTTAGTCCGGCGCCGGGACGACGAAATTGGCAATCTGTCAGAAAGTCTCGATAAAATGCGCCTCGATCTCGGCGCCCTCATTACGGAGCGCGATCATAAGAACGAGGTACTCCAGATTGAGTTGAACGAGCGCTTGCGCGCAGAGCAAGCTTTACGTTTTACAGAGGAAAAATTCACGGCAATTTTTCATGCGTCTCCGGTGGCGATGACCGTTTTTCGTAAGACAAATTTTTTTGTCATGGTTGATGTAAATGATGCCTGGGTCCGGCAGTTTGGATGGACGCATGATGAAATTTTGCATAGCCGCGAAAAGCAAATGTCCTTATGGCGTAATCCGGATGATTTTGATAGCGTGATATCGAAGATCGAAAACCATAATGAGGTTCACGATTACGAAGCATGGTTGCATTGCGGTCACCAGGAAAAAATCTTGCTATGTAATATCTCTGGTCGCCTGGTGCGTCTGGGAGATGAGTCGCTGCTGGTTCTGGTACAAGAGGATATTACCGAAAAGCGTCACAATGAATCCGAAATTCTGACTCTCAATACCAGCCTCGAACACCGGGTCTCGGAACGTACTAGTGAGCTGGAAGTCGCTAATACTGAGTTAACGATCGTGCTGGAAAATTTGCAGCGCGCGCAACATGAATTATTACGCACTGAAAAAATGGCAGCCTTAGGTTCCCTGGTCGCCGGGGTCGCGCATGAGTTAAATACGCCTATCGGTATCAGTGTGACGGTTGCTAGTACGATGCAGCAGCAAACGGAAGCGATTTTACAGGGAATGCAAAGCGGTATGCGGCGTTCTACGCTCGATGAATTTCTACAAAACTCACGTGCAGGCACTGATATTCTGATGCGCAACTTAAGCAAGGCATCGGAACTGATTGTAAGTTTTAAACAAGTAGCCGTCGATCAGACCAGTGCTAACCGGCGTTTGTTTATACTCGATGAGACCGTAGCCGAAAACGTACTGACGCTGGGGCCGACGATACGTAAAACCCGCCATGAGGTGGTCTGCGATATACCGCCAAAAATCATGATGGACAGTTATCCCGGCCCTTTAGGACAAGTGCTGACGAATCTAATTAACAATGCGTTTATTCATGCCTTTGATACTGACGCCCGCGGGATCGTCAGTATTTCGGCAACGATGGATGAGTCTGATACGGTCACGATCGTGCTGACTGATAATGGCAAAGGTATACCGGAAGAAAATCTTGGACGGATATTTGATCCGTTTTTTACGACAAAATTGGGGCAGGGCGGCAGTGGCCTGGGTTTAAATATTGTCTACAACCTGGTGACGGGTGTGCTTGATGGCAAAATTACGGTGGAAAGTGTCATTAACCAAGGCACGACATTTACCATGAGTTTGCCTCGTCTCCCGCCTTAGCGTTGTATGTCCATTATGTTTCGCACATCATCGAATTCAATGGCACAGCTTTGAAAATTTTGTAGTTTTTCCTGCATCTGTTACAGTCCCGCCATGAGTAAAATATCTTTAGATCGTCTCCTGCAATCGCAGGGATTTGGCACACGAAAATATTGTCGTGATTTGATTGATGATGGTGAGCTGAGCATCGCCGGTGAGGTGATGTCCAGCTATAAAACAACGGTTGAAACCGAGGGATTACGTTTTCATATCTTTGATGAAGAGTGGGAATACCGTGAGCATCTTTATATCGTTTTAAATAAACCGGCAAATTTTGAATGTTCCCGTAAGCCTAGCCATCATCCGGGAGTCTTGACGATATTGCCCGAACAATTTACCTGGCGCGATGTGCAGCCAGTTGGTCGCCTCGATCATGATACGACAGGCATGTTGCTAATGTCTGATGACGGGCCATTTATCCATGCGCAATCCTCGCCGAAACGGCATATTCCCAAGGTCTATGTCGCTACGACAGCCGAACCAGTGACTGAGGAGCTGGTGCAGAAATTGTTGTCCGGCGTACAGTTACATGATGAGCCTGCTCCACTGGCGGCACAGACCTGCCGGCAAGTATCCGATACGCAAATAGAAATCGTGCTGGAGCAAGGCAAATATCATCAGGTCAAACGTATGCTGGCGGCTGCAGGCAATCATTGTGCTGCACTGCAAAGAACCGCAGTTGGACAATTGACGCTGGATTCGTTAGGCTTGGCAGAAGGTGAGTGGTGTTATCTCTCGCAGCAACAAATGGCATTATTAGTTCCTGCTTAGGTGATGGTTTTCTAAAGGAGTCGGTATGTCGGTTATCGCAGTGGTGAATCCCAAGGGCGGCGTCGGTAAGAGTACGTTTGCGACGAACCTGGCAGGCTATCTTGCGCATCAAGGCCACAAGGTCGTGCTGGGCGATACCGACATTCAGCAATCATCCCGTACCTGGCTTTCTTTGCGTCCTGCCAATTTACCCTCGATCAGCGCATGGGATATTGAAGACGGACATATCGCCAAACCGCCCAAAGGTACTACCCACGTTGTCCTCGATACTCCCGCCGGCCTTAGTGGTAAAAAGCTCGATGCAGTCTTAAAAATCGCGGATAAAGTCGTTATCCCCTTGCAGCCGTCGATTTTCGATATTCTGGCAACAGAAGAATTCATCAAAAAACTGAATAAGCATGACCGGCGTTACCAGCTGGCTGTCTTGGGCATGCGAGTGAACGCACGCAGTCGTGCCGCTGATCAGCTTGCCCATTATGTGGGCCAGCTTGGTCTGCCTGTACTGGCCTATCTTAGGGATACGCAAAACTATATACAACTGGCTGCGCATGGCGCAACTCTATGGGATGTGGCGCCTTCCCGTGTCGAAAAAGATGTCGCTCAGTGGCAAGATATTCTTGCCTGGATAGAGCGCTGACAGCGCGGTTACCATATCACTGGCAATTCAAACAAGCACTAATTCTTTACTCTGCAACAGAGTAGACGGGAAAAATGTTGCGAGAAATATTTCCCTTGGGAAGCACTCATCTCTATAATGCCGTTTGCATCAGTTTCTCTGTTTCCTTTTTAATATCAAAGACTTAGTTCATGCATCACACCATTTTCGATACGCCTGTCATTAATACGTTTATGCGCTGGGTTTCTCTTTTGTGCTTGCGCTTGATGGGTTGGACGGTAGAGGGCAATGCGCCTGCCGCACCTAAATATGTACTCATCGCGGCACCACATACGAGTAACTGGGATTTTCCTGTGACCTTAATGGTTTGTTTTGCCTTGCGCCTGAATGTGTACTGGATGGGTAAAGCAAGTTTATTCCCGCCTGTTGTCGGTGCTGTCATGCGCTGGTTAGGTGGTATTCCTGTGAATCGCGAGCGTTCAGGCAATCTGGTGCAGGGTACTGTTGACGCATTTCAACAGAATCAGCGCTTGACCGTGATCGTTCCACCTGAGGGCACGCGTGGCAAAGTTACGCACTGGAAGACGGGGTTTTACTATATTGCACAAGGTGCAGGTGTGCCGATTGCGCTCGGGTATCTCGACTTTAAAAGGAAGGCTGGCGGTATCGGCAGGATGTTTGAATTGTCCGGCGATATTACGGCGGACATGACGGAGATCCAGGCGTTTTACGAGGGAATTACCGGCAAAAATCCTAAGCAATTTGACGCTAGTACGATTCAGATTAAATAAGAAGCTGGAATCTTTTTTCACGCCTCATTTTGGATGAACAGAAGTTCTTCACGCACCAACAACAGTTGTGACTGTCGCTTATTGACGTAGTAAATAGAAGTTATTAAGTGGAATAACAGATAGGGCTGCCTGTAGTGACGAAGTTTCTTTAAGGCAGCTATCTAATGTCTCAATGATACTGGCTCTTGTGATTCCGATTTTATGGTTCTGCCGGCGCCACTGTCGTTTCTGTTTTTACTTCCTTGGACGGCGTAGGATGGTTGCCATTCAATTGTTTGATCAATAACCAGGACATCGGCTTGAGCAAGAGTTTTTGTGTCAGAGCTTCGCACCAGGGGTGCGCAGCAAGCCAGACAATTAAGGCGCTGACAGCGAGTGCAGTGAGACTGGTTAGTGCCTTGTCCAGCGTAAAAATTGCATTCAAAACGCCGGTTTCTTGTAGTACGATCAAGGCCAGACCATGCCATAAAAATACGTAGATAGAGCGCTGCCCGATTGTTGCCAGTCCCCAGTTCTTGCGTGATAGCAAGTGTAAACATGCCAGGCCGATTACGCCGGATGCCAGATATTGTGCGATTTGATAAAGAGTCCCGGTCATATTCGCCATACCCAGACGATTCAGTGAATAACTTCCGTAAAACCAACGGTAGTCGAAATCACTTTTGAGTAAAAATGACGCAATAATTGCCACTGCAACGACTGGCAGACTGATCAGCAATACGCGCTTTTTAGTACGGTCAAACAACGCTGGGCCAAGTTTCCACCCCAGTAAAAAGAACGGGAAGAAGCTGAGGGTGCGGGCAATGCTTAAAAAATAGCCGGTACTTTCTGAATAACTGGCAAGCAGGGATAGACCAACCGCAATGACCACAGGAAACTGAAGCCGTGCAAAAACCGGCAACATCAGACGCCAGCAAAGCAGGCTCATCAGATACCAGAGCATCCAATACGGCGCAAACAACCCGCTATAAACGCTGAGGCTACCTTTTAGCAACAATTCTATGCCCTCGTATAAAACTTCAAATACGAATAAAGGAATCACAATATTTTTGACTAACTGATTGCTTTGCTTATCATCCAGAGATGCTTTTGAGAGCATGCCAGATACCAGTGCAAACATCGGCATGTGAAAAGAGTAGATAAAAATCCATACTGAGCGCAGGAAATGATCCCCGGTGATATGGAGTTCAATTAAATGTCCGAACACGACCAGAAATATCAAAACAGCTTTGATATTGTCGATGCGGAGGTTTCTGCTTTGGGAAGACATCAGTAATTCTCTAACTCTTTGTAAATAAGCGTTATTTTTGAAAAGACGCCATGATAACGAATCGCAGGCGATTGCGTACATCGAGTTTGTAACGAAGCTTTGCCAGATTCCTCAGGATTAGTAAAATTGAGCGTGCAGCGAGTAATTTTTATTTCTGCATGGAAATAATTTTATGATCTAGTTACAATGTGCCGCTACCTTCGGGTAATCATATTGAGTGTCATCAGATTTCTTTCAGGGGTAGTGAAACTCATGCCAGCGAATGACAGACCAAAGAATTTACTCACCTCGAAGATCGATTTCGAAGGAGTTGAAGAGCTGACTAAGCAAAAAGCGACCATCTCTGACGATAGTCTGGATGAGTGGGGATTTGACCTTGCCGCAGTCACCATCCCGCAAGCAGAGAACCAATTGCCTGATCCTCCTTACATTGCGCCGCCACCGCCCCAGCCCGTCGCTCCCCCCAAGGAGAGGGCGAGTCCGGTTTCTGCCAATAATTATGCACGGTCATCTGTTAAAAAAAGTCCTGTCAAAAAGAAGGACCATTTTTCGCAATATGCTGCAGCAATTATTTTATTACTCTTTATCGTTTCATCTGTACTGGTTTATCTGCACATGCAGCGTCCCCCTGCGAATACGGCAGACCTGAGTTATATGGCTTTGCCGCAAGCTGTGGTCAATATTGATGGACAGGTCACACGGGTGCAGGTAACCATTCAGGTGGATACAGACGATCAGGACTGGCTCATTGAAAACAAAAAAGTCTTGAATGAATTTTTTCAAATTGCCCTGGCTAAAGTGAATGCTGACGATTTGCGTACTCCAGAAGGCTTTGCTACGATGCAACAGGACTTAAAAAAAGAACTCAACCAGGCCATGCATACAGATAAAATTCAGGCAGTTCTATTGACCGAATTATTACTGCAAGATAAATCTTGAAAAAATGAAATCAGCACAAGCGCGACAGAGTTTGCACACACGGCGGCGACCTTGCTGATGGCAAGGCCTCTTTTGTTACGGCTGATATCTGTCGGATTGACGCTTGTTTTTGCCTTTGCTGTAACGACCAGAATTGCCTGTGCAGAGACCATCACCTTGATGGGGGAGGATGACTGGTACCCTTACTCGGCTCAAAAAAATGGTCAGTTGCGCGGTTTTGCCGTCGATGTCATTGAATCCGCTTATGCGTCAGTCGGCTTGCAAGTTAATTTTGTTGCAGCGCCTTATGCACGTTGTCTGATGCTGGTGAAGTCAGGACAGCAGCTAGGCTGTTTTGACAGCCTCAAAGATGTGACGCTGACGCCGGATTTTTTATTTCACAAAGAGCCGATTTTTAAAGCGATGATCGGTATTTACGCCAAAAGTGATCAACCAGAATCCCGCCTGAATGCTGCCAGCCTGTCAGGTCATAAAGTAGGCCTTACCCATGGTTATACCTATGGGGATGAGGTTGAAAAAAATCCACAAATTGTGCGAGAAATCGCTCCCAGCGATCTGTCTAACTTCCGTAAATTATTACGAGGGAGATCGGATTATTCCTTGGTCTACACACGTATTGCCGATTATCTGATCGCCACGTATCCAACCGAATTCAAAGACAAATTCAAACTGCTAGGGATCGCGGTTGAGGACAAGCTTTATGTTAGTTTTTCAAAAAAACAGCCAGATGCTGAACGTTACGCAAACTTGCTTGACAAGGGATTATCAATCATACGCAGCAATGGCACTTATCAAAAAATAGAGCAAAAATGGCGCACTCCTGCACCTTAGAATGGCCAGTCGGTAATTAAATGGATGAAGTAATGAACGAGACAAAATGAACACAGATGGATTGTGAAATATTGTGTATTTACTCATTTATTGAAAAAGAAATATGTTAGTGTAATTGCCACATCCAACATCTCAGATGCCTCTCATGACTACGATAGAAAAAACAAGCGAGTTTGAGTTCATTGAAGGTTTAACTGCAGAATTGTCGTCAAAAGAATTGATTTTCCCCACTTCTTTAAACGCGACGATGAAAATCCGCCGGGCACTCAGCCACCCGGATATGCCTAGCGACACGATTGTTCGCATCATCAGTGCAGAGCCCGTGTTATCAGCGCAAATTCTGCGCATGAGCAATTCTGCGATGTACAACCATACCGGTAAAAAAATAGTCGATTTACGCGCAGCGACCCTGCTACTTGGGTTTGCGGTAATACGGAATATTGCGATCTCTGTCGGGATGAAACAGCTCGCAGAACATAAAGCTAACGAGCAGCTATCGAAGCAGCTTGATGGTTTATGGACCAGAAGCTTACGCGTAGCGGCTTTGTCGTGTGTAATTTCCCGACACCTCCCTAATTCCAGCCCCGACAAAGCGATGCTGGCGGGCTTGTTGCATGATGTGGGGAAGTTTTACATCCTCAACAGGGCACGCCATTATCAGGGGCTATTTGTATCGAATGCCGCCTTATGGGAGGTTATCGATCAATGGCACGCGGAGATTGGTGTGGCGATCCTGGAGAACTGGGATATCGACGAGGATATCCGCGCGGCAGTCATGGATCACCGAGCCAGCCAGTTGCCACATACGACACGACCAGGTTTGATTGACGTGGTCGCAACGGCGGATTTTCTGGACGGACATTTTGTCACAGATTCTCTCGATGACATTAACTGGCAAGCCTTGCCGGTACCACTCAAAAATCTCCAGCTTGATGTAGAAAAATGCCAGATTCTGATCGCCGAAACAAAGGTCGAATTAGGACTGATATTGCGTGCCTTAGCCTGATAGCCGGGTTGTTAATTCAGATTTAATTTTCACAATCTGGTTCTGTAAGAACTTCCCACTCAATTCCTTGTGGATTGGCTTCTCATTTGACGAATCCGAGAGTCGGGCGCGGTATATTTTTCTTTCCACAGAACAAATTATCATAATTCTGGTCTACACCACATCGAACTAAATCAGTGTGCTTATGCCGCTGTTCGCCTTAGCCTCGTCGTGCCTGGGTTTGTGTTTAAGTTTGTATTGAAATTCGTGTAGACGATGATACTGAGCGAGATGCTGATATCGTTTATTATTTCGTTATTCCATTCTATTTCTGCCAACAGCCGCTCTGCCTTAGTGTAGTTTGGGCGGCTGTTGGCATGATTGTTTTTTAATTTAATTTTCACTAAATTTTGATAGAGAATTGCCTTGTTAACTAGAATAAATACAAAAATGCTGCCAATCACCGTATTGGCAATGGGGACACTGACCCTTCTTGCGAGCCTCAGTCCATCCGCTTATGCCGATGAAGGACAGTGGCAACCGCATCAATTACCACAATTAAAAAATGAACTGAAGCGTATCGGTATTACCATCCCAGCAGAAAAACTAGCCGATCTCAGCAAACACCCGATGAGTGCCATGGTCTCGCTGGGAGGTTGCTCCGCTTCTTTCGTGTCGAATGCCGGCCTGGTGGTCACCAATCATCATTGTGCTTACGGTGCAGTCCAGCGTAATTCCAGTGCGACCCGTAATCTGATCGCGAATGGCTTTCTGGCAAAAACACGCGCTGAAGAATTACCTGCCGGATCCAGTGAACGAATTTATGTAACCGATAAAGTTGAGACTGTTACCGAAAAAGTCGTTGGTAGTTTGAGTGCCAGGCTGTCTGGTCGTGAGCGCAATCAGATGATACAAAATCGTATCAAAAGCCTCATCGCAGAATGTGAACAAGACAAAGCTTATCGCTGCTCTGTGCCCAGTTTTCATCGCGGCCTCGAATATTATCGTATCCGTCAATTAATGATCCGTGATGTCCGCTTGGTCTATGCCCCGTCCGATAAAATCGGTAATTTTGGCGGTGACATTGATAACTTCGAATGGCCGCGCCACACTGGCGACTTCTCATTTTTGCGCGCCTATGTCGGTAAAGACGGACGTCCAGCGGATCCATCCCCGGATAATGTTCCTTATCAATCAAAAGATTTTCTTGTGGTGTCTGCCGAGGGCATCAAAAACGGCGATCCTATCCTGCTGGCAGGTTATCCGGGCCGTACCAGTCGCTATAAATTGCCAACAGAAATTCGCTCGGCACGTGACATCAGTTATCCGCGCCGTGTCGCTGAATCACAGGCCGACCTGGCGACCATCGCCAAAGCAACTCAGGATAATCCTGAATCTGTCGTGCGCTATGCGAGTGTCGCAAAAAGCATCAACAACGGCATGAAAAAAACGCAGGGTTTGCTGGATGGATTTAGCCGCAAAGATATCGCTGCTATCAAAGACGTTCAGGATGCAGAGTTCCGTCGCTGGTTTGCTGACCACAGCGAAGCCGCAGATAAAAATTTGCTGGCTGAACTCGATGCCGTAATCGCCTCCGATATCAGCCTGAGTGAGCAGGAATTTGCTATGAATGTCGCCCTGCATAGCGATTTATTCCGCAGTGCCCGCAGCCTGTATCGTCTCGCACTGGAGCGCAAAAAGCCGGATGCTGATCGTGAATCCGGTTATCAGGATCGTGATGTACCGTTTCTCAAAGCACGCTTGTCACGGCTGGAACAATCTTTTGTCAGCAGCGTTGATCAGGCGCGCTGGCAAGCGGCGATGCAGCGTTATCAGCAATTGCCGGCAGAGGTACATCCTGCGGGCTTAGACGCCTTGTTGCCAAGCACAGACGCGATTGCCGGGATTTATGCGCAGACCCGGCTTGCAACCACAACGCAACGCCTGGCATGGTTAGACAAAGATGCCGACAGTATCGTGCAATCCGATGATGCTTTCTTAAAGCTGGCTGTCAATGTGTACCAGATCGGTGACGCAATGGAAAAACGCCGTAAAGACATTGATGGCAATCTGGAGCGCATTATTCCACGCTACATGCAAGCTTTTATTAATTTTAAAAAGACCCAGGGAAAGCCGGTATACCCCGATGCCAATTCAACGCTGCGCGTTACTTTTGGTACCGTAGCACCTTACTCGCCGCGTGACGGCATCAGTAAAGGTCCGTTCACGACAGTTGAAGGTGTGATTGAGAAAAATACCGGTAAAGAACCATTCGCCGTGCCACAAGCGGTGCAAGATGCGGTCAGGGAAAAACGTTATGGTGTATTCCGCGATAAAGTACTTGGTACCGTGCCAGTCAACTTTTTATCCAGTGCTGATACGACGGGTGGTAATTCCGGCTCTGCGGTCATGAATAAACAAGGCGAGCTGATCGGTTTAAATTTCGATTCCACTTACGAATCGATTACCAAAGACTGGTATTTCGACAGTGCGATTACCCGGGCTATTCATGTCGATATCCGCTATATGCTCTGGGTGATGAAAGAAATTGACCATGCCGATAACCTCTTGAAAGAAATGACGATCAAGTACCCGCATTAATTGCCCGCATAAGTACTGACATTAAATATTCACGTACAGAGGAATAAAAAAACCAGAGCCAGTCTCTGGTTTTTTATTTGTCATACTGAATTTCTAAAGAAATCTCTCATCGATATGTTATCGAATCGCTTACGCCGGTCTTTTCTCCGTGTCTCGGTGTTGAGAGGTCCTGGTTTTTGCGTAATTCCTGTAGATATTATTTTTCTATCTAGAAATTTTTAGAAATTTCCAACTTATGTCACGCAGTCCGGACGAGGGTCTACGGGCGATAGTGGCCTGGGAGGCGCATGAAATATGCGTGTTGTGGTCTCAGATTCGTATCAAGCCAGCTTTTTCATGTCGCGGTTGATACCGTACTTCATATCACATCACCGCAGCAGAAAATCAACATCGGTATGTCCTCTCAGAATTTTCCTGTCAGATTTCCAACACAAGATTATGTCGTTGATATGAAAATATCCTGAGTAATTCCTCCACTGATCTTGTCGCCAAAGTCATCTCTCAGTCATAAAAACTTTCTATGCTCAGCGGCTTCTCACTTCTTTCCGTCTGCTGACTATGAAAACTTCTCGCCGCCAGTTTATCCGTGACTTCACCTTCGGTACGGTTGCCGTTTCCAGCGCACTGTCGCTCGCAGCCTGTGGCGGCGGGAATGGCAATAATTTGACAGTCAATTTTTTGCATGGTGTTGCCAGTGGCGACCCGCAAAGCGATAAAGTTATTATCTGGACGCGCCTGACTCCGTCGGCAAGTCAGGATCTCGACGTGACATGGGAAATGGCGAGCGATGACCAATTTACCCGTATCGTTAAATCCGGTAGCTTTACGACTACTGCAGCCAGAGATTTCACCGTCAAGGTCGATGTCACTGGTCTGTCCGCGAGCACCGTATATTTTTATCGCTTCACGTATGGCACAGCACGTTCTGCGACAGGTCGTACCAAGACCTTGCCGACCGGTAGCGTCTCCCAGGTAAAACTTGCGGTATTCACATGCTCTAATTATCCGGCAGGCTATTTCAATGTGTATGCTGAAGTCGCCAAACTCAACGATATTGATGCCGCGATTCATCTGGGTGATTACATCTATGAATACCAGCGCGATGGCTATGCCTCGCAAGATGCTGCCAGCTTAAATCGTCTGGTTGATCCGAAAAATGAAATCATCACACTGACCGACTATCGCAGCCGTTACGCACAATATCGCACCGATGGAGATTTGCAGGCGATGCATGCAGCGTTGCCGCTGATTGCCATCTGGGACGATCATGAATTTGCCAACGACGCCTGGACCGGCGGCGCAGAGAATCATGATCCAGCGACAGAAGGACCTTTCAGCGCCCGTCGTGCTGCTGCCTTGCAAGCCTACAACGAATGGATGCCTATCCGCTTGCCGGATACGACCAAAAATGATCGTATCTATCGCTCTTTTGATTTTGGTAATCTGGTCTCCCTGCATATGCTGGATACCCGTCTGATCGGGCGTGAACAACAACTTAGCTACACCAATTACATCAGTGCCAGCGGTGCATTTGATGCAGTAAAATTTACGACCGATATCAGCAATCCGGCCCGTCAGCTAATGGGCGCAGAGCAAACATCCTGGCTGCAATCCCAACTCGGCAAGTCTACGGCGACCTGGCAAATTTTGGGACAGCAAGTCTTGATGGCACGCATGAATATTCCCGCGCCACTGGTGCTGCAAGCAATCAATTTCAGTGATTACACCGCGCTACTGGTGAAAGCGCAGACCGCGCCAGCGACATTAACCGCTGCCGAAAAGCAAATCCTGGCACAGCCATCGATTCCTTACAATCTTGATGCATGGGATGGCTATGCCGCCGCACGTGAGACGGTCTTTGCGACCGCCAAAGCATTGGATAAAAATCTGATCGCGCTGGCAGGCGATACTCATAACACCTGGGCCAGTGATCTTGCTGATCTGAGTGGGAACGCAGTTGGTGTCGAGTTCGGCGTGACCTCGGTTACCTCGCCAGGTTTTGAAGAAATTTTCCCCAAGGAAGATCCGGCTAAAGTCGCAGGCGGCCTGGAACAGATCATCGGGCCTCTGGTCTATGCCGAAACGAAAAGCCGTGGCTTCATGATCGTGACGGCGACCCCGACCGAGGCCAGGGCAGAATGGCGTTACGTTAGTACGGTCAAGTCTAAAACTTATACTGTCGTCCCGGGTAAAACTTTAAAGACCTTACCGGGTGCTGCGAATCGTAAATTACTGCCTGTGTAGTCCGGTCATCACGCTCATTCTTTATCACTTTAAAAAACCAGCAGACTTGCTGGTTTTTTGTTTTTACGAAGAACTCAATAAGTGATTAGTATCCCAGCATTGCCTGTTATTTTGCCTGCAATTGAGCTTGATTCTTCCTGGCAAGACCTGAACTTGTTCTCGAATTTTATTTGGCGACAGATCTTCTTACGCACGTTTTATTGCCTGGAAACGCACCAGACTGAAGCGGCGACCAACAATTCTTTGTCACTTGCACAAAATTGATGCGAATGCATCAGTAATCGTCCCGTCCGCTCACTGCAAACCGCATGACGCAGACCTCCTGCCTCTGGCACGTAATCTGCTAACGGTATTCATGCGAACTCCGCACTCCGCTTTTTTATTCGCCTTGTGATTTGTTTTTTTGTTTTGTCGTTTACTTTTTTGTTCGATATTTAGTTCGTTTTTACATTCGCTGTTTAACGCTGTTTAACTAACTCATTCACACTCACGCTTAGGAGCAACAAATGTCTCGTCGCACCCTATTAAAATCGACTGCAGTTGGCGCCTTTACTTTGGCTACTGCTGCTTGGTTGCCGCATGCGTATGCCGCTGACACGATCAAAGTCGGCATTCTTCACTCGCTATCAGGCACGATGGCGATTTCCGAAACGTCGCTGAAAGACGTTGCCTTGATGACGATTGATGAGATCAACGCGAACGGCGGTGTGATGGGTAAAAAGCTGGAGCCGGTGATTGTGGATCCTGCTTCGAACTGGCCTTTGTTTGCAGAAAAAGCGCGCCAGTTGGTTGCGCAAGATAAAGTCGCTGTCGTGTTTGGCTGCTGGACGTCGGTATCACGTAAATCGGTATTACCGGTATTTAAAGAGCTGAACAGTCTCTTGTTCTACCCGGTTCAATACGAGGGCGAAGAGCTGGAAAAAAATGTGTTCTACACAGGCGCAGCACCGAACCAGCAAGCGATCCCGGCGACCGAATATCTGATGTCGAAAGAGGGCGGTGGCGCCAAGCGTTTTGTGCTGCTCGGTACGGACTATGTTTATCCACGCACGACCAACAAAATTCTGCGCGCTTTCTTGCATAGCAAGGGTGTGAAAGATACTGACATCGATGAAGTCTATACACCGTTCGGTCATTCTGATTATCAGACTATTGTCGCAAATATTAAGAAGTTTTCTGCTGGTGGCAAGACGGCGGTGATCTCTACGATCAATGGCGATTCCAACGTCCCGTTTTATAAAGAACTGGGTAATGCCGGCCTGAAAGCGACCGACGTGCCAGTTGTCGCATTCTCGGTAGGTGAGGAAGAGCTGCGCGGCGTCGATACCAAGCCTTTGCTTGGTCACCTCGCTGCATGGAATTATTTCCAGTCAGTGAAAAATCCTGTGAACACGGCATTTATCAAGCAATGGAAAGACTATGCCGTTGCCAAAAAACTGCCTAACGCCAGTACCGTCGTCACCAATGATCCGATGGAAGCAACCTATGTCGGTATCCATATGTGGAAGCAAGCAGTAGAAAAAGCCAAATCCACCGATACGGATAAAGTCATTGCTGCTATGGGTGGTCAGACTTTCAAAGCGCCATCAGGTTTTGAACTCACAATGGATAAAACGAATCACCATTTGCACAAGCCAGTCATGATCGGCGAGATCAAAGGTGACGGTCAGTTCAGCGTTGTATGGAAAACCAAAGGCCCGATCCGTGCTCAGCCATGGAGTCCTTACATCCCTGGTAACGAGACTAAGCAAAAAATGTAATCGTCTGAACTATGTACTCAGTGCGATGCGCGACAGATTAACTCTTGACTCTGTTATTGCCGGAGCCGAGTTGATCGACGCCATGAATTGAGTTGAATTGAGCTGAAACCGAGACATAAGTTCTGAACGTGTGATTCACCAATGCCGGGGAAGGAGTGATTGCCAACCCCGGCATTGTGTTGATGCTGGTCTGGTATTGAGTTGTTTTTTACCTGTTCTATCTGCACTACTGTAGTACGACGCTTCATTTTTTTGACGAATTTTTCAGCCCGGAAGAGTGCGTTTATGTCGCTATTTAAAAAAATAGTCTTGCCCGGATTGCTTTGCCTGCATGCCGTAATCGCCAGCGCGGCGATTGATCCTGCTGTACTTAAGCCTTTAGCCGGCGATGATCCTGATGCCCGTATTGCCGCCGTCAATCAGATCGCGGTACTGGCAAATCAGGATGCCCTGAAAGTGCTGACAGCGTTGAAAAATGACGCTCTCTATGCAACGCCAGACGGTCAGTTGTATATCGTCGACAATGATAAAGCCACCAATCTCGCCAATGATAAAACGACGCCCTTACCTGAGGGCATTGATGGCATCACTGTCAACAACCGTCTGCGTGCCGTGGTGGATGACGCACTGTCTGGATTAAAGCTGTTTTCGACAGATCGTGCACTGCGCCTGGCTGCAGTGCTGGAACTACAAAAAAGCGCCAGTCCCGAACAAGCGCCATTGATTACAAAAGCACTGACAAAAGAAAACGATCCTGAGATTAAATCCTTGCTACAACTCGTTGCCGCAACCGCTAATTTGCAGTCTACCGATCCGCTTGTCCGCAAAGCTGCGGTCATCGCGCTGAAAGACAGCACAAATGCCAACATCAAGCCTGCGCTACAAAAAATGCTGGATATGGGACCTGATGGCAAACCCTTGGAACCTGACGAAAGTATTCGTATTGAAGCCGCCAATACCATGAACGCGCTAAATAGCCGCATCGTCAGAACCGAGTTTGCCGGTAATTTGTTTTATGGCGCCTCGTTAGGCAGCGTGCTATTACTGACTGCACTGGGACTGGCGATTACCTTTGGCCTAATGGGTATTATCAATATGGCGCACGGCGAACTGATGATGATCGGTGCGTACACGACCTATGTGTGTCAAATGGCTTTCCGGCATTTTTTGCCAGGCGCAATTGATGCCTACCTGATTGTCGCGCTGCCCGCTGCCTTCATCGTTGCAGGCACAGTAGGGATCGTGCTGGAACGCACCGTCATCCGTTGGTTGTACGGCAGACCGCTGGAAACGCTGCTCGCAACCTGGGGCATCAGCCTGATGCTGATGCAAGCGGTACGCACGATCTTCGGTGCGCAAAATGTCGAGGTCGCCAATCCTAGCTGGATGTCGGGTGGCGTCACCGTGCTTGGTTCACTGGTGCTCTCGTATAACCGGATTGTGATTATTTTCTTTGCCTTGTTCGTGGTGCTGGCAGTCTGGCTGATACTGAATAAAACCCGGCTTGGCTTGTTTGTCCGTGCGGTCACACAAAATCGTCGCATGGCCGATTGCGTCGGTGTTTCTACCGGTAAGATCGACATGATGACTTTCGGTCTGGGCTCCGGTATCGCGGGTTTGGGCGGTGTCGCCCTGTCGCAATTGGGAAATGTCGGTCCTGATCTGGGGCAGAGTTATATCGTCGATTCGTTTATGGTAGTGGTGCTGGGCGGGGTCGGGCAACTGATCGGTACGGTGATCGCTGCGCTCGGTCTGGGAGAAGTGAATAAATTTCTTGAACCCGTCGCCGGTGCTGTCATGGCAAAAATCACGATACTCGTTTTCATCATCGTCTTTATCCAGAAGCGGCCACAGGGCCTGTTCGCGATGAAGGGGAGGAGTGCAGAATGAGTGAATCCTTATTTTCGCGTCCGGCCTGGTCTGGCATCATCGTTTGCGCCGCCATTCTGGCCTTGTTGCCTATCTTGAATTTGAGTTTTCCGGCTGGACATGCCTTGCATATTTCTAGTTATGCCGTTGGTCTGATCGCGAAATTTATGTGCTATGCCTTGGCTGCGCTGGCGCTGGATCTCGTATGGGGTTACACCGGCATTCTGTCACTCGGGCATGGTGTGTTCTTTGCACTGGGCGCGTATGCGCACGGCATGTATCTGATGCGTGCAATCGGACGGGATGGCGTGTACCAAAGCAATCTGCCGGACTTCATGGTTTTTCTCGACTGGAAAACCTATCCCTGGTATTGGTCGATGACCGATAACTTCTGGTATTGCATGGCACTGGTGGTTCTGGTGCCGGGTACGCTGGCATTTGTGTTTGGTTATTTCGCGTTCCGGTCCCGCATTAAAGGGGTATATTTTTCCATCATTACACAGGCGATGACGTTTGCCTTTATGTTGATGTTTTTCAGGAATAACACCGGCTTTGGCGGCAACAACGGGTTTACCGATTTCAAGCGTATTCTCGGTTATTCAATTACTGCACCCGCGACGAAAGCCGTGTTGTATCTGGTGACGCTGGGTTTTTTACTTGCGGCCTTAATCCTGTGTCGCTGGATCGTAAAATCTAAATTAGGACGAGTGCTGCAAGCAGTACGGGATTCTGAATCACGCCTGATGTTTATCGGTTACAACCCCTTATGGTTCAAACTATTTGTATGGACGCTCTCTGCGATTTTATGCGGTATCGCCGGTGCTTTGTATGTGCCGCAGGTCGGTATTATTAATCCATCCGAAATGTCGCCGGGTAATTCGATCGAGATGGTGATCTGGGCCGCGGTTGGCGGGCGAGGCTCTTTGCTAGGTCCGATTATCGGTGCCTTTTCTGTGAATGGTTTAAAGAGCTGGTTCACGGCGGCTTTTCCCGATCTTTGGTTGTTTGCGCTGGGTTTGTTATTCATCCTGGTGACCTTGTTTATGCCGCAAGGTATTCTGGGACTGGTCGACCAATTCAAGCGCAAATGGCAATCGGCGTCTTCCGATGGGCTGGTTACCCAGGCAACCCCGGATACATCAACCGGCAAGAAGGAGGCGGCATGAGCAATATCGTGCATGATAAAGCCGCCGACATCCTGATTGACCTGGTGCAGCGCGACGAGCCGCAAGCCTCGTTTTCGCGGATCAAACCAGAAGGCGTCGATACCATACATGGCGCGATTTTGTATCTTGAGGATATTGTGGTGTCCTTCGACGGATTTAAGGCCTTGAACTATCTGAATCTGGATATTTCAGTCGGCGAGCTGCGCTGCATCATCGGCCCGAACGGCGCTGGCAAAACTACGATGATGGACGTCATTACAGGTAAGACACGACCCACCTCCGGCAGTGTTTTTTTTGGTCAGTCTATAGATCTCAGCAAGATGACTGAGTACGACATTGCACATGCCGGAATTGGTCGCAAGTTTCAACGTCCTACCGTGTTTGAACAACACAGCGTGTTTGAAAATCTCGAATTGGCAATGAAGATGAACAAACGCGTCAGACCGACTTTGTTCTTCAAGCTCAGTAGCGAACAGAAGGGCAAGATTGACGATATTCTGCGACTGATACGTCTGAACGGCAGCGAACACAGGCTCGCCGGTTTGCTCTCGCACGGCCAAAAACAATGGCTGGAAATCGGCATGCTGCTGATGCAAGAGCCGCAGTTGATTTTGCTGGATGAGCCTGTGGCTGGCATGTCCGATGCCGAGACCGTGCGTACTGCCGAGTTGTTGAATGAATTGCGCGGCAAACACTCGATTGTGGTGGTGGAGCACGACATGGCGTTTGTCACCGAGATCGCACGCGAAGGCAAAGTGACGGTATTGCATGAAGGTTCGGTACTGGCAGAGGGGACGATGCAGCAAGTCCAGTCGGATGAGCGGGTGATCGAAGTGTATCTGGGGCGTTGATATGTGCTACTCGCTCAGTCAAGACAGCGGTTTTGTTTTGATTCCCGAAATTGAATCCGCACTATCCATGCGCCTCTTGGCACGAAAAGCTTCCAGCAGCCGCAGCGGTATTGCGGATTAGTCGATAAACATAGGATTTTTATGCTACAGGTTGATCACATCAATCAATATTACGGATCGTCCCATACCTTGCGCGGTGTCTCGCTGTCTCTGGAAAAAGGACAGTGCCTGACTTTGCTCGGCCGTAATGGTGTCGGCAAAACGACCTTGCTGAAATGCCTGATGGGGGTGTTACCCGTGTCCAGCGGCAGCATCATGCTGGAAGGTCGCGACATCACCAGACTCAAGCCACATGAGCGGGCTGCCGCTGGTATTGCCTATGTTCCGCAAGGCCGTGAAATTTTTGCTCGCCTGACGGTAGAAGAAAATATGCTCATGGGAATGGCTGTCAAATCAGGTCGCAAGGCCTCAGTAATTAAAGACGAAGTGGTTGAATTGTTCCCGGTATTAAAAGAAATGTTGCATCGCCGTGGCGGAGATTTGTCTGGCGGGCAGCAGCAGCAACTTGCGATTGCACGTGCTTTGCTGGCTGAACCCAAGCTGATTATTTTTGATGAACCAACGGAGGGAATACAACCATCCATCATTAAGGATATTGAACGTGTTATCCGTCTGTTACGCGAGCGCGGCGATATGGCGATACTCTTATGCGAGCAATATTTTGATTTTGCCCGCGCGCTGGCAGATCAGTTCATCATTCTTTCACGTGGTGAAGTTGTGGCATCTGGTCTGGCAGATCAAATGGACAGTGAGGACGTGAAGAGGCACTTGGCGGTATAGTTTCAGGATGAATCAGATTGTTGACCCATTTATACTCGGCGGTTCTGCCGGGCCTGTGATCAAAGCCGCGTGTCAGGCCAGACTAACGCTGGGTTTTGTCGATGATGCCGGTACTACACGGCTGGTCGAGCGTAGCCATTTTGGCCCGCTGCGCGTACAAAAACCGCTGTATCCGGAAGCACCGTCGATTTGCCATGCCATCGTGGTACATCCCCCTGGCGGTGTCGTCGGAGGTGACGAATTACATATCAAAACCAGCGTTGCCTCAGGTGCACACGCCTTCGTTACAACTCCCGGTGCGGCTAAATGGTATAAGGCGAATGGTCATGTTTCGCATCAATTGATTGAGCTCGATATCGCAGCGCAGGCATCCCTGGAATGGTTGCCGCAAGAGACGATTTTTTTTGATGCTGCGCATGTGCGTTTGCAAAACAGAATCAACCTGGGTAAAGACGCAAGCTATATCGGCGCCGATATTTTGTGCTTCGGACGCACCGCCTCTGGCGAATCTTTTCATACCGGAAAAATCACACAGACCAGCGAAATCCGCCGTGAGGGTAAGTTACTCTGGTTTGAGCAGGGCAGCATCGCCGGCGGCTCATCTTCTATGCATAGCCCGCTGGCACTGGCAGGCAACACCGTCAGTGCCAGTCTGATTGCGGTCGGCAAACAATTACCGGCGTCGCTGATCCAGCGTTTGCGCGAAGAGGCGATTGCGTTGACCGGTGACCCTCATGCCGTTGGCGTCACTCAGATGAAGACGGTCATCGTTGCAAGGTATATGGGGCATTCGAGTGAAATGGCACGTCAGTGGCTGACACGCATGTGGCAAATTGTGCGGCCTGAATTGCTGGGGCGTGAAGGCGTAGTGCCGCGGATCTGGAATACCTAGTAGTGGTTATTGCTGAAGTTAATGTGTCTTGTGGCAGCTAAATAACGAAATAGATTGTTGATGGGGTCAGCGATTTTATACCCCTCTACCGCAAGCGGAAGAGGATAGAAGAATAAAGCAAAAAATTTGTAGAAAATTGAAGGAACAAACATGGAATTAACACCGAGAGAAAAAGACAAGCTGCTGATTTTTACGGCAGCCTTGCTGGCTGAACGACGTCAAGCACGTGGCTTGAAATTGAATTATCCCGAAGCCGTCGCTCTGATCACTGCTGCCATTATGGAAGGTGCCCGCGATGGCAAAACCGTCGCTGAGCTGATGTCGGAT
Source organism: Undibacterium sp. Rencai35W (assembly GCF_049340185.1). Lineage (NCBI taxonomy): Bacteria > Pseudomonadati > Pseudomonadota > Betaproteobacteria > Burkholderiales > Oxalobacteraceae > Undibacterium > Undibacterium sp. Rencai35W. Next base: position 171,101 of record NZ_JBMPPC010000006.1, read on the forward strand.
GGCACCAAGATACTGACACGTGCCGATGTCATGGACGGCATTGCCGAGATGATCCCCGATATTCAGGTAGAAGCGACATTCCCGGACGGCACCAAGCTGGTCACCGTTCATCATCCTATTCCATAGGTGCTCATATGATTCCTGGCGAAATGCTGATTGAAGCAGGCGATATTGAACTCAATGTTGGTCGTGTTACTGCATCCATCGTGGTGGCGAACAGTGGCGACAGACCGATACAGGTTGGCTCCCATTTTCATTTTTTTGAAACTAATCCCGCATTGGAATTTGATCGTAACGGCGCTTACGGCATGCGCCTGAATATCGCCGCGGGCACCGCGGTTCGCTTTGAGCCGGGGCAGAAGCGCACGGTGGAGCTGGTCGCTCTGGCTGGTGATCGTAACGTATATGGGTTCAACGCTAAGGTGATGGGTGCATTGAGTCAGCCTGAATCTGAATCTGAGCCTAATGCTGAGTCTGATCTTGATCCCCAGGCTACAGCAAGCACTGATAAAAACAAGGAGGCCAAATGAGCAAGATCTCACGCCAAGCGTATGCAGAAATGTTTGGCCCGACAACCGGCGACCGGATTCGTTTAGCCGACACCGAACTATTTATTGAAATCGAAAAAGACTTTGCCACTTATGGCGAAGAAGTGAAATTCGGTGGCGGTAAAGTCATCCGCGATGGTATGGGACAGTCACAGCGTAATTACAAAGACGTAATGGACACAGTCATTACCAATGCAGTGATCCTTGACCATTGGGGCATCGTAAAAGCGGATATCGGCCTCAAAGGCGGCAAGATCGCTGCCATAGGCAAAGCGGGTAATCCAGATATCCAGCCGGATGTCACTATGTGCATCGGTGGTGCGACGGAGATCATCGCTGGTGAAGGCATGATCGTTACCGCAGGCGGCATTGATTCGCATATTCATTTTATTTGTCCGCAACAGATAGAAGAAGCATTGATGAGCGGCGTGACCACCATGCTGGGCGGCGGTACCGGCCCGGCGACGGGCACCGCTGCGACAACCTGTACGCCTGGCCCATGGCACCTGCATTCGATGTTGTCGGCGGCAGATGCTTTTCCGATGAATTTAGGTTTTCTCGGCAAAGGTAATGTGAGCTTGCCGATGCCACTCGAAGAGCAGGTATTGGCGGGAGCCATCGGCTTGAAGCTGCATGAGGACTGGGGGACGACCCCGGCGGCAATTGATAATTGCCTGGCCGTTGCTGATCGTATGGATATCCAGGTCGCGATTCATTCGGATACCTTGAATGAAGCGGGTTTTCTGGAACATACTTTGGCGGCATTCAAGGACCGTACGATCCATACCTTCCATACCGAAGGTGCCGGTGGCGGCCATGCGCCGGATATTATTGCAGCGGTCGGTCAGGCTAATGTCTTGCCATCGTCGACTAATCCGACCCGGCCTTATACCGTAAATACACTCGACGAACATCTGGACATGCTGATGGTCTGTCATCATCTTGATCCCGCCATCGCAGAAGATATCGCCTTTGCCGAATCCCGTATACGCCGCGAGACAATTGCTGCGGAAGATATTTTGCATGACATGGGCGCAATCTCGATGATGTCATCCGATTCGCAAGCGATGGGGCGGGTCGGTGAAGTCATCATGCGTACCTGGCAGACGGCACATAAGATGAAGACGCAGCGCGGATCGCTGGCAGAGGACAATGCCCGCAATGATAATTTCCGTGCTAAACGCTATATCGCTAAATATACGATCAACCCGGCGATCACTCACGGCATCTCACACGTAGTAGGCTCGCTGGAAGTCGGTAAGATCGCTGATATCGTGTTGTGGAAGCCAGCATTTTTTGGGGTAAAACCCACGATGATTTTAAAAAGCGGCATGATCGCGGCGGCACAGATGGGGGATCCGAATGCATCAATCCCGACACCACAACCGGTCCATACCCGCATGATGTTTGGTGCCTACGGCGGCGGTTTAAAAACCTCGGTGACCTTCGTCTCACAAGCGGCACTGGATGCCGGTATCGGCGCGCAACTGCAACTGAACAAGCCGCTGATTGCCGTAAAAAACATGCGGCATTTGCGTAAGGCAGACATGATTCATAACGCGGCAACGCCAAAGATGGAAGTCGACTCTGAAACTTATGAAGTACGTGCGAATGGTGAATTACTGGTTTGTGAGCCAGCTAAAATCTTACCGATGGCGCAGCGCTATTTTTTGTTTTAATCATTGATGTGAATATTGACAGGATTTACGTGAAAATCAGAACCTCTCACCACAGAGACACAGGCACACAGGCGCAGAGGCGGAGAGAAAAGGTAAGAGTAGCTTGCCTGACGGAATGTGAAAACGAACTCGCAAGCTGAGCGCGCCTGTTGGCACATAATGCCTCTGAAAGCCTTATCCAGCCTGCGGATACCATGTGGATGATGGTAGACAACTTGCCGTTTGATGTAAATTTCGATTTATTTGACAACGTATTTTAGACACTAATTTAAAAACGAATTTTATAATTATGCTGACCCTGAACACCAAAGTAGATCAAGCCGACAGCATTGTCGGTGAGCTGGTTCTGCCTTACGAATTACGTGAAAAAAGCCGGCAACGTGCGACCCTGAGTTCCGGTGAGGACGTGGCGGTATTTACTGTGCGCGGTACGGTGCTACGTCATGGCGATTTGCTGCAAGGGATGACAGAGTCCGGTGAGGTTCAAGTTGTAAAGGTACTGGCCGCCAAAGAGGCGACTTATCGTGTGGACTGCAAAACGCCCCATACTTTGTTGCGCTGCGCGTTTCATCTTGGTAACCGGCATACGCAAGCGCAAGTCGGCGACGAGGCGGGTACTGGATTTTTGCGGATTCGTAAAGATCCTGTGCTGAAAGAAATGCTGGAAGGCCTGGGGGCAATCGTGAGCGAAGAGCAGGCCGCGTTTGAGCCAGAATCCGGTGCCTACGGTGGTGGTCACCATCATCATGGCGACGATCATCACAATCTCTTGGCACCAGTACCTTTGCGTCAGAAGATTCACCGGCCAGCCCAGCTTACTTCGGACAAGACTTCGTGAGCTTATATGCAATCCGCTTCGCTCCTGCATTTATTTCAGCTTGCCAGTCCTTCATTGCCTATCGGCGCCTACAGCTACTCGCAAGGGCTGGGGGCAGCCATAGAAAATGGTCTCGTCAGGGACGAGGCATCGGCACGTACCTGGATCGTTGACGCCTTACATCATATAGTCGCCCAGTTTGAGGCACCGATACTCTGGCGTTTGTTAAGCGCATTTGCTGCGCGTGATGCCGGGGCTGTGAGCTTGTGGACCGAGCGCTTTATCGCTGCACGGGATACGGCAGAGTTCCGTGCCGAGACGATACAGATGGGATATTCCTTGTCGAAACTCGCCATCGATTTAAAAATCGCCGATGCGTCATTGCTGGCTATTTTGCAGCAACAGGCCGAAGTACCTCTGCCAACCGCCATGGCGTTTGCTTCCGTCGCCCTGGATATTCCAGCCGATGCCTGCGTGTTAGCCATGCTGTTTTCATGGGCTGAAAATCAGGTGCTGGTATGTGTCAAATCGGTCCCTTTGGGGCAGGTATCCGGGCAGCGCTTATTGCTCTCGCTGCGACCAGAATTGGAGGCCGCGGCACTTGTTGCGCACACTTTGCCTGATGATGAATTATCGAACTGGTCGCCCGGCTTATCCTTATTGTCCATGCAGCACGAGATCCAGTACAGCCGTCTCTACCGGTCGTAAAAAGTACTTTTTAAGTTAACGTATTGCGCTCAACTATTCCATTCAAAAATTATGACAACAACTTCAGTGGCAACTACCTCAAATCCTCTGCGCGTCGGCATCGGCGGTCCGGTTGGCTCGGGCAAAACGGCCTTATGCGAAATGCTGTGCAAAGCCATGCGCGATCATTACGACATGGCCGTCATCACGAACGATATCTACACCAAGGAGGACATGGAAATCCTGTTGCGCGCCGATGCTTTACCCGCCGAGCGTTTGATGGGAGTAGAAACAGGCGGATGTCCGCATACGGCGATTCGTGAAGATGCCTCAATTAACCTTGAGGCAATTGCTCGCATGAGCGCTGAGTTCCCCGACCTGGATTTGATTCTGGTGGAGTCGGGCGGTGATAATCTTGCAGCCACTTTTAGCCCTGAATTATCTGATCTGACGATCTATGTCATTGACGTGGCTGGCGGCGAAAAAATCCCGCGCAAGGGCGGCCCTGGCATCACCCGTTCTGACTTATTGATTATCAATAAAACCGATCTGGCACCGTATGTCGGCGCGAACCTTGATGTCATGGCGCATGATGCAAAAAAAATGCGCGGTGAACGACCCTTTATTTTTACCAATCTGCGCAGCGGTGATGGTGTGCCTCAGGTGATTGAATTTATTTGTAAACAGGGGTTGTTAGATAAATAGTTCTTTTAGAGCGACAGTGTGATGTGAGCAATTATTAATGGCAAAAGTAATACAAATTAGACGTAAATCACTTAATTAATAATTAATAACCCTACTAATTGTAAGGGAAGTGTTATATTAATCGTACCGATCCACTTGATAGTCGACGATTATGCGCACAAACCTCCCTGTTTCGCAGAACGAATATCAGTTCCCCCCAAGTGATAGCCTGGTCAGCGTGACCGATGAAAAAGGGCGCATCACTTACTGTAACCCAGCATTTGTACAAACCAGTGGCTTCCTCAGGCATGAGTTGCTGGGGCAGCCGCATAACTTGGTACGCCACCCCGATATGCCAGAAGAGGCATTTCGGGACATGTGGACAACCTTGCAATCGGGTAAGCCATGGACGGGTTTAGTAAAAAATCGACGAAAAAATGGTGACTACTACTGGGTACGCGCAAACGCAACTCCCATGCGACACGGGCAAAAAATTACCGGCTTTCTCTCGGTTCGTACAAAACCGACTAAAGAAGAGGTCAAAGCGGCTGAAGTTCTTTACAAACACATGCGCGATGATGCTAAAGAGGGCCGGCAAGTCTACGTGTTAAAACATGGCAAGGTTATTCGAAAAGACTTATTTGGACTTATTGGTAAAGTCCTCAACATGGGGAAAAAAGCGCGCTTGTTTTTAGTTCAGGCAGCCTATGGCTTACTGGTCTTGCTCGCGGCGATGTATTTTTCCGCGACGACCGCAGCGATTGTCGCGATAGTATTAGGCCTCGGTTTGACTGTATGGATTGGCTATCTGGTCTCGCTTCCTTTGAACGCTATCCTCAATGATGCTGATCGACTTGCTGCAGGTGATTTGTCGCATCCGGTAGCATTGGGAGCTGGTGGTTTGGCTGGAGAAGTGCAGCAGGCGATACATCAGCTCTCTGTTAATCTTCGCACTGTTGTCGGTGATACCAGGAGGGAGTTGCAGAACGTTCGCAGCACGACTGAGGAAATCGCCGCTGGTAATTTAGATATGTCTGGCAGGACGGAGTCTCAGGCAAGTAGTTTAGAAGAAACCGCTGCTTCGATGGAAGAAATTAACAGTACGGTTGCACAAAGCGCCGGTGCTGCATCACAAGGTTCGACATTGGCCTCGCAGATGACGGATTTAGCTTATCGCAGTCAGGATGCAGTGCAAGCGGTTGTCGTTACGATGGAAGAAATTAGTGGATCGTCACATAAAATCAGTGACATCATTCACATCATCGAAGGCGTTGCCTTTCAGACGAATATTCTCGCGTTAAACGCCGCAGTGGAGGCGGCGAGGGCAGGCGAAGCAGGACGCGGTTTTGCGGTGGTCGCTTCTGAGGTGCGAGCATTAGCACATAGAACAACGGATGCTGCACGAGAGATTAAGCATTTGATCCAGGAATCTAATGAGAAAGTAGATGCTGGCAGTAAGCAAAGTATCGAGGCCAGACAGCGAATGGAAGATGCACTGAAGTCAATCGCGAATGTGCGCACGATGTTAAGCGAAATCAGCAACTCTGCAGCTGAACAACAATCCGGCATTGCGCAAGTTAATGATGCGGTTACCGATCTTGACTCAGTCACACAACAAAATGCAGCGATGGTTGAAGAGCTTGCTGCATCGGCGGAATCCTTAAATGATCAGGTAGATGCAGTTCTTGATTCCATGGGGCTATTTCGGTTAACCGACACTGATATTACTGTCGCACAAAAAGATGCAGTCAATTTGAGAAAACTAGCTAAGCCAGAACAAGAACAAAAAAATGAAACTAAAAATCAATCGTTGCGGCTAAGATAGTTTCATTGATAATTAGAAAAGCCCGTACTCGATTAATAGTACGGGCTTTTTTATGCTGCCACTCCATTGTTTAAAGTAAACTAACTGCATTGCAACGAACGGATCTCGCTCCCTGGAGGTTTCGTTGTCTTTTATCTTATCAGGTGTGTTGATTTATGTTTATTTCAAAAGGTATGTACGGTTTTCGCGGCCAGCTTCGGATCGTCTTGTTGGTTTTCTTGTGTTTGATGACACTAATGATGGGAAATACCTCATTTGCACAAAATGTCCCGGATACGTTATCACAGCGCCTGATGGCCTGTACCTCATGCCATGGCAAAGAAGGTAAAGCAGCAAGCGATGGTTATTACCCACGGATTGCTGGCAAGCCAGAGGGCTATTTACTGAATCAGTTAAAAAACTTCAGAGATGGCAAACGCACTTATCCCTTGATGACCTATATGGTGGGAAATATGTCGGATGTCTATCTGCAAGAGATCGCCCATTTTTTCTCCGAGCAGCATCCGCCTTATCCAGCGCCTCAGAACATTGATGTGACGTCAGCAGTCATCGAGCGTGGCAGGCAGTTAGTGCAACGCGGCGATCAGGCCAGCAAGTTGCCTGCCTGTATTGCCTGTCATGGTGAGAAGATGACGGGTGTCGCACCATTTATTCCGGGCTTGCTGGGGTTGCCGCGAGACTATATCAATTCACAATTAGGCGCATGGCAAACCGGCAGCCGTCATGCGCAGGCGCCTGATTGCATGGAGCAGATTGCACGTAAATTGACTTCGCAGGATATCGCGGCCGTGTCAGCATGGCTTGCTTCGCAAACATTGCCAGCTAATCCGGTAGCGATTTCTGCCGCTGAGTTCAAGGCTAAGCGCCCTATGTCCTGCGGCACTATTCTTGAATAAGCGATTGATATGATGAAACGAATTTTTGCAAGTTTATTGCTAGTGCTGGCGCTGATTGCATCGGGCACTTTTTGGTACGGAACTCAGTTGGGCTCGCCTTTACCGGTAGACATGGGACAGACAGCAGGGACGACTGAGCATGCTACGGATCAGAGTGATCAGATTGCCCGCGGCGCTTATCTGGCGCGCGCCGGCAATTGTATGGGCTGCCATACGACCAGAGGTGGTGCTGCCTATGCCGGTGGTCGCTTGATTACCTCTGAGTTTGGTGATTTCGTTTCACCGAATATCACGCCGGACAAAAAAACAGGTATCGGCAACTGGACTTTTGGAGATTTCTGGAATGCTTTGCATAACGGTAAATCGAAGGATGGTCGCTTATTGTATCCGGCTTTTCCTTATCCTAGCTATACCCAGATTTCACCTGGTGATGCACAAGCGCTCTTCGCTTTTTTTCAGTCGATACCGGCAGTTGAGCGAGAGAGTCAGGCGCATGCGCTGCGTACACCTTATGATCAGCGCGGCTTGTTGGCATTCTGGCGCGCTTTATATTTTAAGCCCGGAGAATATCAGCAACAACCCGCACAAACCGTTGAATGGAATCGCGGTGCCTACCTGGTGAAAGGTCTCGCACATTGCGGTGCCTGCCACACCAGCCGCAATGCATTGGGTGCCAGTGATCTTAACAACGAGCTAGGCGGCGCTTATATGCCGGTGAGTAACTGGTACGCGCCATCATTGCTGGCGCAAGACGAGGCTGGAGTCCAGGCATGGCCAGCAGCACAGCTCAGTCAATTATTAAGAGACGGTATTTCAGCGCAGGCCCATGCATCTGGACCAATGGCAGAAGTCGTTGCCAACAGTCTGCAATACTTGAACGACAGCGACGTGCAGGCGATGACGGTATATCTGCAATCCTTGCCGAAAGTGACTACGCCCAAAGCGGACTTACTGGACCAGGCGATTGCCGGGCAGGGAGCTGGTAAAGAAGAGATGGAACGCATCATGTATCTCGGCGGCGCGCTCTACAAAACTCATTGTGTCGATTGTCACGGCGACAGCGGACGCGGCGCGCCACCGGTGTACCCAGCGCTGCAAGGAAATGCCGCCTTGCAAATGACATCGGTAGCGAATCCGGTGCGGATAGTACTGGCTGGCGGTTTTCCTGCTGCAACCAAAGGTAATCCGCGTCCTTACGGCATGCCGCCTTTTGCGCCGACCTTGTCAGATACCGAGGTCGCTCTGGTCATATCCTATGTCAGAAATTCATGGGGTAATAAAGCACCGGTGATCGGTGCGTCTGACGTGAACCGGTACCGCACGGCACCTCTGGATTGAAAGGGTACTCACTTCCTTTTCGTTCTTGCATCATTGCGCTTTATAATAACTCTGAGGAGTCCTTTTTCAATCTGCACAGAGAGGGACGACTTGATGATTTTCCCGATTTTGAAGCCGGGAAACCTGACCTGGCAATGACATCAAGATAACGACTAAAACGGAACTACACAAATTGACATCCGATTCCAGCAGTGCTGAGCAGCGCCGTTTGCAAATGGCCGATATTGCCCGTCTCGCCGGAGTCTCTACCTCGACGGTATCGAGGGCGCTGAGTGGCAGCTCTTTAGTGAATGATGAGACCCGTAAGCGGATCGAGGAACTAGCCCGGTCGCTAAATTACACCATCAATATTGGTGCGCAGAATTTGCGCTTAAAGCAAAACCGCACCGTGGCGGTAGTCGTTCCCTATGATTCTGCGACCCGGCAGCATTTGTCTGATCCGTTTTTCCTGAGTATGTTAGGCAGCCTTGCTGACGCTTTAACCGATCGCGGGTTCGACATGTTGTTGTCGCGGGTAGACGCAGAGCGCCTAGACTCTGCAGCGCAAATCTATGATACTGGCCGCGTGCTTGGCGTGATTTTAATTGGTCAGTGGCGTCATCACGATCAATTGAACCAACTCGCTGCGCGCCGTGTTCCGATCGTTGTCTGGGGTGCACAATTGCCGCAACAATTGTATGTAACCGTCGGTAGCGATAATGTCATGGGTGGTTTGTTGGCGACGGAGCACTTGATTCAGTCTGGCCGAAAGCATCTGGCTTTTTTTGGCGATACACAATTACCTGAGGTCGCGCATCGCTACGAAGGCTATTGCAAAGCACTGAGTCAACATGGGATCACTCTGGATGAGCGACTGGTAGTTCCGGCATCATTTATTGAGGAGGGCGGGCGCCTGGCGGTTGAGGAGTTATGCCAGCGTGGCATCGCATTTGACGGTCTGTTTGCATGCAGCGACTTACTGGCAATGACCGCAATTAACACCTTGAGAGAAAAAGGCTTTCAGACACCAGACGATGTTGCCGTAGTCGGTTACGACGATATTGAGCTGGCACGTTACTTCCATCCTCCTCTTACCACCGTGCGTCAGCCAATTGCACTGGCAGGGCAAGCCTTAGTCGACGCTTTACTGGTATTGGCAGATCAGCGCAATGCGACGCCACAGTTGCTCTCGACCGAACTTATTCCGCGCTCAAGCAGCCGTTCCGGCTAGATTTTCTATGTCATTCATATAGATAACTCAAAAATGCAATCGTTTGCATAAATTTCAAAAATACCTATTCTTTTTGAAATAAATAATCCGATTCAACGGCGTAATGCATTTTGCGTTGCAGCAAAAGCATGAGTGGAGCATTTTTTATGTTGCGTGGCTTATACAGAGATGCTCCGTATAATATTGAGATTTAGGCAGATTATTCGCGGAAAAAATCACCTGCTTCAACCATAAAAGATACAGGTAAAACAGTCTTCGCAGATAGACTGCAATTCAAAAATAGCACGATCAGCTTAAAAATTTCTTCTTTACATCAGATGTGGTCTTATTGCACTGCGCTATTGCAATCGATTGCAAAGAAAAATATTTTGCACGATAATTCACCACACCTGCACTACAAAAGATCTTCATCAATGTTTGCCATCAGATGATCGGAGAATCAGGCGAGGATTGCTGGAGGTCTTTTGTCACTGCTTTGCATACGCTGAATCACCAGCGTCCTGGCAAGCAGAAAAAAGGTGACGACACCGCCGGAACAAGTGCGCATTGTTTTGGACATAATGAATAAAACGGAGACTGTAATGACATCACAACGCATCAAAATGACACGTATGGCCAGCGTAGTATCGATGGCAATTTTTCAAATGAGTGCTGCCTGGGCACAGGAAGCGGCAACGAGTCAGGAAAAAGAAAAAAATTCGTTGAACCTGAATTCCGTGATCGTAACCGGAACACCATTAGGCACTTCCAAGATGAAGGCCAGCGTGTCGATCAGTACGCTTGATGCCGATCAGATTTCGCAATCAGCGCCGACGAATGCGGCTGAGATTTTGCGTGCGGTACCTGGTATTCGCGCCGAATCATCAGGTGGCGAAGGCAATGCGAACTTGACCGTGCGTGGCGTACCTATCTCTGCGGGTGGCGCCCGTTACGTGCAGTTTCAGGAAGACGGTTTGCCGTTATTGCAATTCGGCGATATCGCCTTCGTTACCCCTGATATGTATTTGCGTGCGGATGGCGGATTGAGCCATCTAGAGGTAGTACGGGGCGGAACTGCGTCAACGATGGCAACGAACTCGCCAGGCGGCATCATTAATTTTTTAAGCAAAAACGGTAGTGAAAAAGGCGGCAGCATCGGCATTACCAAAGGCCTGGATTTCAATCAGACCCGCTATGATTTTGACTACGGTGCACCGATCTCAGATAAGACCCGCTTCTTCATCGGCGGCTTCTACCGCAATGGTGACAGCTCACGTCCGGCAGGGATAACCGCTGAAGACGGCGGTCAGATCCGCGCCAATATGACGCATCAGCTGGACAACGGTTATGTACGTCTGAGTTTTAAACATCTGGATGATAAGTCGCCGATGAATATGCCAGTTCCAGTCAAAACGGTGAACGGCACGATCTCAGAATTGCCCGGCATCGACCCACGTACTGCGAGTTTTTACTCCCCTTACTGGACGCGCGATATCGTTCTGGATAAAAACAATAACAAGATTTCGACTAATATCAATGATGGTTTGCATGTAGTCAATAATGCTTTCGGTGCAGAAGCCTCATTGAAACTCGGTGGCGGCTGGACATTGGATGAAAAGTTTCGTAAGTCGACGAATACCGGACGATTCATTTCCATCTTCCCGGCAGATAACGGCACGACTTCAAGCGGGATGACATACGCAACCGGTCCGAATGCTGGTAAGGCGTATATAGGTGCCGCATTTAATGCGACAGTATTCAATACCTCGTTTGACGATCTCGGTAGTACTGTAAATGACGTCAAATTATCAAAAGTATTTGATACTGGGAATGGTAAGTTGGCAGCGACAGTCGGCTTATATTCGTCTATACAAAATCTTGGTGTAACGTGGAATTTCAACCAATATTTACTGCAAGCCAGTGGTGACAAGCCGGCTTTGATCAATTCGAGTGCGACGATCCCCGGTACCCAAGGTCAGCTCGCTCAGGGAACAGATGTTTTTGGTGGTTGCTGCAATCGCAGTATCGATGCGCAATACAAAACCAATGCGACTTACGCCAATCTGGACTGGGAAAGCGGTAACTGGAATCTTGACGGCAGCCTGCGCTACGATAAGCAAGATGCAACCGGCACTTATAATCAGGCAGTCAATCAGGCATATCGTGCCGCAAATGTGAAGTTCATCGACTATGGTGTAAATCACACATCCTATTCTCTTGGCGCAAACTATCGTCTGACACGCGACCTGGCATTGTTTGCCCGTGTCAGTGAAGGTATTGCATTCAATGCTGACCGCATCATGTTCGGCAATCCGCTAGATGGTACGACACCGATCAGTACCAATATCGTGAAACAGACTGAAGCAGGCGTGAAGTGGAAAACTGGCGATTTCAGTAGTTTCGTGACTTTGTTCCAGGCAAAAACCGCAGAGTCGAATTTTGAGGCGACCACCCAGAAATTCACTGCCAATACTTATGATGCAAAAGGTCTGGAGATTGAGGCAAGCTACCGTATGGATGCGTTCCGTATGACAGGTGGTCTGACTTATACCAATGCGACGATCGTAGGAGCAAATGATAGCTCCGTGATTGGTAAGACACCGCGCCGTCAGGCCAAGTTCGTGTATCAGATTGCACCGACTTATACCATCGGCGATGCAGTTTTTGGCGCTAGTGTGATCGGTACTACCAAATCCTTTGGTGACGACGGTAATACGCTGACTTTGCCTGGATTTAACGTCTTGAACGCCTTCGTCAATTATCAGCTGACAGAACGTGTGCAAGTGTCTCTGAGTGCGAATAATCTTCTCAATACCATTGGTTATACCGAGGTCGAAGGCGATGGACATGCAGCGCGTTCGATCAACGGACGCACGCTGCGTGCGACCTTGAAATATAGCTTCTGATTTCCTGCTACTCCAGCAGCTTTTTAGGCTCTCGTCACATTCACTCCCTGTGGGCGAGAGCCATTTTCTTTTTTTCTGATGTTTCTAAAGTCTGGTTCTTTTGATGAGTCCGCACGCTATTTTTGATCGTCTTCTTCAATCTCTGGTAGCACAACTGCCCTCAGATCAGCATTTTTTTATTACTTTGCGTTTTCAAAAACAGGCGCCAGTATTGATAGACAAGTTGCGTACTCTGTATCGTAATAAATTCGATAGTGAAGCTGGTTTTATCGATTGGCTAGAGCAGATGTTGCGTGCAACAGGATGCTTGATTGCTGATCGTCCTTTAGCATTGCGCACTCTGGATGAGCAGCGTAGTGGCAACAGGGAATGGTTTTCTTCGCAAAATATGCTGGGTTATTGTGCCTACGTTGATCGTTTTGCCGGAGATCTGCGTGGTGTTGCCGCACGTATTCCTCATTTGAAAAAATTGGGCGTCACGTACTTGCACTTATTGCCTTTCCTGAAGGCGAGACAGGGTGAGAACGACGGTGGCTTCGCGGTAGCTGATTTTGATGCCATCGAACCAAAACTCGGTACGATGGAAGACCTGCAAGAATTGACGACGCAGCTGAGATCTTCCGGGATTAGTTTGTGTTCAGATTTTATTTTGAATCATGTTGCTGATGATCATCCATGGGCAATAGCTGCAAAGCGAGGAGATGCAAGCTATTGCGATTATTTTTATCACTATCCGGACCGTATTCAGCCAGAGATTTTTGAAGCGAGTCTGGGGCAGGTTTTTCCTCAGGTGGCACCGGGTAATTTTAGTTTTATCCCAGAGATGCAGCAATGGGTATGGACAACGTTTTATCCGTATCAATGGGATTTGAATTACACCAACCCCGCTGTATTTGCCGATATGACGGTCGCTTTGCTACAACTGGCTAATCGTGGCGTAGAAGTATTTCGTCTCGATTCAACGGCTTTTCTCTGGAAGCGTGAAGCAAGCAATTGCATGAATCAGCCCGAAGCACACTGGATATTGCAGGCCCTGCGCTGCATCGTCGATATTGCCGCACCCGGCGTTTTGCTCAAGGCAGAAGCAATTGTCCCGACCGCAGAATTACCAGCTTATCTCGGCAGTCAGGACTCCGCGGTAAAAGAATGTCATCTTGCGTATCACAGTAGCCTGATGGCAGCGAGCTGGGCCGCGCTTGCCGAACAAGATGCCGATCTGCTACGCGCAGTTATTCAGGCGACACCGATATTGCCGGAGCAGGCAAGCTGGCTGACCTATGTGCGTTGTCATGATGATATAGGCTGGAATGTGTTACGTCCTGAGGCGAGTCATGGTATGCAAAATGTGCAGCAGCGGCTATCGCATGTGTCCAGATTTTTTTCTGGTGAAGACGCTAGCTTTGCGCGCGGTGCCAGCTTCCAGGCTAGTGATCCGGATACGGTGCATGGTACTGTGGGTATGGCGTCTGCGCTGGCAGGTCTGGCCAGTGCCAGTACGTCGCTGGAGCAAGAATACGCATTGCGACGCACATTATTATTGTATGGCCTGACACTGTGCTTTGGCGGCATGCCTTTGATTTATATGGGTGATGAATTTGCACAAATGAATGACGACGATTATCGTCTGCATGCAGGACATGAAAACGATAGCCGCTGGCTGCACCGACCTCTCTGGAATACGGAGTTAGAAATGACTGCTCATGACGTCAGTACGATTGCCGGAACCATGTTCCGCAGCTTAAGTCACTTGTTACTGCAACGGCGCGCTCTGCCGCAACTGGCAGCGCATCAGTCGCGTCGTTTGTTGTTGGGGGTACCGTCTCAGATACTGGCCTTTGTCCGAGGCACAGAGGATGAGGCTTTGCTGTATATGGCAAATTTTTCAGATCAGACGATCACATTAGATTTATTTTCTTGCGTGACGGACGCCGGGTTAAAAACGGCGCAATGTCTCTGGCGTAATCAGTTAGATCAGAGCATTCATGCTGATACGCTGACTTTGCAGCCTTGGTCGCAAGTCTGGCTGACCAGAGCAACAGATATGGTACAAAAAAAGACGCAGGAAATACATGTACAAGCGCTGCCACCAGATAACGCCGACAAGCCAGAGTCGCGTTCAACCACCAATGGAGTCATCGCGTGAACAACAAATGGAAGCCCGTCCTTATTTTTGGCGAAGCGTTGATCGATGATTTTCCCGGTGAACAAGTAGTGGGGGGGGCTCCGTTGAATGTGGCGCGTACACTCGCTTATTTTGGTGCTGATCCCCTGTTGATTTCGCGGATAGGCGGTGATGCAAATGCGGACCTGATCGTACACGAAATACAGCGCTTTGGTTTGCAACAAGACGGTATACAGATAGATGCTCTGCACTCTACCGGCAAGGTAGAGGTCAGGCAAAATGATGCAGGGAATAAGGCGAATCATCATTTTGATATTTTGCCAGATCAGGCCTATGACTATATTGAGTCCGGTGCAGCTCTGAGCATCCGCGACAAGCTTTGTCCTGATCATGATGCAGGTTTTATCTATTTTGGAACGCTGGCGCAGCGCATGGAATCCTCACGTAAAGCGCTATACGCATTGCTGGACAATACCCGTGCGATGACTTATCTCGATTTGAATTTACGTGCGATGCAAGTCAGTATGAGTACGATAGAACGTTCTCTGCATGCGGCGGACATCTTGAAAATCAACGAAGAAGAATTGCAGACATTAGTCAAGATTTATCTGCGAGATACGCACTACGCCACGCTGGATGTGAGCGACAGCGCACGCTCCTGGCAGGGCGGCATATCTTCGTTGATGACAATGTTTAAGTTACGCGCAATCCTGGTGACGTTGGGTGTTCGTGGCTATGCATATTTTGATCGTGACGGTGAGTACCTCAGTAATGGCGACGTCCAGATCGCGACGGAGCTTGTCGATACGGTTGGCGGTGGCGATGCATTCTCTGCGATTTTCTTACTTGGTTTACAGCAAGGCTGGAGCCTATCACTGACCTTGCAGCGGGCACACCAATTTGCGGCAGCTATTTGTGGTGTGCGCGGAGCTGTCGCAAGTGATATGCAATTTTACGAACAATGGCAGTCCAGATGGACGGCAGAGTCAGTGGAGAAAAATACTGGCAAGGGAGCCATCGCATGAATCAGATAAACAGTCAGCAGAGTTTTGGCGGTGTTGTGAAACCTAAACCTGGCTTATCTTTCTGGCAGATTTTGAATATGAACTTCGGGTTCTTTGGTATTCAATTCAGCTTTGGTTTGCAACAAAGCAGTATGAGCCCGATTTATGCCTATCTCGGTGCTGATGAGGCCAGTTTGCCGTACCTGTGGCTCGCCGGACCAGTGACCGGTCTGATCGTGCAACCTTTGATTGGCGCGATGAGTGACCGCACGGTGACGCGCTGGGGACGACGCACGCCATATTTTCTGGTCGGCGCACTGCTGTGTAGTCTGGGTTTGTTGTTGATGCCGTTTAGTCCGACTTTGTGGATGGCTGCCAGTTTGCTGTGGATACTGGATGCCGCCAACAACGTGACGATGGAGCCGTATCGCGCTTTTGTCAGCGACAAGCTCGATAAAAGTCAGCATTCGATCGGCTTTCTGACGCAGAGCGCATTTACCGGACTGGGGCAGACACTCGCGTATCTGACGCCGTCGATTCTTGTCCTGCTAGGGATGAGTCGCGATGCAGTAAATGACAATCATATTCCGCATATTGTGATCGCTGCATTTTTGATTGGCGCCGTGTTTTCTATCGCCTCAATTTTATGGACACTGAAAACCTCTCCTGAAATTCCGTTAAGTCAAAGTGAGATCAAGGTCTTGCAAAACAAGCCAGGCGGCTGGCGCGCGACGCTGACGGAAGTAGCGCTGGCGATGAGGGAAATGCCGCCGACCATGCGCCAGTTAGCTTGGGTTAAATTGTTTCAGTGGTATGCCATGTTCTGCTACTGGCAGTACATTATGCTGTCATTGGGACGGACGATTTTTGGCACCAGCGATCCAAGTTCTCAGGGATTTCGTGAGGCTGGATTGTTGAATGGACAAATCGGTGCCTTTTACAACTTCATCGCATTTGTCGCAGCATTTGCCCTGGTGCCATTTACCCGCCGCTACGGGCCGAAGCTCACACATGCGTTGTGTTTGACACTGGCAGGTCTGGGAATGCTGAGTATTCCCGGGATTCACACACCTGCTTTATTATTTATCCCGATGATCGGTATTGGCATGGCGTGGGCTAGCATCATGGGCAATCCCTATGTGATGCTGGCGGGTAGCATCCCAGCAGAGCGTACCGGGGTGTATATGGGAATCTTCAATATGTTTATCGTGATTCCCATGATTATTCAGATTATTACTTTGCCCCTGTATTATCAGCGCTGGCTGGGTGGCAATCCTGAAAACGTGATTCGCTTAGCCGGTGTTCTGCTCATCTGCGCTGCGTGTTCGGTCGGCTTTGTGAAGCTGCAAGCCGACGCTGGCAAAGAGACGTCAGTATAGTGGCAGCATCGTAGTAGTAAGGCAGCAGTAAAGCGCGTTGCCGCACGTCACGGTATTCTTGTTTACTGTTGCAATGACCACTGTAATGGTTTGCCATTCTTATCGGTAACCGTGGTCATTTCTTTATACACACGTGCTTGGATCGCATCAGGCAGGCGCACCAGATCGACGTTATTGACCAAATGATCGCCGTTTAAAAATCCCCAGGAAAAGAACTTCAGCACTGCAATCGTCTTTTCTGGCGTAGCAGACACCTGAGGCACAATCACAAAAGTTCCCATCGTAATTGGCCAGACGTTGGGGCCAGACTTATCGGTCAGCATTTCGTCAAAACTGGCCTTGCTCTTCCACTGGCTCGCTGTCAACGCCGCAGCGAAACTCTCCGCTGACGGAGGCAAAAATTTACCATCACGATTTTTCAATTGCACAGCGGTCAATTTATCCTGCAAAACATAGTTGTAATCGATATAGCTGATGGCATAGGGCGTTTTTTTGATGCCCGCCACAATACCGCTACTTCCTTTGATCTGCGTCAAGTCCTTATGCCATGCGATGGTGAAATTTTTGCTGTAGGCTATTTTCCAGTCTATGCTGACTTTACTCAAATAATCTGTGTAGTTATAGGTTGTACCAGAGCCGTCCTGACGTACGATAACTTCGATGTTTTTCGCTGGCAGATTGATTGCCGGATTGATGGCAGCGATCGTCGCGTCATTCCACATGGTGATTTTTCGTGAAAAAATCCCGGCGAGGATGTCACCCGTCAGTTTCAGATCCCCTGATTTAATACCGGGCAAATTCACGACAGGTACGACCCCCGAGATCGCGGAGGGAAATTGAATCAATTGTTCTTTTTTTAGGTCGGCGGCGCTCATTGCGACGTCACTGGCACTGAAATCAACTTCTCTGGCTTTAATCTGCTTAATCCCGCCGGATGAACCGACGGGTTTGTAATCGAGCGTATCGACTGATTTCTTGGTATAGGCTTGAGCCCAGATATTGTAAAGCGGCGCTGCAGCAGAGGAACCTGCGCCATTCAGGGTAGCGGCGCTGGTGCTGACAGATAGCGCAGACAACAAGAGGGATAGCCCGATGACAGGCGCAATACGATAGAGAGATTTCATGGTGTTCAGGGAGCTGGTAAGAGGTGTTCAGTAACGCGGATCGGTGAAGTAAAGCAGGATTACAATCAATAACAGACCGTATTATCTCGCAAATTCAGAATCCGGCTTGAAAAGACCTTGTCATGCAGAGGTCATTTAATTCAATTAGTTTATACAGATAGAAAGAAATGACATTTGTAGAATTGAGATAAATAGTTTATATTATTTGTATATTTAATTCATGGAGGTGTTTATGGCTACTGCCCCGAGTAAAAAAACAGCAACAACGGACAAACCGCTTGCTAAAGCTGCCGGTAAGATTGCGGTAGTTCCCGCCAAAAAAATTGCAACTGCCGCTAAATTAGTCGCGACTCCTGCTGATAAGCCAGCAAGTAAACCTGTAACGAAGCCAGCGACTAAGCCAGCTGCCAAGCCGGCGACTAAATCAGCGGCTAAGAAAACGCTTGCTAAGGCCAAGCCAGTCGTAAAAAGCGCTGCCGCTAAGTCATTGAAACCAGCAGCATCGAAGCCTGCATCAGCTAAACCGGTCGCAGCCAAAGCAGCGGTAGCCGCAACCGCGAAGGTGAAAAAAGAGAAACTCGTACGTGATAGTTTCACCATGCCTGAGTCTGAGTACGAGGTCCTCAGTTCCGTGAAAAAAGCCTGTCTGAGCGCCGGAATCGAAGTGAAAAAGAGTCAATTGCTGCGCATAGGTCTGGTCTTGCTGAATAAAGCCAATGTGACAGAATTGAAGACCCTGATCAATGCGCTGGTGCCATTGAAGGCTGGACGTCCTAAGAAAGACAAATAAATCGCTTTGCGAAAGTAAGTGAATAAGTGAAAAAAATGACGAAAAGGAAGACATAGTCGCGGTGCTTTCATCGTCTGATAGAGCAGGCATATACCCCTTTGTCTGGAACACTTATCGGCAATTTGCGTCATTGCTTCACTTAGTTGTCTTACTGAGTTACATCACTAAGTTACTGCATTAAGTTACCTCAATAAGTTACCTCAATAAGCAGGCTCGCCTTAACCGCGAGCCTGTTGTATTTTTGCCTGTCATAAAACCGACATCAAACTGTCATCTTGTTGAAGTAATCCTCCATTAATCTTCGTCCGTCAAAATGCTAAACACAAAAAGGACGACGCATGAGATTACTCACGATACCTGCGGATGCCAATCCGAGTTTTTCTAAACTCAGCCTGAGTCTGGCGAGTACCGCCAAAGAAGTGAAAGAAGTTCAACGCCTGCGCTACAAGGTTTTTATCGAAGCGATGGGCTTGTCGGCACTCAGTAACCCTGACGGTCTCGACAAGGACGAATTTGATGAACACTGCGATCACCTGATCGTACGTGACACCAAAACTTTAAAAGTCGTCGGTACTTACCGCATCCTCGGTCCGAATGCAGCGCGTCATATTGGCCGCTATTATTCTGAAACAGAATTCGACTTATCCCGTCTTCACAATATCCGCGGCAGTATTGCCGAAGCAGGGCGTGCCTGCATCCATCCTGACTATCGTAGCGGCGCTGTCATCATGCTGCTCTGGGCTGGACTGGCTGCATACATGCGCCGTGAGCGTTGCTCGCACCTGATTGGCTGCGCAAGTATTAGCCTGACTGATGGTGGTCACAATGCAGCGGCGATTTACCGGAATTTTAAAGAGGCTGATTTCTCCCCTCTGGAATATCGTGTTACACCACTACTGCCATTTCCGTATGAAGAGATGGATGCCACGCATGAGGCACGTATTCCACCGCTGCTGAAAGGCTATCTGCGTGCTGGTGCCTGGGTCTGCGGTGAACCGGCATGGGATCCTGATTTTCATTGTGCTGACCTGTTCGTGATGTTGCCCTTGTCGAATCTGGATGATCGCTATGCCAAACACTACGGTACTGAGGAGATAGCAAAATGAAACCTGGCGACCACTTCCTGAATCAGAAATTGTTTAAAACCAGTAAAAAAGACGTCATACGTTTTCGTAGTATCTGGATATCTGATCTGCATTTAGGAACGACTGGTTGCCAGGCAGCGCGCCTGCTCGAATTTTTACAGGCGACAGAATCAGAGACCCTGTATCTGGTCGGCGATATCATTGATGGCTGGCAGCTCAAGCGTCGCTGGTACTGGGATCAGACACATAACAATGTCGTACAAACCGTATTAAAAAAAGCCAAGAAGGGAACCAATGTTATCTTCGTTCCCGGTAATCACGATGAATCGATCCGGCAATTTATCGACTTGGATTTTGGTGGCATCAAAGTCAGAGATGAACTGGTGCACGTTACGGCACAAGGCAAACGCATGTTGGTGCTGCATGGCGATCGCTTCGACGGTGTAATCGCCTGCGCTAAATGGCTGGCTTATGTTGGTGATAGCCTGTACACCGTCATTCTGAAATTCAATCAGGTCTTTAACAACTGGCGCGCTCGCGCTGGTTTGCCATATTGGTCACTCTCACAATATCTGAAGCTCAAGGTCAAAAACGCCGTCAGCTACATCAGCTCTTTTGAAAATGCACTGGCCGATGAAGCACGCAAGCGCGATCTTGATGGTGTGATTTGCGGACACATTCACAAGCCTGAAATCCGTGATATCGACGGCGTCCTTTACTGTAACGACGGTGACTGGGTAGAGAGTTTATCCGCACTGGTCGAGGAGGCGAATGGCGAGCTGCGGCTGGTCAGCTGGCACGACATCATGCAGGTCAATCATCCTGCATTACTATCAGAACCTGAATTGGTGAATGCCTGATCCACTATGTTTTATGCGCCTTTCAGGCCAAAATGCCTTGGAAAGGCCGATGGATAGTGCGGAATGGTTTTTGGGAATTTGTAAAAAACTCTAAATTAAAAAATCACTTTTTGTCCGACTTGCACAAAAACGAAGACCTTTCACCACAGAGATGCCGAGACACGGAGATACAGAGAAAAAGACAGGAGTAAGCGATCCCATAAAATATTGATTCAGGGAGTTAGAAGTTCCCTTTTCAAATTGCCAGATCGTATCAGGTGGAGTGGTGTAATCCTGACCCAATCAGATCGGCTGAACTTGCTGGGCCGCCGTCTTTATCCCAGTAAAACAACCAGCCAGCCTCGGAGAAATGTGTGACTCTGCGCGCAATGAATAGCATTGCCTGTTGCACCGCTTGCCAGCTATCCACCCCATAAATCCTTGATGGATGCAAGTCGAGTATTCCAAGTGATACTGTGCAACCCCAGTCAAGATGATCCCTCACGGGAGCGGCAATGCCTAAGATCAGTTCAGCACCCGCACCGTCGGGTGATACCGCATACCAGCGGCGTTCTAATAAAAAATTGCTCGTGACCAGATTCTTTCCCTTCAATTGGTTTCTGCATGGCTGGCAGGCTTCACTTCGTTGAATAGAATTTTATTGGAAAAAGGGTCCGTCAAACTCATGACGCGATCGCCCCATGGGGCGATTTCGATACCCGGTTTATTGTATTTATAGATCTTTTGAGACAATTCCTGGTACAGCGTATCGATGTCCGGCGTATTCACAAACACCTTGCTTCCCGGGGTGCAGTCGCCAGAGTGTTCACTTAGGTGAAAAACTAAACTGTCTCTCGATACTTGCATATACAGAGGGAAATCTACCTCAAATCGATGCTCCCAATCGATATTCATACCGAGAAATTCGATATAAAACTGTTTCGCTTTTTCTTCATCAAAGATACGCAAAACGGGAATGCTTTGGAAGTTCATCGTCTATCCTTCTTCATACATCATTCAGGAGATTGATGATAGCGCAGTAGCGCGATCAGGAACATGAACATGACCACAACTGCGACTATGAACCTCAGGCTATTTAATCACCAAGTCTGGCGACATGATCGCTTTCAGATAGGTTTGTATGCCTGCTTCGCTGTCTTCTTTGGCGCGTTGCTTCTGGCTGATCCACCAGACGTTGCCTTTGCGTACGGAGCAGTCTTGTTGTGCCGGCGCGATCAGGCGGGCGGCTACCTGGCCCAGCGTAGGCTGGTGGCCGACAATGAGGACTGGTTCGCGGCTGTTGGGCCAGTTTGCGGCCTGGAGCAGGGCGTCGGCATCGGCTTCAGGGCCGATTTCGTAGATGACTTTGAATTTGCGGTCGAGTGCCGCCATCGTCTCGCGGGTTCTGACCGTGGGGCTGACCAGAATGCGGCAGGTTTCTGGCAGATTGCTGTCTAGCCAGTAGGCCATTTTGTTGGCCTGTTTGATCCCTTTTCCTGTGAGCTTGCGGGCGCTGTCTGGCATGCCGGGAGCGGCCAGTTCTGCGTCGGCATGGCGCCACAGGATCAGGTCCATCTTATTCCCCGTCCGTGTCCGATAAGGAACCCAGGCGCTGCATCAGACTTTGCTGAGCACAGATTGACGCTTGCTTGGTGCGGGCTTTTTTGCGGTGATAGTCGCCGTCGCTGTCGAGTGTCCAGGCGTTGACATTGTCCTTGAGATAGGGATCAAGACCTTCGGTGATAACACGTTTTTTCAGGGATTTATCCAGGACCGGGAACGCGACTTCAATACGGCGGAATAGATTGCGGCTCATCCAGTCGGCGCTGGCGAGATGCACGTCGTGAGCGAGATCGTTGCGGAAATAATAGATGCGGCTATGTTCCAGAAAGCGGCCGATGATGGAGCGCACTTTGATGTTTTCTGATAAGCCGGGGACGCCGGGACGCAGCGCGCAGGCACCACGCACGATCAGGTCAATTTTGACGCCGTCGGCTGACGCCGCATACAGCGCACGGATCACGGATTCATCAAGCAAGGCATTCATCTTGGCGATAATCCGTCCCGGCCTGCCAGAGCGGGCAATCTTGGCTTCGTTACGGATGGCTTTGATGATTTGCGGTTGCAAGGCAAATGGTGCCAGCCACAAATAGTCGAGTTTTTTCGGTTTATTCAGGCCAGTCAGATGGATGAATACTTCGTTTACCTCAGCAGCAATCGCCGGATGTGCCGTCAGCAGACCAAAATCCGTATAAAACTTGGTCGTCGACGGATGGTAATTGCCAGTGCCCAGATGCGCGTAATGCCGCAATGCACCACCTTCTTCGCGACGGATCACTAGAGCCAGTTTGGCGTGGGTCTTTAATCCGACCACACCGTAGACCACCTGTGCACCAGCGCGTTGCAGGCGATCTGCCCAGTTGATATTGGCTTCTTCATCAAAGCGCGCCATCAACTCGACCACGACAGTGACTTCTTTGCCGTGGCGTGCGGCGGTGATCAGCGACTCCATCAGATCCGAATTCATGCCAGTGCGGTAAATCGTTTGCTTGATTGCTACCACCGCCGGATCGAGCGATGCTGAGCGGATGAAGTCGATCACTGTCTGGAAAGGCTGAAACGGATGATGCAACAAAATATCTTGTTTACCGAGCAGGGTGAAGATGTCGGCGTGTGTGTATTTGGAATTGATCTTCGCAGAGAACGGCGGGAAGCGCAGATTCGGCTGCTTGACATGATCCACCAGCTCAGACAGGCGCACCATATTGACCGGGCCATCGACCGGATATAACCGGTCCCGATTAAGCGAGAATTGCGACAACAGAAACTGCGCAAGATCGTCCGGACAGTTTTTAGCGACTTCCAGACGGACGGCTGCGCCAAACTGACGCGTCTGTAATTCGCCTTGCAAGGCCTGACGCAAATTTTTCACTTCTTCTTCATCGACCCACAGATCACTATCGCGTGTTACGCGGAATTGCGAATAAGCGAGAACTTCACGTCCGTTGAATAAATCGCCGATATGCGCATGAATCACCGATGACAGCAGGCAGAACGATAAACCTTTATCTGACAACTCATCCGGCAGCTTGATCACCCTTGGCAGGACGCGCGGAGCCTTGACAATGGCAATCGCAGTACCGCGGCCGAAGGCATCTTTACCAGCCAGCGAGACGATAAAGTTCAGACTCTTATTCACTACTTGCGGGAAGGGATGGGCGGGATCGAGGCCGATCGGGGTCAGCAGCGGTTTTACCTCGCGTTCAAAGTAGGCCTTGACCCAGGCTCTTTGTGCTTCGTTTCTATCGGTGTGGCGCAACAGGTGTATATGTTTGCGTGCCAGTTGCGGCAAAATTTCCTGATTCAGGACTTCGTATTGACGTTTGGCGAGCTCATGACATTCTTTATTAATCCTGTCCATCATCGCGACGAAGGCCGGATGTTGCGCCAATTCGCCATCTACGGTGTTCTGTGCCAGCAGGCTTGCAACCCGGACTTCAAAGAATTCATCGAGATTGCTACCGACGATGCACAAATAACGCAAGCGCTCCATTAGAGGAATAGTTTTGTCCTCGGCCTGTGCCAGTACCCGCCAGTTAAAAGCGATTTGTGACATCTCGCGATCAAGGAAAATCGCTGATCGCGGTAATTCCTGATGTGTTGTCATAGAAGTCGCAGGCTTGACCTGAGTGCTTTGCTCAATCGGTTCGACAGGCGTTGCCACTGATTCCGCCGGCGGGTTGGGGGCTTTCTGATCTTGCATGTTTGCTCGCGTGTCATAGAGACCGTCATATAGGTGCAGTGGATTGTAAAGAGGCAATATGACAAGTTTATGACAATTAATGACATACTAATCCTGTATTTCATCAAATATTATTGTGCGTCATAATCCTGTCATATTTGACTTGTAAAGTTCGCTGCGTAATAAATCAGTTATAAACCAGCAGTAATGGACCAGATCCAGACCGCTACGTGTTATTTAACCCCGAGGTGAATATGCAACTCAATCGACTCTTTACATCTTTGATGATCGCGTTTGTTACAGCGACAGCATCCGTTTCAGCAGTTCAAGCCGCCGACATGACCGGCGCAGGTGCGACTTTCCCTTATCCTATTTATGCAAAATGGGCAGAAGCTTACAAAAAAGCAACGGGTAACGGCCTCAACTATCAATCCATCGGTTCCGGTGGTGGTATCAAACAGATTAAAGCAAAGACAGTCGATTTCGGCGCGTCTGATATGCCTTTGAAGCTCGAAGAATTGGATGCAGAAGGTTTGACGCAATTCCCGGCAATCATCGGTGGCGTGGTGCCGGTTGTCAATCTGGACGGTATCGCTCCGGGCAAAATGAAGATGACAGGCGACGTACTGGCGGCCATCTACATGGGCAAAATCACAAAATGGAATGCACCGGAAATCGCTGCAATCAATCCAGGTCTGAAACTGCCAGCAGAAGAAATCACTGTAGTACATCGCTCTGACGGTTCAGGCACTACATTCCTGTGGTCCGATTACCTGTCTAAAGTCAATCCAGAATTCAAAACAGTCGTTGGCGCAAGCACTGCGGTCAAATGGCCAGTAGGTCTGGGCGGTAAGGGTAATGAAGGCGTTGCCGCTAACGTACAGCGTATTAAGAACTCCATCGGCTACGTTGAATATGCTTATGTTAAGCGTAACAAAATGATTTACACCTTGTTGAAAAATGCAGATGGTCAATTCGCTGAACCAGATGATGAAAACTTCAAAGCGGCAGCCGCAGGTGCAGACTGGTCTAAAGCCCCAGGCATGTACCTGGTGTTGACTAACCAGCCTGGCAAAGTCACATGGCCTATCACTGGCGCGTCGTTCATCTTGATGCACAAAGCTCAGGCTGATGCTGAAAAAGGTAAAGAAGTATTGAAATTCTTTGACTGGGCATTCAAAAACGGCGGTGCAATGGCAACGGAACTGGAATATGTGTCCCTGCCACCAGCGGTAGTCAAGCTGATCGAAGATAGCTGGAAAGCAAAAGTCAAAGACGCATCTGGCAAGGCAATCTGGTAATTAGTTTGATCGATTGATCGGCACTTGATGATGAATTTCCATCATCAATGTGCATGATTCAACTAAGTAAAAGCAGTAAAGCTAGCAGTACAAAGCAAAGTGGAATCCGCGGTTGAGAGCGGTATCCACTTTGCCCATAGTGTCAGAAGTTCCGTAAGACTCAGAACAGCCCCTGAACGATTACCCGAACTACTTTAATGAGATGGAATTGTGTTCCATGCAGATACAACAACCTTCGATAGCCATGTCCACGCCCACTTCTCCAGCCAGCCCAAGCACCCTCCAGAACCACTCTCAGGTTGCTGCTTCGGCGCAATCGGCAGAAGTCAATATGGTCGCGGTCATGCGACGTCAGCAATGGCAAGATTTTATCTTCCACAAGCTGACATTCAGTTTTGCTCTATTCGTATTGGTGGTGCTGATCGGCATCATCATTTCCCTGATTATCCGTGCCTGGCCGGCTATGCAAGAGTTCGGCCCCGGATTCGTGACAACCATTGAGTGGGATCCGGTCAATGATAAATATGGCGGTCTGATTGCGATTGTCGGCACGCTCGCCACTTCGGTGATCGCGCTGCTGATTGCTTTCCCGGTCAGTTTTGGTATTGCCTTGTTTCTCACCGAAATTTGTCCGCCATGGCTCAAGCGTCCGCTCGGCACAGCGATTGAATTGCTGGCTGGTGTACCAAGTATTATTTACGGCATGTGGGGCTTGTTCGTATTTGCGCCACTATTCTCTGAATACATACAGCCTGCATTGCACAACACGCTGGGTAAATTGCCCGTCATCGGCGTGATGTTCTCCGGTCCTATGATCGGTATCGGTATTCTGGCGGCAGGCGTGATTCTGGCAATCATGATTATTCCGTTCATCTCCTCCGTCATGCGCGATGTGTTTGAAGTCGTTCCTCCGGTATTAAAAGAATCTGCCTACGGCCTCGGTTGCACTAAATGGGAAGTCGTCCGCAAAATCGTTTTGCCTTACACCAAAATCGGTGTCGTCGGCGGCGTCATGCTCGGTCTAGGCCGCGCCCTTGGCGAGACCATGGCGATTACCTTTGTGATCGGTAATGCGCATAAATTATCTTGGTCCCTGTTCGCAGCAGGTAACAGTATTGCTTCGACTCTCGCGAATGAATTTGCTGAAGCGGAGACAGTGCTACATACCTCATCCTTGTTCTTGCTGGGTCTGATCCTGTTTGTGATTACCTTTGTCGTGCTGTCGGCTGCCAAGCTGATGCTCCTGGGTTTAAGTAAAAAAGAAGGTGCAAAATGAGCGACAACTACCTGGCGGCAGCGCCTTTGCCGTTGAATTCTTCTCCAGATAATCCTGTTTATAAACGTCGTCTGCTGACGCACAAAATCGGTATCGCCTTATCTTCGCTGGCGATGGCCTTGGGTGTGTTCTTTCTGATGTGGATACTGGCGACCTTGCTGATCAAAGGTTTTTCGGCAATTAGTCTGGCAATGTTTGTCGACACCACACCGGCACCAGGCAGTGATGGTGGCGGTCTGATGAATGCGATTGTCGGTAGCTTTATGATGGTCGGATTTGCGACACTGATTAGTACGCCGATTGGTATTCTGGCCGGTATTTATCTCGCAGAGTATGGTGATAAGAGCTGGTTCGGCGGCGTCACGCGTTTTGTGACAGATATTATGTTGTCTGCGCCCTCGATTGTGATTGGTTTGTTCGTGTATGCAATCTATGTGTACAACGTCAAACATTTTTCTGGTTGGGCCGGTAGTCTGGCGATCTCACTGATTGCGATCCCTGTGGTAGTTCGCACTACCGATAATATGCTGGGTTTGGTGCCAACCAGCTTGCGCGAAGCCGCATTTGCGCTAGGTGCGCCACGCTGGAAAGTCGCTTTGCTGATACGTTTGCGCGCAGTCAAGGCAGGTGTCATTACCGGTATCTTGTTAGCGGTGGCGCGTATCTCCGGCGAGACGGCACCCTTGTTATTCACCGCCCTGAATAACCAGTTCTATAACGGTAATATGAATAAGCCGATGGCGAATTTGCCCGTCGTGATCTACCAGTTTGCAATGAGTCCTTACGACAACTGGCGTGAGCTGGCTTGGGGTGGCGCCTTGCTGATTACGTTTAGTGTGTTGGGACTGAATATTCTGTCACGCACGATGTTCAACCAAAAAGTTCAGAACTAATTTCCTTGGAATCCATAATGACAATGACCATGACAGAGCCAGCAGCATCGACTATTGACAGCAAAATGGCGATCGAAATTTCAGGGTTGAATTTTTTCTATGGCGCGACCCGCAGTTTGCGCGATATCAACCTGAATATCCGCGACAAAAAAGTAACTGCCTTTATTGGCCCATCCGGTTGCGGTAAATCGACTTTGCTGCGCACCCTGAACCGTATGTATGATCTGTACCCAGGCCAACGTGCCGAAGGTCAGATCATGTACAACGGCAAAAATATTCTCGATGCAAATCAGGATATCAACCTGCTGCGCGCTAAAGTTGGTATGGTGTTTCAGAAGCCCACACCGTTTCCGATGTCGGTCTATGACAACATCGCGTTCGGCGTGCGTTTGTACGAAAACTTGTCCAAAGGCGAGATGGATGAGCGCGTTGAATGGTCCCTGAAAAAAGCAGCGCTCTGGACCGAAGTCAAAGACAAGCTGAACAAGAGCGGTCTGAGTTTGTCCGGTGGTCAGCAACAACGTTTGTGTATCGCCCGCGGCGTATCCGTCAAGCCAGATGTACTGCTGCTTGATGAACCAACCTCGGCACTGGATCCGATCTCGACCGTTAAGATCGAAGAATTGATTCATGAGCTGAAAGAGGATTACACCATCGCAATCGTGACCCACAATATGCAACAGGCAGCCCGCTGCTCGGACTTCACCGCGTATATGTATCTGGGTGAATTGGTGGAATTCGGTGAGACGGATCAGATTTTTATGAATCCTGTGAAAAAAGAAACGCAGGATTACATCACTGGCCGTTTCGGCTAGTCGCACACTGATTAAGCTACTGCGCGGAGCGATCTTGGTTCGGCGATGCTCGACGTACTAAAGTACGACTGCGCTTCTCAAACCAAGCTAGCCCCGCTCGCTATGCTTAATCAGCGCGCTTGTGAGATATTTAAGTAAAAACCAAGCAAAAAAATTGCACATTTAGGAGCATACCGTGACAGGCGAACATTCTTCAAAACAGTATGACAATGATCTGGAAACGATTCGTTCTAAGGTCTTGTTGATGGGCGGTCTGGTGGAGAGCCATTTCCATGATGCGATGTCCTGCTTTCGCACTGGTAATGCTGAGCATGCCGAGCAGGTGATTAAATCGGATCTGGAAGTGAATCGCCTTGAAGTGACTCTGGACGATATGTGCAGTCATCTGATCGTCAAGCGCCAGCCGGCAGCAAATGATTTGCGCACTGTCATGGCAACGGGAAAAGTAATTACCGATCTCGAACGTATCGGTGACGAGTCGACCAAGATTGCCCGGATATCACGCGATGCAAGTCTGGCACGCAAGCAGCAAGCGCTTTTCAACGGATATGATGCCGTGCGTGTTCTGGCAGCGAGTGTTGGCGATATGTTGCATCAGTCGCTAGATGCGTTTGCGCGTCTGGATCAGGCTAAGGCAGTGCAGCTGATCGCTCAGGATGCCTTGATCGACAACGACTTCCGTTCGATCATGCGCAATCTGATCACCTTCATGATGGAAGACCCGAGTACGATCTCGTCGACACTGGATGCGCTGTGGGTGGCAAAGGCAATCGAGCGCATCGGTGATCACGCCAAAAATATCGCAGAACACACTATCTACATCGTCGAAGGTAAAGACATTCGTCACTCCGACTATGTAGCGACTAAACAAGAGCAAAGTAACTAATTTATTCTATGATGGCTGCTGACAAGACTACTATTCTCATCGTTGAAGATGAGCCCGCCATCGTCGAGCTGGTGACCTTTACCTTGCGCGCCAGCGGATGGAATACCTATTCCGTCAATAACACGGCAGAGGCCTGGGAGTTTATTCAGCGCCGCACGCCGCAACTGGTGCTGCTTGATTGGATGTTGCCTGACCAGAGTGGTTTGCGTCTCTTGTCAAAGATCCGTGGTGACCGCCAACTGAACGAGGTACCGGTTATTATGCTGACGGCAAAAAGCATGGAAGAAGACAAGATTGCCGGTCTCGATCATGGTGCCGATGATTATGTGACGAAGCCATTCTCGCCGCGCGAGTTGACAGCCCGTATCAAAGCCTTGTTGCGTCGCAAGAGCCCCGAGCATGCACAAAGTGCGCTGGCTGCTGGTCCAGTGATCCTGGATCCGGTCAGTTGCACGGTCAAGATCGATGAGCAAAAGGTCGATATCGGTCATGCAGAATACAAGCTGCTCAAGTTTTTTATGGCGCATCCCGAGCGCGTATTCTCGCGCAGCCAGTTGCTCGACAAGGTCTGGGGCGATCATGTCGTTATCGAAGAGCGTACGGTCGACGTCCATGTGCTGCGTCTGCGCAAGGTACTGAAGAATGCGGAATCCTTGATTAAAACAGTGCGCAGCGTAGGATATATGCTGTCGGAGAAATAGAGCGGGGATCACCTTCGTTCGTGTTTCTGTAAGCGATCTAGGATCCCGCTGTATTTGCCAGACATTTTGATATACTCCCCCTGTAATTAATAAAAAACAGCCCAATCCGCACATTCTTATTGGTGGATTGAAATATACAGGGGTAGAGTATTTTCTCTTAAGCGTTACTTAGGGTAGTTAATGCATCCTCATCTTATCTTCTGGATCTCCGCCACCGTCCGTATTCTGGTGGTGCTGGGTCTGTCTGCTGCCGCTGGTTTTGTATGGGGACCCGTACCTGGTCTGGTTCTCGCTGTGATCGGTGTGATCGTCCTGATCGTCATTCAACTCTTCTTCTTGCTGCGCCTATCTGACTGGCTGGATAAACCGAATATCTCGCGTTTGCCGGATGGCTGGGGTGCCTGGACCGAAGTCTTCTCGCGGCTGTATCGTTTGCGTCGCGGCGACGAAAAGAATCAAACCGAACTGGCCGAATGGCTCGCCCGTTTTCGCCAGGCCATGACCCTATTGCCAGACGGCGTGGTCATCATGGATGACGTCCTGTTTCTTGAGTGGTGCAATCCCGCGGCGGAAAGCCATCTTGGCCTAAGCCTCAAGCAAGATAAAGGTATGCGGATTACCAATCTGGTACGCAGTCCTGAGTTCATGGATTACATTATCCTCGGTCGCTACGATGTACCGCTGACGCTGTCGTTCCGCGAGCGTAAGTTGATTGTCCATATCATCCCATTTGAAAACCGCAGACAGATTCTGGTCACGCATGATGTAACCGAATCCGAACGGATTGACATGATGCGCCGCGACTTTATTGCGAATGCCTCCCATGAATTGCGTACGCCTTTGACGGTGATCAATGGATTTTTAGAGATCGCCTCCTTGCAGCCAGACCTCGACGCCTCAACCCGCATGTCACATCTGAAGCTGATGGCAGAGCAGGGAGAGCGTATGCAAAGACTGGTTGAAGACATGCTGACCCTGACCCGTCTGGAATCGATGGATTACCCGATGCGACCGGATCGTATCAATATGCGCGCCATGCTGGAACAGATACTCGAAGAAGCGCATGCCTTGTCTGCGGGTCGGCATATCATCACGCTAGAATTTGATGGGCCGAATATCTTCGGCAGCACTGATGAGATACGCAGCGCGCTCACCAATCTGGTCACGAATGCGATTCGCTACACGCCAGAGAATGGTGAAATCAAACTGATCTGGAAGAATCTGTCGCAAGGGCCGAAATTTATTGTGCAAGACAATGGTATCGGCATCAGTGCCGAACATATTTCGCGCCTGACAGAACGCTTCTATCGCGTCGATAAAAGCCGCTCTCGCGAGACCCAGGGAACTGGCCTCGGGCTGGCCATTGTGAAGCATGTGTTATTGCGACACAAAGCGAATTTAATGATTGAATCCACACCCGAGGTCGGCAGTAAATTCTGCGCGCAGTTTCCGACGAGTGCTGTGGTGCAGGACGAGATGGATTGAGCGCAACAGATCTGACCTGATCTGCGGCGGTATAAATAAAAAAGGGCATCACATATAAATGTGATGCCCTTTTTTATTGCCCAGTTAATGCGCCTTAATTTCTATGCGCCGTCCTACCGCAAACTGATCGTCTGTTTCTTCCACAGCGGATCTTGCCAGCGATAGAACACGCTGAGCGAATTAGGGTTGTCGGCCCAACGCTCTACCTGCAGCGATTCGCCGCTGACGATTTCAAAGCTACGCTTGTAGCGGCCATCCACACGTGCTTCTCTCGCCATCAGGAGTTTTGTCGTTCCTGGTACCCATCCGGCAAATTCTGCATAGCCCAGATCCGGTTCTGCCGCTGCGGGCGGGATCACATCGATGACCCACTCTTTGCCTGTTTGGCGGAACAGCCACATCTCGCGCCAGGTGTCCATCGGCTGTACGGCCAGCGTCAGCGCGGTGTGCTGGGGATTGCTACGCGCTGAAGCTGTCCATACCAGGCTGTAGGTGCAGCGTTGTGCCAGCGGGGCTTTACTATCGTGTTTGGCATCAAGTAATGCAACGCAGGTTTCACCCGGTTGCCCCGTTGTGGTGACGATGCGCAGGTTCTTGCTGTCGGCTGATGCCGGTAGTGGTGCCGGTTCTGCTGCCCAGCGCATGCTGCCGGTACGTACGCCTGCTTCTGCATAGTTGACGAGGTCTTCGTCGCTCATTTCACTTTTATTTACGCCTGCTAATTCGGTCAATGCGCGATTTTCTGCGGCTTCGCTGTTGTTGCTGTTTGTGTCGTTGTTGCCGCCTTTGCGCTGGCGCTGAAACGCAATACTGGACCACACGCCGGCGCGGCGCATGCGGATGCGGTTCTTCTGGTATTCAGGTAATTCCGTAATCTCAACCTTGTCGAGCATCTCGGCGCGCCACAGGTCGATACTAGTACGCTCGGTTGGTCGTGTCGCCGGATCGATGCAGTCGGGACGTGTCAGTGCCAGCGCCGCTTTTGCTTTTTGCATCTGACTAGCATTCATCGCGAGTACGCGGCGAAATGCTTCGCCGTCATAGCAGAGCTGGATACGTCCATCCCTTTCTATGCTTTTTAGAGTCACGCCGTAATACGCGGCGACTTCCAGATGGGCGGCGATCTGGGTCTCGTTTTGCTTCACACCCGGATTAAGCGTTTTGCTTGATGCGCGACGTGCCAGACGCTCTGCCATCCCGCCTAAGGCGTCGAAGGCTTCGGCGTTGATTACCTGCACTGGAGCCGCCTTCAGGAAGGCTGCGGTGTAGGCGATGCCCAAGGCTTCTGCACCCGGGGTATCACGCAGAAAGCGCACGACGGACAAAAGCTCAGGCGCATCATCGGGCTTGGTCGAGATGATCCTGACCTGGCTTGCCTTGATATAGCCAGCACGCTCCCGGCGATGGTCATAGACTTGCAGGTAGTCGAGTTTTTCTCCTCGAATTTCCAGACTATCGCCTTGCCAGAGCACAGCTTGTTGCTGTGCTCTGTCTTTGGGCGCGGCGCGCAATTGCGCCTGATCCAGGGTCACGATGGCAAGGACGGTAATGACAGCAGCTAACATAATTATTGGCTCTCTTCAGTAGATGTTGTTTGTGCCTGTGCTTGTGTCTGTGCCTGCAATTGTGCTTGCTGGTTTTTGCCAGCACCCAATAGAGCGGAGCCAATGAAGCCGCCATCTGCCGGAGGAGGCGCAATGATCACAGAAATTTTGTCCGACAATTTATCCGCCATGGTTTTTTGGATTAACAATGGATGTTTGCTCAGTAAGGCACCGTCGCGTTCGAGCTGGGCGCTGGCGACTTTACCGACCAGATCCTGACGGTAGGCTTCGGCGTCGGCAAGTTTACGGCGTGAGTCTGCTTCACCGGCGGCTTCGATGATGCGTGCTTGGGCAGAGCCTTCTGAGGTTTTGATGCGGGAGATTTTTTCGGCTTCAGCCTCAAATTGCCTCTGCTCAATTTGTTTCTGTTTAAATGGCAGTACATGTTTCATCGCTTCTTCCTGTGCTTTGGCGGCGATGATCTGCTCGCTAGCAGCGGCTTCTGCGTTTTTTTCACGACGGATCTTTTCTGCATCGGCTTCAAGTGCAGTTTGCTGAACTTGCTTGCCTTTGAGTTCTAAGGTGTAGCGCATCTTTTCGCTTTCTAGTTCTTCTGCAAGGAGTTTTTCCATGCCGACTTTGTAATCAGGTGGCAGATCTACTTTACCCATCATGACGCTACGCAGTATCACGCCATCGTTAGCGAGCTTGGGCTTGAGTTCGGCTTCGATCTGCTGCTGGATTTCCTGACGTTTGCTGGAGAAAATTTCTCTCACGGTGTATCGGGTGAACGCCTTGTAGATGACGCCTTGCACCGCTGGTTCGACGATTTCACCGTTGATATCTTGCGGCAGGTTTTTACTCATGCTCGTCAGTTTCGCCGGGTCGAGCACATAACGTATGGTCAGATCTACCCCCAGCGATAAACCTTCGATCGACTGGAAAGGCGCTTCGCCATTGGCTTTGGCGCTTTTCACCGGACGGTAGGTCTGGTCTAGCAGCGAGTAGCGACGCAACTCATGGATGCCAGGAATCGCCATCACGGTACCGGCACGCAGTTCTTCCGAAACGCCGGTCAGTTGATTGATACGGATACCAACATCGCCGCGTTCTATTGTCTGGACGGGCGGATGCTGAATCACGGCATAAGCGGCGGTGCCGAGAACGGCCAGAACCGCAAGGCGTTTGATGATGGTGCCGCCGTGCGTTTTGATGCCGCCGGAGATACTGCCGGAGACATTGTTAGAGTTGATACCAGATGCGTCATTGCCGAACCCGCCAGAGACATGGCGTAGACCAGACACGCTTTTAGATAAGGTGGAACGGATGGCTTGTACGATGGCTTTGATACGGTCAGACATGACATTCTCCTGTGATGTTGTGGTCGGGTGCCGCGTTCATTCGCTGCTGTTCCCTGATACACATCATGCGACTGTGTGTGCGGAATAATCAACGAGGCAGCCGTGCCAGTATGTTCATCGTTCCTGAGCACTTGTTCCGTCTGCGGAGCCAGCGGAAGACTGTGTGAGTAAAAACTCACAGCCTGGCGTATGACTTTTGCGCCGAAAGCGTGGATACTTCACGCATCAGTGATCAGAACGAAGCAGGAGCAGCGCAGCATGGTAAAAGTAGCCGTAATCGAAGACGACCTGCCGACCAGTAATCAACTCAAGTCCTGGATAGAATCGGCGAAGCCAGGCATCCAGGTTGATCAATGGTTTAGCCGTGACGACGCCGAAGCCGCGCTGGCGCGTGAGACCTATGATCTGGTGGTGCTGGATATCGAGCTGGGGCGCGAGCGTCATGCCGGTGTTGCGATCATTAATGTGATCAATAAGAGTCAGGCCACGCCGGTACTCGTCGTGTCCGCCATGCCAGCGACGATCTACCGCAGCATCATGAAGGCACTGGATGCCTGGGATTATTTGCAAAAAGCGACGTTTGAAGAGACGGATTTCATCGACACCTTCTTAGAAATTTTACGCGCAGTCAAAGAACGCAAACAGCACAAGGACAACGGCAAACAAGTTGAGATCATCGATGAACTGGCGATGGATCCATTGCGTCAGCGCAGCCCGATCTGGCGCGGCCAGCGTATTAATTTGCCGCTGACCGCACAACGGATTCTGGCGGCACTGTTCGCCAGTCGCGGCCAGGTAGTGTCTTATGATGATTTATATGAGGTCGTCAAGAGCGGCCGTAACCGTGACAATATCCGAAAGCATGTCAGTACTATCCGTGACGCTTTTCGCGAAATTGATCCTGGGTTTGAATGTATAGAAAACGTACCGATGCGTGGTTTTCGCTGGGTGGATGGCAAGTGATGAAAGCGCTTTTTTCTGCACTGGCACCATATCGTTTGCGTCTCTTATTTCGCACCGCCTTTCTGCTACTTGCCGTGGCCACGGTTGCTCTGGCGCTCTCTGTACTGCAACAGGAGAAGCAACTCAGCTATAAGAATTATCAGCACAGTTTTAATAAAACCCGTGAGCAGATACTCTCAACCTTACGTCATCCCGCAGGTCAACTGGCCTTGTTGAATCCGCCCGCAGACAAAGGCGGTGAAGGCTTGCATCCTTTGCTGTTGCCGTTCTCGGCGCTGGATTTTGATGATCAGAATAAGGTGCAGCAGGCAGTAGCGATGTCGGGCTGTCTGGTGCAATACGGCAGCAGTGGTTCGCTGTGTTTGGGCATCGGTAATAATCCGTGGGCAGGTGGCTATATCTACGCAGCAGGTAGCTTCAATAGTGCCGATCTGGCCGCGCATCAGCGGGGTGATGAGAGTCTGGTGCAAGCGCACAGAATGCAGGTCAGCGTCAGCCTGCGCGGACAAACATATCAATGGATTGCGCCATTCGAAAAAATGACGGATGCAGGAAAAAAATCGGCAGGACTGCGCGGTCGCCTGACCGGATTCTGGACCAGTGAGGCCGACAAGCCAAATGCCCGGCCAGTGAAGGAATTCCGCGGCTGGATCTGGCAAAACGCGAATTGCAATCAGGCCGAACTCGATGATCAGGATCACACTTGCAGTAAGACCTCGTTCTATTCCTTGCGCCTTCCTATCGCTATCTGGCAAGAGGCCTTATTTGAGAAAAAACGTCCGGTCTGGCCACCCGAAGATCTTGATCAGATCAAAGTCAGGATCGCCGTGCTGGCACCGGACAGCAACGATACCTTGTTCGATAGTGAAAAAGAGACACCGACACCGCCATTCTCACTAAAAGATTTACAAGGCCAGTTATTGCCCGGCGAGACAGTGAGAATACGCAAGCTGTCTGGCGCTAAAGAGCTGGTGAACCTGAGTGGTCAGGTCGAACAAGAGAACGACTCGTGGAATGCACTGACGCGCCTGATTCGTCGCCTGCCTGTGGATGAGTATGATACGCCGCTGGAAAGTCGTGACCAGATCACAACCGCACTCGATAGTTACGAGGTCGTACTTAAAGGTGACTTGCGTAGTGTGAGCAAGAGCCTGGCAGTCGTGGCGACCCGCGTATCCTGGTTTGTCGGTGCGATGTTGCTGGCGCTATTTCTCACCTGGCTGATCATGGAAATCAGCATTATCCGCAAAATCACAGTGCTGACTAAACGCGCTGCGTCTTTGTCCAAAACGGTTAAAGGTACCGGTGGTTTGCAACAATTTGAGCTGGGGGATTTACGCGGTGATGACGAGTTGGGCGTCCTGGCAAGTTGCTTGCACGATTTGTTGCGACGGGTCAAAGAAGACGTCGAACGCGAAGGCATCCGCGCCGAGCAAGAGAAGCAGATGTGGCATGCCGTCGGTCACGAGATTATGTCGCCATTGCAGTCACTGATGGCGCTGCATGGCGCAGCCGATGATCAGAGCAGTCGCTATATTCACCGCATGCAGCAAGCAATACGCGTGCTGTATGGTAGCGCCTCGCCAAGTGAAGCATTTCAATCGACAGAGCTGCAAGTCACCAGTATCGACATCGCGGCTTTCTTGCGTAACGTGGCGGACAACGCGCCTTGCGTTGGCATTTCTCACGTTGAATTTAATAGTGGTGCGGAACCGATCATGGTCAGAGCCGATGATTATTCGCTGGAGGACGTCGTCACCCATGTACTACGCAATGCCGACCGCTATCGCCTGCCCGGTAGTCCGGTTCGGATTGACTTGCTGACCAGCGAGACAGGCGTCACCATTATTATCCATAACACCGGCCCGCGTATTGCTGTTGATATGCTGGACAAGATTTTTGAATACGGTGTCTCCGATCAGCAGGACTCGGGAGCAAATGGCAACCGCGGGCAGGGCTTGTTTGTCGCGAAAACCTATATGGCAAAAATGGGCGGCACGATCAGCGCGCAGAATACGCACGATGGTGTAAGCTTTGTGCTAAGTTTGCAGCGGGCGCATTAAGTTTGTTACTGCGGTTTTTGCATGATGTATTTGCTTGTAATTGGCTTGTAATTGGCTTGTAACCGCCGATTCATAACCGGTTCGTAATCACTTACGAATTGGGCTGCAACCCGCATGCAATTTGCTTGTGACTGCTTCCTGATTAACTTATACCAGCTGTTTAATTATTCATTTCATTGCCTATCAAAGATCGAGACATCATGATTACTGCGATTAACCATATTAATATCAAAGCCCCGTCGGATTTACTGGAACGTGTGCGGGATTTTTATTGCAGCGTACTCGGTTTGCACACAGGACATCGCCCGGCATTTCAGTCGCATGGTTATTGGTTATATGCAGGTGATAGCAGCATTATTCATTTATCAGAAGCAACGGTACTATCTGCCGGAGATAGCGATATCATAGCGACGACAGGCTATTTTAATCACATCGCTTTTTCTTGTCAGGATCTGGCGCAGACCAAAGATCAGCTTGAATTGTTTGGCATTTCTTACACCGTGAATACAGTGCCTGAGACGCAGCAAGTCCAGTTATTTCTTACCGATCCATCAGGGCTCGGTGTCGAGTTGAATTTTGCTCAGGCGATCTGAGATATTTTGTTTGACAGAAGCTAGATCGATATCCTCGTTGCGGATTACACATTACACAAAGCATTGGCATGTATTGAGGGATGGCAATAATGGCGCATAACTTGCGGTTTAATTCGGAGTCAACGATGAAGTCGTTGATCCGGGCCGTACTACGGTAGAGCTATGAGATTACCTACGTTTTTGTTCGCAGCATCTTTATCTTTGCTGCCTTTGGGTTCTGCTCATGCAATAGATCGTCTCGCAAACGGTTTCCCCGAACTTCCAAAGGATGCTCGAAAAGTAGCTGAAAGAAGCGTTACTTGCAATTATTTTTCAGGCGAGTTCAATGGTGATAAAGGTGAGCGCGATAAGGAAGTCGCAGTTCAGCTTCGTAAGCTGCAATGTGCGCATGTCGAGCGCGACCTCAGGAGTATGCGTGCTAAGTATCAAAAGAAGCCCAAAATTCTGACGGCTCTTGAAGAGGCGGATCAATGATTGTCTGGCCTGGCGCTTCATCAACGGATTCGCGTTGTGGGTGCTGTGGTCACACAATCGTTCGACTGACTCGATATGCGCACCAAATACGTATGCCAAGCTGTCGCCATTGTGAGGGATAAAAAAATTCCTTGAGCCGGCAAATGTCAACCAAGAGTGACTGTACTAACACTCCAGTCCTCTGCTAGTCGCCAATATTAAGTTTTGCGCAGGCGATCTGAGGTGCGTGGTCTGAAAGAAGTTGCCCTGGCGTCTGGCTTGGACACTTTTGATGTTGTTGATTGATGATGATTGATGATGATCAATGTTGATTTGCACTGATCGAATCAAGGTAACGCGGTTTTTTCAGCTACGTTCAGGCATTACTCATCATGTGTCTGATGATGTTCATCGACCCCGTTGCGCCAATAACTCGCTGCATGAATATGCGTTTTGTTCATGCCTTTGTCTAACAGGTAATGACGTAAAGGCTGTACCTGACTGAGCTCCGTGGCGATCCATGCATAGCCGGTGCCGTCCGGCAGAATTTGCTTTTGCAATGCCTGTAATAACGTCATCGCCGGATCATCATTCCTGATCCATTCAATCCGCACATTCTTACCATGCTGTAACGGGATTTGATCGCGTGAATCTGCGATGCTGATCAGGGCTATGACTTTTGTTTCTGCTGGCAATTCTTCTAGTCGTCTGGCGATTGCGGGCAGGGCGGTTTCATCGCCGATCAACAGGTACCAGTCGAAATCCTTGGATACCAGCAGTGAGCCACGCGGACCGCCTATGCCTAAGGTTTGGCCGGGCCTGGCCTGAGCCGCCCAGCTTGATGCGGGGCCATCGCCGTGCAGATAAAAATCTATGTCCAGTTCTCTGTTGATCGCGTCGTAACGACGCGGCGTGTAATTCCTGGCGATAGGACGCGCTGCATCATCCTCTGCGGCTTGGCCGGACTGCGGCAAAATCGGCTGCTCACTCCCTGTCACTGGAAAAAATAACTTCACGTGATCGTCGTGCGCAGCCGAGATAAAGCCATCAAGCGCATCGCCGGTGAAGGTGATTCTGCGCATATGGATACTTAATTGTTCAATACGTGACACGGTCAGCAGACGAAGTCTCAGCTCATGCCGTATGCGTTGTGTCTGGTGTAAATGTTCTGTCATTGTCTGTCCTTAGCCTGGTCGGCTTGTGATGATGTTGGGGTCATATAGTGCTCAGATTTTTCTCATACTCTGTACATATTCCGTGCATATTTCATCTAGCCTTCATCGATGATTTGATGCGCCGCCTGTTCTAATATGGCGGCTACACGGTCGGCTTCGGCGGCATTCCAGCTACCCCGACGTAACATCAGTGCGTGTTTCAAGGTATGCATGGCTTGGTGTACACGTTCCGGTAAAGATTGCTTCGCTTGTACGCGGGCAAACATATCGAGTCTTGCCATGATGCCGTCAACCTGCGCACGATTCGCCTCTAGGTAGTCGCGCCCGACGGTGGTGATGGTGTACAGACGCTTGCCGCTGGTCGCGGCGTTTTCTGATGACGTCACCTGATCCTGCTCTTCCAGCAAGGTCAGCGTCGGGTAGATCGCACCCGGACTTGGGGCATAGGCACCGCCGCAACGCTCTTCGATCGCCTTGATAATTTCATAGCCATGGCGCGGACTGATTTCTATTAGTGCCAATACGATCAGAGGCAGATCGCCGCGGCCAAACACACGTTCCGCACGTTCGCCACGTCCGCGTCCGTGACCGCCGCCACGCATACGCCCGCCGCCTGGTTCATCGTCATAGGTATCATCGCCATGACCGGCAAAATAGTGATGGTGATCGCGATGACCATCATGATGATGGCGACCGCTATGATGATGTTCGGAATGACGTTCGTGATGGCGCGCATGATGAGCGCGCAGAGAATCAAAAAGTTTCATATTTTCCTTTAAAGATATATCGTTAGAATGAAACTTAATGATATATCTTTAACTGGCAAAGTCAAGGCGCAATACAAATTTTTTTATGATTCGGCTGTGATCTGTCTTTGACCAGCGGGATGAGTTATTGTCGGAATACAGGTGAAAACTGTTCAGAAACGGCACAGAATAGCAACTTGCTTTACCTCCATTAACAGAATCCACAGGCTGGATGCGGCTTCCAGATGCATTTCGCGCCAACAGGCGCGCCCGGCTTGCGAGTTCGTTTGTGAAACTTTTAAAACCTCTGAATCGAAAAATTATATTGATAGAAATAGGACTTACGTAAAAATCAAAACCTCTCACCACAGAGGCGCGGAGACACAGAGAAAAGACAAGAGGTAAGGATTGAATGGTTCTGGAGTATTGGCTAAAGGATTTTTAGACGTCCCATATTGAACTCGCAGGCTGGATGCGGCTTCCAGAGGCATTTCATGCCAACAGGCGCACCTGGCTTGCAGGGTCGTTTGTGCAATCTTATATCGGAGAGAGAACGTATATGTACCTTGATCAAGGTCGCCTGATATTGCTGGTATGTACATCGCTACTGGCTTGGAGTAGCAGCTTTGCGCAAACAACGGAAGCGTATCCTGTGCACGTCATCAGCACGCCGCATGCCATCCAGGCACTTGATGGCAGCTATCTTCCGGTACCGGCACTTGAGAAAAAGGTGACTGATCTGATGGCCCGATCTTGCGTCACCGGTCTTGGCATTGCGATCTTTAATCAAAATAAAATTGTGTATCTCAATAGTTTTGGTTGGCGTCAAAAAGAGCAGCGACTGCCCCTGACCGTAGACAGCGTGATGTATGGTGCTTCGTTCACCAAAGCAGTGTTTGCCACCATGGTCACGCAACTGGTGCAGGAAGGAATCCTTGATCTGGATAAACCGGTTGAGCAATATTTGCCCAAGCCTCTGCCGGAGTACGACAAATATCGCGATCTGGCAAATGACCTGCGCTATCAGCGGATTACGCTGCGTATGCTACTGAACCATACGGCAGGCTTTGCCAATTTTCGCTGGCTGAATCCAGACAAAAAACTAATGCTCCACTTCATGCCTGGCAGCCGGTATGCGTATTCCGGCGACGGCATCAACCTCGCTCAATTCATTGTCGAACAGGCGACCAAAAAAAGTGTCGGCGACCTGATACAGGAGCGGATTTTTAACCCCTTACAGATGGTGAGCACAAGTATGACCTGGCAAGAACGCTTCAACGAAAATCTCGCATTTGGCTATGATGACAAAGAAAAAATCCTGGGACATAACCGCCGTAGCAACGTAAATGCAGCCGGATCGATGGACACAACAATCAATGATTTCGCCCAATTTATACAGTCGCTAATGCAAGGCAAGATATTGAATCAACAGGGCAAAGACATCCTGCTCAAACCAGGCATCGCCATCAACTCGGTGACGCAATTCCCGACCTTATCCAGCGCGACAACGCAGGACAACCAGACCATACAACTGAGCTACGGCTTAGGCTGGGGCCTGTTCCAGACACCCTACGGCAAAGCGTATTTCAAAGAAGGTCACGACGACGGCTGGGAGAACCATGCACTCATCTACGACGACAAACAAATCGGTATTGTCCTGATGAGCAACAGTGCCAATGGCGACAGCATTTTTAAAGAATTGCTGGAGGCATTAATCAAAGATACCTACACCCCGTGGAAGTGGGAGGGATATATTCCGGGATCTTGTGTAGTGGGTGATGGTGCGAAATAAATGGGTTGGGATTGAGGTAGATTTTTGCGCGGGTGCTTGGCAACTTGGACGATGTGATTTAACTTTTTCTTTGCTTACCTGACTGCTTACATTGATAGCGCCGACGTACGTAAAATTGACCTGACAATCAAGGTTGTTTAGTTTTTTTAGTCAACTGAAACCGTGTTGCTGATTTTGCATGTATATGTTAGCGTCAGTCACTTTTTTTATAACAAGTTGAGGTTTCAGTGATACCTTCGTTCACGCAATCGATCAAAGTCGCAAAAGAATTGGCTATTTGGCTTAACGAAAGAACGAATGAGAAGGAGGTACCTAGCGCAATCCGAGTGCGAACCGGGGTGGCAATTCTTCAGCTTTCGCTTGATCTTGCTGATGCAACACTTATCTTATTAGATGTGAATCTGCTTGGCCCGGCGTTGACTTTAGCCCGTCCTCTATTTGAAAGTTATGTCCGCGGCATTTGGCTACTGGAGTTCGCATCAGACGACGATATAGAAAAATTTAACAATGGTAAATGTCCGCTATTTCATGAGCTCTTAAATGCTATTGGCCGTGATGAAATTACTGGTGGCGCCTGGATACATGCCAACAAGAAGGCTAATTGGGGTTCCTTTAATGATTTAACCCATGGAGGAAGAGAGCATGTAAAACGCAGGAGCACAGATGACGCGGTTGAGGCAAACTATCCAGAATCAGAATTGGAAGCCCTTGTTAAATTCGGCATTGAAGTGCGGATTCGAATCGGTGCTGCACTCCTCTCTCTCATGAATGACGAAATGGCGATAAAGCAATTAAATGAAAAAGCAAAAGCAAAAGCTCTTCGTATCTAACCTTGCTATTAACCACCCGTCACCCACCCCAAGCGCAGGGTGGTCGTCTCGCTGGAGGCTCGCTGCACGTGCACTCAAACATCTGGCTCTTCATGCGGTTATCTGCTTTGTGTTTGCCTTGTTTCTGGGGTGGATAGAGATGCAGATCTACATCGCGCAGCAGGCGCCGGACTCGGCCCATGAGTTTGTCGGGATGTACCTGGTTATTGCGATCTACGTTACGGCACCGATAAGCTGCTGTTTTGCTGCACCGTTTCATCTGCTTGCCTATCTTCGCAAATCTGGCACAACGCGTCATGTGCTTTCGGTATTGGCGTCAATCGCGTCAAGCTTCGTGGCGGCGTTCGCTATTTATCTGCTGTCGAAATCCTGACGTGCTGCCGAACCTGTCAATCAAGCAGACTTTTAAAGGTATGGTGGCCTTGAGCTTCATTCTATTCCTGGCCGAATGCTCTATGCCGCTGCGATTCGTTTATCTGGTATGTCAGTCG
Organism: Undibacterium sp. Rencai35W; assembly: GCF_049340185.1. NCBI lineage: Bacteria > Pseudomonadati > Pseudomonadota > Betaproteobacteria > Burkholderiales > Oxalobacteraceae > Undibacterium > Undibacterium sp. Rencai35W. The sequence continues at coordinate 215,123 of NZ_JBMPPC010000006.1, forward strand.
TTGCTCGTAATATGAAGACGTACTCTAAGTTTCCGTTGCTTAGCCTTACGCTAGTGCTCGTCTCACTTCTCGCCTGGTTCGTTGTCGCTAGTCGTTTGGATCTGCATGCGTTTCAGTCGCAGAGATCTTCACTCCTTTTGCAAGTTGGTGCTGTCGACGGGGTCACGTTTGAAAGCGGGCAGGTGTGGCGGCTCTTGACGTCCCAGTTCCTCCACGTACACTTTCTTCATATGCTGGTTAATCTTGCCAGCATCTATTTGGTCGCCTCAGCAGTTGAGCGAATAATGGGACGTACTGCGCTCGTTATTATTTATTTTATTGGCGGAACAGCAGGCCAGTATTTTAGCGTGCTGCTCCACCCAGATCTCGTCAGTTCTGGTGCGTCCCAGGCGTTGATGGCCTTATGTGGCTTTATCTTATTGGCTTACCGGCGCTTTTCGCCATTGCGATATATCGTTTACTTGAGTGCTGCTATTGTGGTGTTTCAAATTTCACTGGATGTGTATGTCAGCAGCGCATTTAAACCCGGTCATAGTTTTAGCCTTCTGGCGGGCATGATGTTCGCTACGCTATTCAATCGTATTTCGCCGGCATCGCGAGGTGATGCCTGACCATCTCTGTAGCTGAATTTCTTTGAAAAAATTCATATAGTTTTTATACCGGCGATCTTCATAATTCCTCCATATTTTCATTTTAAAGTGAAGCCTGATAAATCTTTTTTGATCAGGAGTAACTATGAAAAACATGATAGGAACAGCGATACTGACGCTGACTGTTGCTGCCTGCGGTGGAGGCTCCAGCGGAAGTTTAGCTACTACCACATCATCGTCAACATCGACCTCGACCTCCACATCGGTGACGGTGCCGGGTACTCCCGCAATTAGCCAGATCAAGGCCGGAGACGCTTCGTTGACGATCAATTTTAATCCACCATCCTCCAACGGCGGAGCGGCGATTACTAGTTATCTGGCGACATGCGTTGCTAACGGCAGTGCCAGAACTGCTAATGCGGTCAGTAGTCCGGTGTTGATTTCAGGATTGACGAATGGCACGACCTACACCTGCAATGTCGTTGCGACTAATTCGGCTGGTAATAGTCTGGCGTCGCCCAGCGTCAGCGCTAGTCCGGTGGCCAGTGTCGTCACGGGCGTTGATCCTGCCAAGCTCCCGGTCGGCGATGGCAAATTTACCCGTAGCGCACCAGCGGTTGGTTATGTCTACACGTGCTATTCTGCAGTCGGTAGTGGTGGCGCCACTTCTAAAGGACCGTGGTTTAATTCCGATGGTGTCACCTGGAGTTCTTTGAGCAAAATCAGTGTCCAGGGAGCAGTCAGCTGGGTATCGAGTTTTGCTGTCACTCTGGGTAGTAATCTGGGTATCAGCGGAAATGGTTTACCCTCAACACCGACCGGTAAATTTCCAATTGCGAGTACAGACCCGGCCTATGCTTATGACCGAAATCCTAATTCTATCCAGACGGCCACGATTGCCTGGGGCTTACCTGCTAATCCTACTGTGGCAGCAAGCCCAACGTGCACAGGCTTGGGCGCAATCGGTGTGTTGCTTGATGGTGCGCGTTTATACAACGCAGACGATGGGGCAAATCGTGACGCGGTTGCCTGGGAGGTACAAGATGCATGTCAGGGACATCCTGAGCGCACCGGTCAATACCATCATCACAGTATCAGTAGTTGTCTGAGCCAAAAAGATCAGGCAGGGCAGCATTCTCCTCTGGTCGGCTATATCGCGGATGGATTCGGTATCTATGGAAACCAAGGCGAAAATGGTAAGGCCATGACCAACGCTGATCTGGATGAATGTCACGGTCATACGCATGCGATCACGGTCAATGGCGTCACTGTCAATCAATATCATTATCACCAGACCAAAGAATTTCCTTATACCGTTGGCTGCTTCAAGGGAACTCCCGTCACTATTCATTGATGAGTGCGCTATGTCATGTACTTCTGATGCTCACACTACCCACACTAGCGTTGCTGTTGCTAGCTTGTTGCAACCGTTATCAATGAGCCGCATGCTGTTGTCTCGTTTCTTTTGTGCTCTGGGGTTGCTGCTGCTGGCAGTATTGGCGGCGGTTGTTCTGGCAGCGTATGTAACGGGTGCTTTCCATTTTCAACAGCATGCTTTGAATTATGATTCGCTGCCGTTTTACCACACCGCAGATTTTCAGCCGCGATGGGATAAATGGTCCTCATGGCAGCGTACGGCCAAGTTTGATTTGATCAATCAGCACGGAGAACCGTTGAGCCAGAATGTGTTGGAGAAAAGACCGAGTTTCGTAGGATTTTTCTATGCCGGATGTGTGAGTTTATGTCCCGTCTCGCTCGAAGTATTGCGCGAACTTAACCGGATCATAGTTGCGAGCGAAGCGGGAGTAAAACCACAATTTCTACTGCTCACAGTCAATCCTGAGTTGGATGGTGCAGGCCAGTTAGCCGATTATGCAAAGCGCCTTCAATTACCTGCGAACTGGTCTTTGCTGACCGGAAATCCCAAAGAGCTTGATCACTTTGCACACAGCCTTAAAACAGATATCCGTCTTAGAGAACGCAATGGCGAGCCTTTGCACGGAGGCCGGGTATTTTTGCTGGATACCGACAGACGAATTCGCGGCGTCTACGATGCTAGCAGCACGACTGAATTGTTGCGCATGCGCGCTGATCTTGAGCGATTGAACGTGGAAAAAGCAAACCAACAAATGTAGATGTTCCCCTTGGGTTAATCGCAAAACTGAAATGCAATCCGCATTATCCATGCGCCTCTCCAAGGCATATCGTGCCAAGAGGCGCATGGATAGTGCGGATTCCATTCTGAATTTTGTAATACTTTCAATACCGATCTTACTCAAAAACCGGATCAATCGTGAGTGGTGCAGTGGCGCTCAGGATTTGGCCTTGCTGTGACCAGGCGGCGAACTGGTAGGTGATGGATTTGTAATTGCCAGCGTTGGTGATGGCTGCGCCTTGCTTGTCGGTGACTTCTGCCCAGGTAGATGATTGTCCTGTGCTTTTGAATTTGAGTATGACGTCTGTCGCTGTGTGCAGGTAGGTGAATTTCACTCCGGTGCATTTTTTATTATTGATGCTGGTATCGCCGACGTAGTGCAGGTAGTCGAGTGCCTGATTGCAGGCGGTGCGTAAATCACTGGCGTCGTACAGACCGTCGGGGCGGCTGATGAGGGAGATCCAGGGTTGACGTGTATAGGCGTCGAGTTTGCGGTTTAACCGGAGTTCGGCATTTTCATCATAAGCCGTTTTCATCAAAGGAATGCTGGCGCGGCCGTAGGCATCCAGCGGCAGGTCGAGCTGGAGGCTGCGGCTGCGCAGACTGAGCGTCAGGTGCTCTGCGCTGACATTTTTTTCCTTGGGAATAAAGCGGTAATGCTGCTGGATGAAATTTTTGGGTTTGCCATATTTTTCAAACCAGATCATGGCGCGGTAGGTATTGCGGTAGCTGATCCATTCGCTTTCTTCGGACAATATCTGCTTACCTGCTAAGTCTGTCGGGCTTGCCACGCTTACCGTGCTCGTCGCACCCGCTGCGCCCGCGACCCCAATCACAGCAGGCGTCTGCGCAGCAGCCACTCCGCTGGTGAGCAGTAAAGTGAGGAGCAGGGAAGAGGTTGTCGTGATCATGGCTGGTATCAGAAACGATAAGCTAAACCGCTATGTATCGTCAGGTAATTGCGCTGACTGACCAGAGGGCTGCGGGCGGCACTGTTGGTCAGATGCACGGCAGAGACTCCTGAGGTCAGTAATACGCTGGCGCTGATTTCCCAGTTCCAGTTAACTCCCAGATGTACATCCTTTATTCCGGCGGATGCGCTGTAGTCTGTGCTGGTTTTATTCGTCGGTGAGAATCCTTCGCTGCCAGATCCGCTGAGCAGCAGCGTTGGCAAAATGCCGAAATATTTTTCAGTGTAGTCACGGTTCGCCCAGACGATTCCACCGGAGGTGGCAAGCGTATGGTGAGGGACAATTTGGCCAAATATTTTTTGCACATCAAGCTTCGCCATTAAACCGCCACCATTCGCATGGAGCAGGCTGGTGTTGAACCTGAGTTTGTCATTCAGGTAGTAATTGAAAAACCCACCAGCGTTGAGTGCGGCACTGATGTCGCTGCCACCGGCGGCTTTTTCCGCCTCACTGGCAGTGCGGCCGGGCTGATACTGTAGCAGCGGACCGAATTCTATCTCTGGGTTCGATGATAAATGCATGCCCGCCGTATAGGGATCCGCGATAAAAATCCCGTTACTCCATTGCATCTGCAGGATAGGCATCAGGGTCGCTTTGCGTTCCTGCCTGCCTTCGTAATTCGGCGCGGCAGCAACTGCCAGGCCGACAAAAATATCACGACTACCATCCGGCATCACATTAGCAGCGAGCGACTGGGCATATGATTGGCCGGATAGTGCGGTGAGTGCAATGAGCAAAAGTTTTTTCATGTCGGATCAGGTAATTCAAATCGCCTCAGGTAATACGGAAAGTGCACAATCCTGTGCGGTCACAGATCAGCACAGGATCGACATTGTAATGCCTGTAGCCAGTCTTATTGCACAGTGACCTCGATGAGGGCACTCAGGTCCGGATAATCGGTGCGTTGTACTTTGACGTGATAGACGCCGGGTTTTTGCGGTGCCGTGTAATACATACCGATTTCACCCAGACCAAAATCGGCGGGCAAAGGCAGATTAAAACTGCCGCCGTCGGCTTCGACCACACTCCAGGCAATCGGCTCTACCAGGTAGAACACGTTGGGAGCGTAGTTGATCGACGCACTGAAGTGGTAGCGGGCACCAGCGGTCAGTGTCAGTGTTTTTAGCGGGACTTTCAGTTCAGGGATGAAGTTGAAATTGCTGCTGGCTTCGACGGTGACAGTGGCCTGCACACTCAGGTTGGGAAAGTCGTCGCGCTGTACCTTGACGTGATACACGCCAGGTTTGGCAGGTGCCGTGTAGAGGCCGTTGATGTCGATGCTGCCGCCATCGGTTTCTACAACTTTCCAGCTTACAGGCTGGCGCAGGTAGTAGACATTTTTAGGATAGTTGATAGCGGCGCTGAAGCTCTGTGCTGTGCCGACGGCGAGTCTGACATTGGCTGGCTGGATTTCCAGGGTCGGTATAAAACTTGTGTCGGGGTTAGCGAGTGGTTGTCCTGTGGCTTCTGCTTTGGTTAGTAGGGTCAGGGTTTGCGTGAACTGCGCACTGCTCAATCTGGCTTTTAGTCCATCCAGCAATTTGTCTTGCGTATCGCCGCCATTGGGGTTGGCGCTGGTCGCAGGTTTCAGTGGGGTGCTGTAAAAATCTGCCAGTGTGCTTGTATCGACGATCCCTTTTAACGCGGTCGTGACATCGTTCTGCGCTGTCTTGATGCTGGTGCTGGTCACGTTTTTTGCGACACTGTTTGCATCGAAACTGGTGAATATCGTGCTCATGTCGGCGCGCATCAGACGCGTTGACAGCAATTCAGTCAACGGGGTGAGGTTCGCGGTATCGCCGGTGATGCTGATGGCATGTAGTTTGCGGCTGTCGGCTGGATTGGTGATTTCTAATACGCAGGGCAGCGTGCCATTCGGGACCGTCACTTTAAAACTGCCGTCGCTCCCTGTTTTACCTGTTCCTGTGCCGGTACGGCATTTGACACTGACATCGGTACTGGCGATGGCCATACCTGTTGCTGCGGTACCGCTGATGGTTGGCAGCGTTGTCTTGTTATCGCCAGCACTGTTGCCACCGCACGCGCTGAGCAGTAGGGGAATCATAAGAGCGCTCAATGCGCCAAATATACCAATACGGCGAACGACACTGTGATCGGGATGGCGACGGGATAGGTAGCTGGATTTCACTTGGAACGACTCCTGAATGAAGAAGGAAATAGAGGTTGAAATAGGGATTGAAGATAAACAATGGGCGTATGGTAGGCCTTGCGATCCAATAAATCCTCTCCGAAACGTCGCTGAATTGTCATGAATTTGTACAAGCCGGTTTAAGACGTTGTTTTGCGGATTTTGTGTCTGTACATGCAGGTGCCGACGCTTATACAATGCGGAGCTTGGAGGCGTTTATGTACAAACTGATGCTGGTCGAAGATGATGCGAAACTCGCGCAACTGGTCGTCGATTATTTACAAGAATATGAATTTACCGTTGATGTGGTAGAGCGTGGCGATACGGCCTTGGCCCGGTTTCAGCAAAGCCAGCCAGACATCGTGGTGCTTGATCTGATGCTGCCCGGGTTGGACGGCATGCTGGTCTGCCGCCAGATCCGCAATGTCAGTCAGGTGCCGCTGGTGATTTTGACGGCGCGTGAAGATACTTTTGATGAAGTATCCGGTCTGGAGCAGGGAGCCGACGATTACATCAATAAGCCGGTACAGCCGAGAGTCTTGCTGGCGAGATTACGGGCCTTATTACGTCGCCGTGCTGAACCTGCACAAACACCACAGACAGCGCAATCAATCACTGTAGCCAGAGAATTAGCCTTCGGCGCATTGAGCATCGCCAAGAGCGATCGTGTGGTGCGATGGCGCGGACAGACGGTGGTATTGACGAGTCCGGAATTCAAATTGCTGTTGCTGCTGGCCGAATCGGCGGGTACGGTACTGTCCCGTAATGACATCCTGAAAGCCATGCGCGGGATAGAATTTGATGGCATTGATCGCAGTATCGACAATACGATTTCGCGCTTGCGGCAGAAGTTTGATGACAGTGCTGCAGCCCGGATTAAAACAGTCTGGGGCGAGGGCTATCTATTCAGTCCCTCTGCCTGGGAATGAGTGCCATGAGCATCTCGTGTCTGCATCCGTCATGATCTGGCTCATACGATCATGAACCGGATTTTCTGGCGATTTGTCGTGCTGGTGTTGCTAGCGATTACGCTGGCGTCATTTGCTGTGTATTTCGCGATTAATCGCTTGTTTGGTGATCCGCTGGAAGAGATCGCCTTGCGCCAAGTTTCGGCTCAGATATTTTTGCTGGAACAATATGTGGATAAAGCTCCCACCGATGAATGGCTGCTGCGCCTGAATAAGGTCAGGGAAGTATCGAATCTCAACATAGACCTGATCCCTTTGCCGCAAGCGCAATCAGCGCTTGACGGTGATCAGCGTTACGCTTTGCAGCGCGGTGAAGTGGTGCTGGATATCGCCAGCAAATCTTTTTATCGTCGGGTTGACCTTAATGACAGTAAATACGCAGGCAGCGCTGGTGATGTGATTCATGCCAGGGACTTGCCGATTGACGTGGGTGTGGTCTTGAAGATGGAGGCGCTACGTTATGCCATTGTCGCGCTGTTTTTATTGTTGCCGATTGCGTTCTGGTCACGCTCGCATTGGCGCGGACTTCAGCAATTGTCTGGCGTGGCGGATGAGTTTGGTCAGGGCCATCTGAATACGCGGATTCAGCTTAGCGAAAGCTCCATCCTGTTCCCGCTGGCAGATTGTATGAACCAGATGGCGAGCCGCATTGATGTGCTGCTAGAGACGCATAAAAACTTACTTCACTCGGTATCGCATGAATTGCGCACGCCGATTGCCCGTCTGGAATTCGGTCTGGAGTTATTGCGTAATGCGCCGCAGGCAGTACAAGAAAAACGTATCGCGGCGATGGAAGATGATATTCATGAACTAAATGCGCTTGTGAATGAACTGCTGGATCTGACGAAGCTTGATCAGCAACATGCTCTGAAGCGTCAGCCATTTGCCATCGACGGTATGTTGCAGGATTGTTTGCATGCGATGGAACATCAATTGACAGATCAGGATATCAAGCTGGAACTCGCCAGTGATCTGGGTGAGTTGAACGGCGATCGCCGCTTGCTCGTGCGAGCCATGGGTAATCTGCTGAGCAATGCGACCAAGTATGGCAATGGTGTAATAAGACTATCCGCACAACGGTCTGGGACCGGTCAGATAACGATGACGGTCGAAGACAATGGACCTGGTATTCCCGTTGTTGAGCGTAGCAAGATTTTCGATGTGTTTTATCGGATTGACCGTAGCCGTGACCGGCATACCGGAGGCTTTGGCCTGGGGCTGGCGATCGTACAAAAGGCGATACAGCTGCACGGTGGCAGCGTCGTTGTAGAGGAATCCGCTTTGGGTGGCGCGAAATTTATTGTGTCCCTGCGGTGACGGTTGTCGCTGAGGATGACGATTCAACGAACCACAAAAACAAAGGCCGCATGATGCTGATGACTGCCTTGATTTATGGCCTCACCGCCTCACACGACCTTGATGTCTGTCAGCGATGTTCGCCTGACAGCTTAATCAAATACCTCAATCAAATTATTGACTGATTGCTTGCGTGCGTTGTTCCAACCAGGCCTTGGCTGCATCGGAGACACGTGGTGACAGGCGTTGCAGTACCGTTGCATGGTAGGCATTGAGCCAGTCAATTTCATCATCACGCATTAGTGACAGATCGATACAGCGCGTATCAATCGGGCACAGGGTCATGGTTTCAAATTTCAGATACTCGCCGAACTCACCCTGGTGGCCAGTGATATTCAGCATCAGGTTTTCGATACGCACACCCCATTTACCCGGACGATAAATGCCAGGCTCATTCGATGTGATCATTCCTGCTTCCATCGCGGTATGAGGTTCTGGCATCGCGCCGGAAATCGACTGAGGGCCTTCATGCACATTCAGGAAATAGCCGACACCATGACCCGTGCCATGACCGTAATTGATGCCTTCTGCCCAGATCGGCGCACGTGCCAGCGAATCGAGCATGGGAGACAATGTGCCGCGTGGGAATTGCGCGCGTGACAGATTGATCATGCCTTTTAACACCAGCGTGAAATCACGTTTTTGTTCGGCAGAAACGATACCAACAGGAACCACGCGTGTGATGTCTGTCGTACCGTTCAGATATTGGCCGCCAGAGTCGATTAGCAAAAGGCCGTTGCCTTCGATGACGGCGTGAGATTCAGGCAAGGCGCGGTAGTGCGGCATGGCGCCATTGCCATTGAAGCCGGCAATCGTACCGAAACTTGCCGAGACAAAATGTGGCTGACGGGCGCGGGCGGCGGTGATTTGCTCATCAATGGTGAGTTCAGTGATACGTTCTTTGCCGAGAGATGCTTCCAGCCAGCTAAAGAAGTCACACAGTGCTGCGCCGTCTTGTTCCATCGCTTCGCGCACGAATTGCGCTTCTTGCGGTGTCTTGCGCGATTTCGCAAAGACGGAGGGATTGATCGCTTCGATGACCTTGACCGACGCCGGTACCGATTGACGGAAACCGAACGTAATACGGCGCGGGTCGATTAATAAACTGCTGCCTGCAGGCAGTGCTGCCAATGCTCCGGATGCCTTGGCGTAATCTGCGATATAGACGCCGTCTTTTGCCAGTATCTCAACCAGTGCAGCGGGAACTTTGCCATTGGATACAAACAGCGCAGCACTGTCTTGGCTGATCAGGGCATGGCCGACGAACACCGGGTTGTAGCTTACATCAGAGCCGCGCAGGTTGAAGGTCCAGGCGATATCGTCCACGGTTGAAACGAAATGCCATTCGGCGGCTTTTGCACGCATTTGTTCGCGCACGAGCGCAAGTTTATCTTGACGGCTGACCACCGCATATGGTGCCAGATGTTCAAAGATCGCCGCTTGTGGCAAGGCCGGACGATCTGGCCAGATCTCTTGTAGCAGGTCTTTGCTAGTATCGAGCCGGGTACCATTGGCTTGCAAGGCTTGCTCCAGCAGGCGGGCTGTCGCCAGTCCTAAAACCGCGCCATCGACACCGACGGTCTGACCAGCTTGCATGGTTGCCGCTAGCCAGTCTATATGCAGGGTGGCCGCAGCCGATGCGATTTTCATCATCTGTATGCCGGTCGGTGCCAGCTCTTGTTCTGCTTGGCTCCAGTAGCGGCTATCGACCCACAGTCCAGCGAAATCCGCAGTCACGATCAGAGTGCCGACAGAGCCGGTGAATCCTGAAAAATGCTCACGACCTTGCCAGTGTCCCGGCAAATATTCAGACAGATGCGGATCTGCCGACGGAATGATGTAGGCATCCAGACCGGCGGTCTGCATGGCAGCGCGCAGTTGTACCAAGCGTGCAGGAATCGGTGAGGTGACGGCGGCTGGGCTGAGTGGACTGTTCATGTGAGCGACGCAATGTGAATGGTGAGTGAGGGTGGAGCGGAGTCGAGTGAGACAATAGCGAGCAACAGGGAATAAAAATCGAATAGATTGAATAGAAGCAAATTCAGACAAATGCAGGCAAATTGAGACAAATAAACGATGGTACTTCAGCTTTAATACAGGCAAGTACTAGCAAATAAAGATGTCAGTATATCGTAGATATATTTAATTCCGCGCCTGAAAAGCAATTTCCAAGTTTGTTCCGTATTTCTTTAAATACGGCGAATGAATCAGCTCAATTACGCAAATAACGACGCATGACATTCGGTGCGGGTTCATGCGGATTGGCGTGTGAGTATTCAAGCTCTGGTGCAACTTCGAATTGATAGGCAGCGTAAAGATCGAGCAGGCGCGGCTGATCGACCCGCACGCCAAGGCGCAATTCGTCTACATGTGCCGTCTGCGCTGCATGGATCACGGCTTCCAGCAGATGTTGCGACAGGCTCTGACCGCGAAATGCCGGTAAGACACCCATGCGCATGATTTCCCAGGTGCCGGAATCGGTATCAAGAGGCAGCCAGCGGACAGAGCCGATGGGTTCTTCCGCGGCCAGCAAAATGAAACCGCCACCTTGCATCAGATCGCCGGTGACGCGCTCGCTGTCTTCATGATGGCCTGTAGAGCCGGGGGCGACTTTGCCTGCCCAGCAAGCGCGGGTCAGATGCGCAATCAGTCGCGCATCGTCCATAGTCGCTTCTCTGACCACGATTTCCATGGCAGATTAACGTACCCGCATACCAGGTTCTGCACCCGGCCAGGCTTCGAGGATGTAAAGACCTGGGTTAGTTTTTTCATCGGCAGCAGACGCGGCTAGTACCATGCCTTCGGACATCCCGAATTTCATCTTGCGCGGTGCCAGATTAGCGACCATCACAGTGAATTTGCCGATCAGTTGTTCTGGCTGGTACGCAGATTTAATACCTGAAAACACATTGCGGGTGCGGCCTTCGCCGACATCCAGCGTCAGACGTAATAATTTGTCCGAACCATCGACATGTTCGCAGTTGACGATCTTGGCGATACGCAGATCGATTTTGGCAAAGTCGTCGATCTTGATTTCTGGCGCCAGTTCTTCAATGCTTGTGCTGCTGCCGGTTGCTGCGTCTGCTGCTGTCGTTGTTGCAGAGATCGCTGCCGCAACATCAGTAGGTGCATCGAACAATTGATCGAAAATTTTGATATCGACACGTTGCATCAGGTGGACATACGGCAGCACTTTATGCAGATGCGGCAACGGTGTAGCGACATCCGACCATTGCAACGGTGCGATCTGTAATTGTGCTTCGACCTGAGCGGCGAGCTGCGGCAACACCGGTTTCAGGAAAATCGTCAGAATACGGAATGCTTCCAGCAGGCGGCTACAAACTTCTTGCAGCTTTGCATCGTTCTCTGCCTGTTTGGCGAGTTCCCAAGGTTTATTTGCATCGACATAGGCATTGATGATGTCAGCCTGATCCATGATGGCACGCAAGGCTTTGCCGTAATCACGCGCTTCGTAATAAGCCTGAATATCTGACGAGACTTTGCGCAGCTGATTGATAAAGGTATCGTCCGCTGTCGCCCAGTCAGTGACTACTGCACCGTCAAAACGCTTGGTGATAAACCCTGCGGCACGGCTGGCGATATTCACATATTTGCCGATCAGATCCGCATTCACGCGAGCGACGAAATCTTCAGGATTCATATCCAGATCTTCGACCTTGGCATTGAGTTTGGCCGCGAAGTAATAGCGCAGCCATTCCGGATTCATGCCGATTTCCAGATAGCGTAAAGGTGAGATGCCGGTGCCACGGGATTTCGACATCTTTTCACCTGAGACGGTCACGAAACCATGCGCATACACATTATCCGGCGTTTTGTAGCCAGAGAATTTCAGCATCGCGGGCCAGAACAGCGTATGGAAGTAGGTGATGTCTTTGCCGATGAAATGAATCTGTTCTGTCGTCGGGTCTGCCATGAACGCGTCGAAGTCACGTCCGATTTTGCCAAAGTAATTTTTCAGAGATGCCAGATAACCGACCGGTGCATCCAGCCAGACATAAAAATATTTGCCCGGCTGATCAGGAATCTCGATGCCGAAGTAAGGCGCATCGCGACTGATGTCCCAGTCACCCAGACCGCCATCGCCCTCTAGCCATTCTTTGCATTTATTCGCGACTTCCGATTGCAAGCGATTGTCTTTGAGTGCCCATTCACGAAGGAACTCAACGCATTTGGTATCTGATAATTTGAAGAAAAAATGTTCCGACGATTTCATCACCGGCGTCGCGCCAGTCAATACGGAGTAGGGATTCTTGACTTCGGTTGGTGCATACACCGCACTGCAGACTTCGCAGGAATCGCCGTATTGATCCTTGGCACCGCATTTCGGGCATTCGCCTTTGATGTAGCGATCCGGCAGGAACATATTTTTGACAGGATCAAAAAACTGTTCGATCGTTTTTGTCGTAATGAATCCGGCAGCTTTCAGTTTGCGGTAAATGTCTTGCGAAAGCGCATGGTTTTCCGGACCGTCAGTGGAATGCCAGTTGTCAAAAGTGATATGAAAACCGTCCAGATACTGTTTGCGGCCCGCGGCAATCCGCGCGACGAATTCTTGCGGCGTGATACCCGCTTTTTCCGCTGCAATCATGATAGGCGCACCATGGGCATCGTCGGCACCGACGAAATGCACTTCGTTACCCGACATTCGCTGATGCCTGACCCAGATGTCAGCCTGGATGTATTCCATGATGTGGCCGAGGTGGAACGGTGCATTAGCGTAGGGAAGGGCGGTGGTAACGAACAGCTTGCGCATGGTTGATGGTCTTTTAATTAAACAAACAAGGGGGCATGTATTTTAACAGCGAAAGCAGAGACGGGACGAGGGAGTTGGAATCCTGTGCGCTGCGAGTCACGCTGAATTGCCGTGCTGTATCGTTTTTATAATCAGTCGTAATTGACTAATCCGCAATGCTGGTGGGCCTGACAGCCGATTTGTGTCTGGAGAAGCGCATGGATATTGCGGAGTCTGTTTTGGATTGCATGATATTAAGAAGCCGGGACTCACGTAAAAACTTGCTTGTACTACAGGGCTATACGGTTCTGATAAGCGTTTTGCGCTAGACTGGCGAAAATTCAATGGAGATTTGCATGACTGTTACAGTAGAAGATATTAAAACCGCTTTGTCCCTGGTGATAGACCCGAATACCAATAAAGACCTGGTTTCCTCCAGATCCGCAAAAAATATACAACTGGTTGGCACAGATGTCACGCTGGATGTTGAACTGGCGTATCCGGCCAAAAGTCAGATGGATCTGATTCGTCAAAGCGTGATCGCTGCCTTGCGTACCGTTGCTGGTGTTGGCAATGTCAGCGTCAATGTGTATGTCAAAATCGTTGCGCATGCAGTACAGCGCGGCGTGAAATTGATGCCGAATGTGAAAAATATCATTGCTGTTGCGTCTGGCAAAGGCGGCGTCGGCAAGTCAACGACCGCAGTGAACCTGGCGCTGGCGCTGGCTGCTGAAGGCGCTGCCGTGGGTATTCTCGATGCCGATATCTATGGCCCGTCACAGCCGATGATGATGGGCATCTCCGGTCGCCCAGAGACGATTGATGGCAAAACCATGGAACCTCTGGAAAACCATGGCCTGCAAGTGTCGAGCATCGGTTTCATGATTGATCCTGATGAACCTATGGTCTGGCGAGGTCCTATTGTGACGCAGGCCTTGCAGCAGTTGCTGGAGCAGACTAACTGGCGTGACCTCGATTATCTGATCGTCGATATGCCGCCAGGTACAGGCGACGTGCAACTGACTTTGTCACAAAAAGTCCCGGTCACAGGCGCCGTTATTGTGACCACGCCACAAGACATCGCTTTGCTTGATGCGCGCAAGGGCTTAAAAATGTTTGAAAAAGTCGGCATTCCTATTCTCGGCATTGTGGAGAATATGAGTACGCATATCTGTTCCAATTGCGGTCACGCTGAATCAATCTTCGGCGAAGGCGGCGGTCAAAAGATGTGTGCCGAATACGGGGTTGATTTCCTCGGCGGCCTGCCATTAACGATGGCAATCCGTGAACAGGCAGATTCTGGCAAGCCAACGGTGGTTGCTGATCCGGATGGCAAGATTGCGCTGATTTACAAAGAGATCGCCCGTAAACTAGCGATTAAAGTTGCGGAAAAAGCGAAAGATATGACCAGCAAATTTCCGACTATTACCGTACAAAATACTTGAAGCCTTGAACCCTCAAATTTTAGTGCAGACCCTGATGAATACGGACGATTGCTGAGATGAATGGCCTGCCTGATATTGACTACATGCAAATGGCGCTGGAGCTTGCTTCCCGCGCCACGATTGCTACGTCGCCCAATCCTAAAGTAGGCTGTGTCATTGTCAAAGACGGGCAGCTTATCGGTCAAGGCTGGACTCAACCCGTTGGGCAGGCACATGCTGAGGTGCAGGCATTGCGTGATGCGTCAGCGCGGGGGCTGGATGTGCGTGGTGCGACTGCATATGTAACGCTGGAACCTTGCAGCCATTTTGGACGTACGCCGCCCTGTGCAAATGCCTTGATTGACGCTGGTATTGCCAGGGTCGTCGCCGCGGTGCAGGATGCCAATCCGCAAGTCGCAGGGCGTGGGTTACATACGCTCCGTGAAGCGGGAGTTCAGGTTGAGTCCGGCTTGCTGGCGCAGCAGGCAAGGGAAATGAATATCGGTTTTTTTAAACGCATGGAAACCGGCAAGCCTTGGGTGCGGATGAAAGTCGCTGCCAGCCTGGATGGCAGGACGGCCTTACCGAATGGCGAAAGTAAATGGATTACAGCCAGTGATGCGCGCGACGACGGCCATCTGTGGCGCGCTCGTGCCGATGCAATTTTGACCGGCATAGGTACTGTGCTGGCGGATAATCCGCAGATGACTGTGCGTGCTGTCACGACACCGCGACAGCCGCTGAAGATCGTGGTTGATTCGCAATTGCGCATATCACCGGATGCCGTATTGCTAGAGGATGGCAGTACCATTCTGGTCAGTGCGAAAGAGGTGGATTCGGGGTTTTTGAGCAGGCGGCAGGCGCTTGTCGAGAAGGGCGCAGAGATTTTGCATTTGCCAGACGCCGATGCGCACGTGGATTTATCCGCCTTGCTTCTGGAGTTGGGGCGCAGGCAGATCAACGAGTTACATGTCGAGGCCGGTGCCACGCTCAATGGCGCCCTAATTGATCAGAGCTGCGTAGACGAATTACTGATCTATCTGTCGCCTAAAATACTCGGTGATGGCGCGGGTCTTTTTCAACTTCCTGAGCTTAAAAAAATCGCAGAGGCGAAGCAAGTAAAATTTCATCAGGTCACGCAGATTGGCGATACTCTCAGGATATTGGCGCGCTTCTGAATCTGCTTCGTGTCAAACTTCTGCGGAGCTAGTCGGGCTTAGGATGCGGCGGCCGGGCGTGATGTCCATTGTTTAAAACTTTGCTTGCTGATGATGTTGAACTTGGTAAAAATGACTGAAATTTTCGCATTCAGCGTGGCATCAGCAGGCATCCAACGCCCTTGTTCATCTGTACCGAAATTGACTGAATACGTCATGCTTTTTGCCATCGGAATGCCGTCCAGATCGTAATCGACTTTGATCGGTTTTCCGCTGGCTTCTTCAACCAGGACCTTGGCTTTAAACGATAATTTCTTCTGTTTTCCTTTAACCAGGAAAATGATGCAGTTCCTGTTATCGACAGTAATTTTTTCTGTACGTTCCACCTCGCCATTGAATAAGGCGTAGTCAGGATGTTCTGCAATATTCAGCGGAAATTTGACATTCGCAAGACCGCTTTTTTGTGCTTCTGTCAGCCAGATCACGTCCCATACAGGTTGCCCGTCTTTCCAACCGCTCAACCTCAGCTTTTTGTGCGTTACTTCCTGACTCTGATTGTCGCTATCCAATACTTCTGTATCGGTAACAACCTCGCCAGCCACATAGGCCTGATTCGCTTGTGTGATGCTTAAGGCGCGGCTCCATAGAGGATCTACACTGCCAGCTGCAAAACTCAGAGGCGAAGAGAGGAGAATGAGCGAAACGAGGAGGCGTCGTAACATAGGAATAAGCTCACAAGAATGTGGACGACGAAGAAGACGTGACCGCAAAATAAAAAAAGGACCATCAAGCAAAACTCGATGATCCTTCTAAATTGGTCGGAGTACAAGGATTCGAACCTTGGACCCCCTGGTCCCAAACCAGGTGCGCTACCGGACTGCGCCACACTCCGAAACTTACATTAATTCATTACTAGTCAATTTTCATTGCTGCGACGAATTTAAAACTTAATTCATTTAAACAATTTACTACTACAGTTTAAATTGAAAAAAGACCGTAGGATAATTAAACCTGACGGTCTTTTAAAATCTGGTCGGAGTACAAGGATTCGAACCTTGGACCCCCTGGTCCCAAACCAGGTGCGCTACCGGACTGCGCCACACTCCGAAGACCAAGATAGTATCCCGCTGCAGCCAGGATGTCAACACCTTTGTCACACTTGCGCTCTGTGATTTAGTCGTGCTAACCCGTGTGCAGACTAGAGAAAGTCTCAGAGATTATAGAGATTGCGCACTATCGAATTGCCTATATTCACCGTTAATCGGGTCGGTGAAGGCGATAGATTTTGCTAGTAATTGTAGTGGGGCCGAAAAATCATCGCCTCTGCATGGCAGGGCGACCGGATAAAACGTATCGTTTACGATCGGCGCTCCCAGGCTTGCTAAATGCACGCGTAATTGATGCCGTTTTCCTGTTAGCGGTTTTAATTCATATAAATCGTTGATGCCGCGGCGTTCAATGATCGCGATACGGGTTTCGGAATTGGTTTGCCCTTCGACTTCTCGCATGACAAAGAATTGCTCTGCGTCTTCCATCCGGCTTCGGCGAATCAGTGGGAAAATTTGATCCGGCAAGTGCGGTGCTAAAGCATGATAGGTTTTATGAACACGCCTCTGCTGAAATAGTGTCTGATAAGCTCCCCGCGTTGCAGGGGTTGGCGAAAATATAATCACGCCGGCGGTTTCGCGATCTAATCGGTGTATCGGCGTCAGGTATTGATTACCTGTTTGTTTTTTTAAGCGTACCAGTAAGGTCTCTTGTAGAAAACGGCCTCCCGGTGTTACCGGCAAAAAATGAGGTTTATCGACAACGAGCAAATGCTCATCGTGATACAAAATGACTTCAGAAAAAGGGATCGGTGTTTCATCCTCGATTTCTCGATAGTAGAAAACACACATGCCGCGTTTCACCGGACTATTCGCCTGCAAGACGGAGCCATGTTGATCGACGACCTCTCGTCTCTCTATCCGAGATAACCATCGCTGAGCGCTGACATCGGGAAATTGGCTAGTCAGAAAGTCTAGTAAGTCTGACCATTGACCTTCGGGTAGCCAGAGATAACTCGGCATGACGCCATGACGTATCGGGAGCGGTAAAGCAGGCGGGATATGGGGATTTTTTTGCATCAAGGGTGCTTGTGCTTTGACCTGAATTTATTTGGTAATGGTAACACTTTAAACATGGTCGGTGATTTGGTGTTGTAGTCAGAATGCAGCTGTACTGGTTCGTGTCTGTCCGGGAGTATTTGCATTTAATTCCACTAATTCGTACCCCTGACTCCTATGTAGATAGCTCCCGGCTGGTTAGAATTTTCGCATTAGCTTTATTGAGGCAGGTGAAGGCGGTAAAATGCTGATTTTAACTTTTACCGTTTTGCCATGAGTTTGATGAGTATGGCAAACACTTCACTTAATGAGCAGCCCCGTGTCAACTATTCCAAATACCTCCGCGCCCGTCCGCACCCGTTTTGCACCTAGTCCTACCGGCTATCTTCATGTAGGCGGTGCGCGCACAGCCTTGTTTAGCTGGGCTTTTGCCCGTCATTTTGGTGGTGTCTTTGTCTTGCGCATTGAGGATACGGATCTGGAGCGTTCAACGCCCGAGGCAGTGCAGGCAATTTTGGACGGTATGAACTGGTTGGGTTTACAACACGATGAAGGTCCGTTTTATCAAATGCAAAGAATGGATCGCTATCGCGAAGTGCTTGCGACAATGCTGGCAGAGGGTACCGCTTATCATTGTTACTCGTCACCAGAGGAAGTCGAGGCTATGCGTGAGCGTCAACGTGCCAGTGGTGAGAAGCCGCGTTATGATGGCACCTGGCGTCCAGAGTCTGGCAAGACTTTGCCAGAGATCCCGGCAGATCGTAAGCCCGTTATTCGTTTCAAAAATCCTCTGGATGGCGAGGTAAGCTGGCTGGACGTCGTTAAGGGACAAATCACCATCGGTAATCGCGAGCTTGACGATC
Source organism: Undibacterium sp. Rencai35W (assembly GCF_049340185.1). Classification (NCBI taxonomy): domain Bacteria; kingdom Pseudomonadati; phylum Pseudomonadota; class Betaproteobacteria; order Burkholderiales; family Oxalobacteraceae; genus Undibacterium; species Undibacterium sp. Rencai35W. The sequence goes on from NZ_JBMPPC010000006.1 coordinate 233,614, forward strand.
TGGTCATCGCGAGACCTGATGGCACGCCGACGTATAATTTTTGTGTGGCGGTCGATGATTGGGATATGCAAATTACTCATGTGATTCGCGGTGATGATCATGTGAACAATACGCCACGCCAGATCAATATTTTGAACGCTTTGGGCGCGAGCCTGCCGCATTATGGCCATGTCCCGATGATTCTTGGCACGGATGGACAAAAGCTCTCGAAGCGCCGTGATGCCGTCAGCGTCATGGATTATCTGGATAAAGGTTATTTGCCGGAGGCTATGTTGAATTACCTCGCGCGTCTGGGCTGGAGTCATGGCGATGAGGAGATTTTTTCGATGGAACAAATGTGTAGCTGGTTTGATCTGAACCATTTATCGAGTTCGCCAGCACAATTCAATCCCGAGAAACTTGCCTGGATTAATAATCACTACATTAAAGCTGCGGACAATACGCGCCTCGCAAATTTGGTTCGTGCACAAATGGAAAAAGATGGTGCGCAATTTGAGCATGCGCCTGAGCTGCCGGCGGTGATCGCTTTAATGAAAGAGCGGACTAATACGACGAAGGAATTAGCCGAGGCGTCGATGCTGTTCTACCGCCAACCCAATGCCGATGCCGTATTGCGTCAACAGCATATTACTGAGGCAGTGCTGCCAGCACTCGCGCGTTACGCTACTGCGTGCAAAACGGTGGAGTGGAACAAGGCAGCGTTGTCGGCAATGATGAAGGAAACGTTGGCTCAGTATTCCTTAAAGATGCCGCAACTCGCCATGCCTTTACGTCTTCTGCTTACCGGGCAGTTGCAAACGCCATCCATCGATGCTGTCGTAGAGCTATTTGGACGCGATGTTGTACTTCAGCGCTTAAGTTCTGTCGCGCAGTAAAATTTAGAGAAGGCAACCAAAGGGGCTTTACATAGTATGGCCTTGCCCCTATAATCTCGTTTCTGTTCTGGGGGTGTAGCTCAGTTGGTAGAGCGCTTGCATGGCATGCAAGAGGTCAGCGGTTCGATTCCGCTCACCTCCACCAGCAATTAGTTTTTGAAGTAAGTTGGCTAGTGTAGAAAAATGCACTTGCCAAAATCAAGAAAAGTAGTATATAATTTTGGTCTTGCTTGATTGCGAAACACAGAATTAAGTAAAAAAAGTACAGGTCAGTAACAAGGACAGATCATTGTCCCCATCGTCTAGAGGCCTAGGACATCACCCTTTCACGGTGAGTACAGGGGTTCGAATCCCCTTGGGGACGCCAGCTTGTATTAATGAATATCTGATAGATATTCATTAATGAAAAAGTAAAAACAAAAGCCGCTTAATGCGGCTTTTGTTTTTTTATTTCCTCCGCTTTAATCCGCTCTCAAAATTTGCGTCTCTTTTTGCATCTCTTGTCTGGCTTCGGACTATTTGATTCTTATCCAATGTTGTAGTGCGAACGCTACTCAGCACTACTTCAATTTTAAATAACTTCTATTTGTGGCACTCAACGCAACAAACTTGTAAGTGTAGGTATGTGCCTATTCAATGAGGCTCCTGTATTTTCACTATTCTGAACAGACCTGACGAATACATGATCTGGGGCTCAATAAAAACCAGCGGCAACTGACTCGATCTGAATGCATACCGATTCAAATTGACCTCAAATGGATTTCATGAAAGTGGTCCTTCGACTGATTTTCTTGAATCCGATGATTAAAAGTTCCCGTAGAAGATTGTGCGATCTCGCATTTACTTTATAAGGAAACGATCATGCGCAAATTCAATTACGCTTTTATCTTCGCGGCAGCAATGGCGGCAACTGCACTAAGCAATGCAGCTGATGTCATGGTGGGTGGTCAGAGTATGCTGGCAAGCAAGGACATCGTCGACAATGCGGTGAATTCTGCCGATCACACAACATTAGTCGCCGCAGTCAAAGCCGCAGGTCTGGTTGATACATTGAAGAGTAAAGGTCCATTCACGGTGTTTGCGCCGACGAATGCCGCATTTGCTAAGCTACCAGCCGGGACGGTAGAAACTTTGGTGAAGCCGGAAAACAAGGCAACGCTGACTAAAATTCTGACCTACCATGTAGTGCCAGGCAAGCATGATTTTATGAGTATTGCCGCTCAGATTAAAAAGCAAGGTGGTGTTGCAGAAATGGATACCGTAAGCGGTGGTAAATTGAAATTCATGATGAATGGTTCACATAATATTGCCGTCAAAGACGAGAGTGGCAATGTCGCCAACATCAGTACCTACGATGTGTATCAGTCTAATGGCGTGATCAATGTTATTGATACCGTATTGATGCCTAAGTAGTTTGCCCTAGCTTGTAAGACCTCGACGTCCAAAAAAACACCGGATGATTTGTCCGGTGTTTTTACGTCAGGCGCTTCATACTAAGCGCATATTGTCATCGCTGACTAATTGCGAACGTGCGGAGTTATTTAATTCTTTGCTTTTCCAGCTTACGTGCCAGTGTGCGCCGATGCATGCCCAATCGTCTGGCTGTTTCAGAGATATTAAAATCGGTTTCTGCCAGAACCTCATGAATTCTTTCCCATTCCAGGTTTTTGATCGATGTAGAACGATTCGTCAGTTCCACTTCAGCTGCGCCAGCAATATGACCGAAAGCTGCTTCAATATCGTCGGTATTTGATGGCTTGGACAGATATTGACAGGCACCTAATTTGACGGCCTCAACAGCAGTCGCAATACTAGCAAATCCTGTGAGCACCACAATCAACATCGCAGGATTGTGATGGTGCAATAGCTGAACGCAAGCTAGACCGGATGAATGGCCGTTGAGTTTGAGATCTACTACCGCGTATGCCGGTGTATAAGTTTTTAATAACTGTTGAGCATCTTCAAAACTGGTGGCATGCAGCACCATATACTGGCGTCGCTCAAATGAACGCGTCAGAGTTTTTGCGAATGCGGTATCGTCTTCAATAATAAGCAGTTGACGATTATCGGACATAAATTCTTCCAGTTTTTTTAAAGCATGATCGCTGAGAGCGGCAGGGTAAGTTCGACTACCGCTCCTCCCTCGGTACGGTTGTGTACACGCATACTGCCACCTAATTTTCGTGCCACATTCGTTACAAAAAATAGTCCTAATCCGCTGCCTGGTTGTGCTTTCGTTGATTGATAAGGTTCTCCGATTCTGGGTAGTATCGAGGGCGAAAATCCATGGCCAGAATCGGTGACTGTGAAGATCAGCATGTCGTTTTGCCGCTTAATTTCGAATCGTAACCAATCTGGTGATGCTTCTAATGCGTTATCTAGAACGTTATAGAGCATTTGCTTTAACGCGGTATCAAAAACGATGGCGATATCGTTACCGATATTGTTGAGAAACTCAAAACCGACAGGATGCCGGGTAGCCGTGAATTCCTGCACTATTTCATTTAAAAAGGTCGTCATTGTGGTTTTGACCGCAGACTCTCCACGTGCTTCGCCGGCAGAGAGTAAGATGCCGCTCACGATACTTTTACAGCGCTGCAGCTGAGTTTGCATTTCGCTGATTTCTTCGATTAGTTCGGTATTTTTGCTTAATTCAGGCATTCGTTTCCAGTCGCCGAGAATGACTGACAGAGTGGCGAGTGGCGTGCCTAATTCATGAGCTGCACCGGATGCTAATAGCCCCATGCGGACAATATGGTTTTCTTCAGCCGATTGCTGACGCAGATCGGCGAGTTGAATATCCCGAGCCTGAAGGTTGCGTGAAATACGTTGAATAAAAAATACTAAGAGTGCGGCATTCAACACAAAACAAATAATCATGCCTGCGATATAAAGTTTTGACAGTCCGCCATTTTCTGCAACCGGGAGGGGTAGGGGAATAGAAAAAGCGGAAAGACCTACCAGGCACGCGCTGGAGATCATCGCAATGATCCAGCTCGACCATGCCTCCAGCAAGACGGCACTTAATATGACCTGTAAGAGATACAGCAGACAAAAGGGATTGGTCGTTCCGCCACTCAGATACAGCTGCGCGGTCAAGCTGGCAACATCGACCAGCAGCGCAAACAATAACTCACCGTTACTCACGACTGAGCGCTCGTGCCACCGCAGATGACTGGCGATATTGAAGGCAATTAAGCAGATCAGCACGAACAGCATTTTTAAAATCGGCAAATAGATATTGAATTCGACACTGACGATAAAAATAGTCGATAGTTGTCCCAATACCGCCATCCAGCGTAACTGAATGAGTTGCAGCATATTTTTATGACCCGCGGAGTTTTCGTACTCTTTGGCGATGGCTTGTTGAGTTTCCTTGACTCTTGGTTTTTCAGACAAGCCGATGTAATTGATCATGCAGATGATGCTCCACAGAGATTGGTTGTCGCCCGGCGGCATTCAATGATTTTACTAGCTCGACACTGAATCACCATGATTACTTTTCTGGCGAATCAGAATGAAACAAGCGAAGCAGGTCATCAGTGCCAGCAGGTACCAGACGATTGCATAGACCAGGTGGTTATTATGAAATTGAATGACGGTTAAACCACCTGCAGGAGTTGCGCCCGGTACTGTATTGGCAAATGCTTTTGCCTCCGGCGTCGCATCCATGTCAATGAAATAAGGAGCAACATGGCTCATCGCAAACGAGGCCGCCATTGCTGCGACATCGCGGGAATACCAGCGACGTTCTGTCGGTTTGTTTGCGCGTAAAAAAGTACCGTCCGGTTCGCTGATTCTTAGTAGTCCCGTGACTACGATTTTATTTGAAGAGGAACTCTGGTCGCTTGCTATCTTGATGGACGCCGAAGAATTTTTTACAGATTCCTGTTGCCAGATTGCAGCATTTTTTTCCGACACAAAACCACGATTGATAAGAACGACGCATTCTTTACTGATCTCGAACGGTGTGATGACCCAGTAGCCGCGACCGAGTTCCGTGGAGGCGAGTACGAGAATGTTGCGTGTTGTGTTTGAACCGACAAAGTTACCGCTCACACGGACATGCCGATATTCGTCGGATTGGGCTGTGATCGTTGATGCCGTGTTACAGCCGGGGGCATCTTGTGCAGGCGCATGAACGCGCTGTTCTACTCTTTGTGTCAGGTCCAGTTTCCACTGTAAGCGATATATCTGCCAAGTTCCTAATGCTATAAATCCAAGTGTTATTGCGACGAGGATACATAAGATCCACCACCTCCAAGCGCCGGATGAAGATGATGGATTTCTCTTTATCGTAAATCCGTCGCTTGGTGCTGCCGAGAGTGACTCGATAAGACTCATGGCATAGGGCGCATAGTCTTCATATCATCTGCTGACTGCTTAGGTATAGCCGGTGGCGCTACCGGACTGACCACAGACTCCGGCTTAGTTTCTTGCATGGTGTCGTGCATCATGCCAGGCATCATATTGTGATTTAAGTGGTACATCACCCATAGCGAACCGCTCATCATAATGAAGACTAGCATGCCGGTGAACAGCAGCGCTAGCATTGACCAGCCACCTTCGGACCTGGTATTCATGTGCAGAAAATATACCATATGCACCACGATCTGTACTGCCGCAAATCCCAGGAGAATAAATCCAGTCGTACTTGATTTATCAAAAACCTTGCCCATGACTAACCAGAATGGGATTGCCGTCAAAATTACTGCCAGGATAAATCCTGTGGCATAGCTTTTCAGACTGCCGTGATCGGCATGCATGTGACCATGTTCATGATGCTCGTCGTGATGACCGCTGCTGCCGTGGGCATGCGCCATGTGTTCTTGGTTTGCGCTCATGGCAAGACTCCCATCAAATAGACAAAGGTAAATACGCCGATCCAGACCACATCAAGAAAATGCCAGAACATCGACAGGCACATCAATCTTCTGCCGTTTTCTGGGGTAAGGCCATGACGACCGATCTGAAACATCAATGTAATCAGCCAGACAATACCGAAGGTGACGTGCAGACCATGTGTACCAACTAAGGCGAAGAACGAGGTCAGGAAGCCGCTACGCTGAGGACCGGCGCCTTCATGGATCAGATGCACAAATTCATACAGCTCAAAGCCAATAAAACAGGCTCCAAGCAAACCGGTAATGGCAAGCCAGGTCAATGTAGCGGAAACACGCTTACGCTGCATTTCCAACATGGCAAAGCCATAGGTGATCGATGACAACAACAGTAAGGACGTGTTGACCGCAACTAGCGGCAGGTCAAATAGTTCTGCGCCTGTTGGGCCACCTGCATAGTTACGACCGAGTACCGCATAAGTCGCAAACAGGCAGGCGAAGATCAGGCAGTCGCTCATCAGGTAGAGCCAGAAGCCGAGCAAAGTGCCGTTTTCCGGATGATACTCTTTGACATAGAAGTCACTGCTGGCATGCATGCTTGCGTGTGAAGTTACACTGGTGTTCAAGTTTGTGTCCTCGTTTGGAAAAGTTACCGTATTAGACATAGCTCGCACCTTGGCCGATACCTAACAAGCGGGTGCGTTCGCCTTCTGTCGCGACGACATCAGCAGCAGGGATGTAGTAGTCACGTTTGTAATTGAAAGTGTGAACAATAATCGCCACCATCATTGCGGCAAAGCCTAGGCCTGCCAGCAACCACATTTGCCAGATCAAGGCAAAACCACAAACCGCACTCAGCAAGGCGATGATGAAACCAGCGCCCGTATTCTTTGGCATATGAATCGCGACAAAACCATCTTGAGGACGAGCGTATTGATTGCTCTTCATATCAGCCCATGCATCGTTGTCATAAACTTTAGGTGTGAATGCAAAGTTATAGGCTGGTGGTGGAGAAGATGTTGACCATTCCAGCGTGCGACCACCCCAAGGATCACCAGTAAAGTCACGCAATGAGGCACGACGTTTAAAGCTGACATACAACTGAATGATGAAGGAGGAGATGCCCAAAGCAATCAAGAAAGCACCGAATGCGGCGATCTGGAACCAGATTTGCAAAGAGGGATCTTCAAAATGGCTCAGGCGTCGTGTTACCCCCATCAGGCCGAGTACATATAAGGGCATGAAAGCGAAGTAGAAACCGATCGTCCAGAACCAGAAGCAGCATTTGCCCCAGAAATCATCGAGTTTGTAACCAAACGCTTTTGGAAACCAGTAGTTAATTCCGGCGAACATACCAAACAATACGCCACCAATAATCACATTATGGAAGTGAGCGATCAGGAACAGACTGTTATGCAGAACGAAATCGGCTGGCGGTACCGCTAACAATACGCCCGTCATGCCACCAATAACGAAGGTGATCATGAAACCGATTGTCCATAACATTGGTAATTCAAAGCGAATACGACCACGGTACATTGTGAACAGCCAGTTAAATATTTTCGCACCGGTCGGGATAGAAATAATCATGGTCGTGATGCCGAAGAACGAATTAACACTCGCGCCAGATCCCATGGTAAAGAAGTGATGCAGCCATACCAGGTACGACAAGATCGTAATCACCACGGTTGCATAGACCATGGAGGTATAGCCGAACAAACGCTTACTGCAAAAGGTCGATACGATTTCAGAGAAAATACCGAACGCAGGCAAGACCAGAATATAGACTTCAGGATGACCCCAGATCCAGATCAGATTCACATACATCATGGCATTGCCGCCCATGTCGTTAGTGAAGAAGTTGGTGCCGAACATGCGATCCAATGACAACATACCTAGTACCGCAGTCAGGACCGGGAAGGCAGCAACGATCAGTACGTTGGTGCACAGTGCAGTCCAAGTAAATACGGGCATCTTCATCATCGTCATTCCAGGGGCACGCATTTTGACGATCGTCGCTATCAGGTTAATCCCTGAGAGCAGTGTGCCAACACCAGCAATCTGTAGTGACCAGATGTAGTAATCAACGCCGACATCCGGGCTTGCCAGAATCCCGGACAACGGCGGATAAGCCAGCCAGCCGGTACGGGCAAACTCACCTACAAACAGTGACGCCATCACCAGGCCGCCGCCGAATGCGGTCATCCAGAAGCTGAAGTTGTTTAGGAAAGGGAACGCCACATCGCGTGCACCAATCTGCAACGGTACTACATAGTTCATCAAGCCAGTCACCAAAGGCATCGCCACGAAAAAAATCATGATCACGCCATGCGCCGTAAAGATCTGGTCATAGTGATGTGGTGGCAAAAAACCGGCGGAATCACCGAATGCCAGCGCTTGCTGCAGACGCATCATGATGGCGTCTGCAAAGCCACGCAGTAGCATCACCAAAGCAAAAATTACATACATGATGCCGATACGTTTGTGGTCGATACTCGTGAACCAGTCACGCCATAGCATGCCCCATAAACGGAAATACGTGAGTGCGCCAAGAACGGCAGCACCGCCCAGACCGACCGCAATGAATGTCGCGAGCAGTATGGGTTCGTGAAAGGGGATGGCATCCCAGGTGAGACGGCCGAAAATCAACTTTGTCAGATCGATGTGGTCTTGCATCTTTATTTTCCGGTGGTAAGAGGGGATGCGGAGCAGATATCAGCATCTGTATTCAGCGCGAGGCGCGACGTACTGTCTTGCTTTACGCGCTCAGCAAACATGTTAGTGAAACTGGTTTTGATACCCGATGCAGCATAGGCTTTTGCGTTTGCGCTGGCATTGCTCATCATCATTTTGTCCATACAGACCTCGCCATCTGCAACACAGCGGTTCAGGATGGCGTGATATAGATCCACGTCAACGGCTGCATAGCGGCGTGTCGGGTCGCGTTGACTAGGCTTTTCCAGTTGCAAATAGTCGTTGCGAGCCAGCGTGCTTCCTTGTGCCTTGGTTTTTTGTACCCAAAGATCAAAATCTTGTGCGCTTAGACCATGAAATTTGAACCGCATGTCCGAAAATCCTGCGCCACTGTAATTAGCGGAAAAACCATCAAACTCACCTGCTTTATTGATCACTGCATTCAGCGAGGTTTCCATGCCGGGCATGGCGTAGATCTGACCCGCCAAGGCAGGAATGAAAAAGGAGTTCATGACAGTGGATGCAGTGATTTTAAAATGCACAGGAACATCTACAGGTGCTGCCAGTTCATTCACCGTCGCGATTCCGAGGTCGGGGTAGATGAATAACCATTTCCAGTCCAAGGCCACCACTTCAACATTCAGCGTTTTGGTGCCCGCAGGGATGGGCTTGTTCTCACTGATGCGTGACAATTTGCGGTAAGGATCCAGTGTATGGGTGCTAATCCAGGTGATCAGTCCCAGTGCAATAATGATCAGCAGAGGAGCGCCCCAAATTACGAGTTCCAGTTGGGTGGAATGATCCCAGTCTGGTTCATACGTGGCAGCAGTATTATTTTTTCTATATCGCCATGCAAATAAAAATGTCAAAATGATCACGGGAATAATGATCAGTAACATCAGCATGGTGGATACCCAGATAAGATGGCTTTGCTGTGCCGCGATATCGCCGGAAGGATTCATTACAACGGTGTTGCAGCCTGCGAGCAAGACCGTTGGTAATAAAACCAACATGAACCGAGTTATTAGTGAAGTCATTTTTGAGCTATATCAATACTAAAAAAATTTGTGCTACTGTACTTCTAGTAACGGAAATTGACGATTGGACGTTTTGTCCTACCCTAACCATACAGACATGAGTAACCGCAGAGTTACCGGCAATAACGACAGAGACGACCATGACGACCATTATCAGCAGCAGCGAAAAACAATCAAACTTCACTATAGATTCTTCTACAAAGAACACCAGAAATACCAAAGCCGATCACGGGTCAATTGCACCCGGAGAGATTGCGATCGGCGTTGTGATAGGGCGAGCATCGGAATACTTTGATTTTTTCGTGTACGCCATTGCATCGGTACTGGTTTTTCCAGAAGTATTTTTCCCTTTTGAGCAAAGACTCGAGGGCACGCTGTACGCCTTTGTTATTTTTTCATTCGCCTTTCTGGCGCGTCCTTTTGGGACGGTCGCTTTCATGGAGATACAGCGTCGCCTTGGGCGTGAGGCGAAGTTGACGATTGCCTTATTTTTGTTAGGCATTTCTACTGCGGGCATCGCGTTTTTGCCGACATTTAGTCACCTTGGCGTGACGTCGATTGTCTTGCTGTCTGCGCTGAGAATAGGGCAGGGACTTGCTCTGGGCGGTTCCTGGGATGGCTTGCCGTCCTTGCTTGCCTTGAATGCACCTCAGAATAAACGTGGCTGGTATGCGATGCTAGGACAACTGGGCGCGCCAGTTGGTTTTATGATTGCGGCAGGATTGTTTGCCTATCTTTTGGCAAATCTGTCGGCTGTCGATTTTCTCGATTGGGGCTGGCGGTATCCTTTTTATGTCGCGTTTGCTATCAATGTAGTAGCGCTGTTTGCCAGATTGAGGTTGGTCTCCACTAATGAATACACGCACTTACTGGATGAAAAAGAACTGGAGCCAACCAACATCGTAGAAATGGCTGGTTCCCAAGGTCGTAATTTGCTGATCGGTGCGTTGGCTGCCCTGGCAAGTTATGCCTTGTTCCATCTGGTGACAGTGTTCCCGCTGTCCTGGATTACCTTGTATTCACAACGTGACCTAAGCCATTTTTTAATCATACAAATGATTGGTGCCGCACTGATGGCGGGTGGAGTAATTGTTTCTGGCCTGATTGCAGATCGTATCGGACGCCGTAAATTATTGGGCTCACTCGCATTAATGATTGCGGTATTGAGTGGATTTGTACCGACACTATTGGGTGGCAGCGAGCTGGGGCAAAATATCTTTATTTTGCTGGGATTTAGTGTGCTGGGCTTGTCTTACGGTCAGGCGGCAGGAGCAGTAACGGCTAATTTTTTACCTAAATATCGCTATACCGGTGCTGCGTTAACTTCGGATATCTCCTGGCTGGTCGGTGCGGGGTTTGCTCCCTTAGTGGCGCTAGGCCTGTCGTCGCATTTTGGTCTGGAGTATGTCAGCCTGTACTTGTTGTCTGGTGCCGCATGTTCCATGGCGGCCCTGAGTTTGAACCGTGCACTTGAGATAAAAAATTGATGTAAAGAGGTAAATTGAATTTGTATCGCTACATTGGGAGCTGTTAAAAAACTCCCTATTCCATGGAATCGCTGACTTCTGCCTTTTTCTGTGTCAGCTCGTCTCTGTTGTGCGCGGGTTTGGTTTTTGCATTAGTTCTATAAATAATGGGTTATTGAGTAATTCGAAAACCGAATCCGTAATGCTGATGCGCCTTCTGGAGTGAAATGCCTCTGGAGGCCGCATCCAGCCTGCGGATTCAATCCATAGAATTTCTAAGAACCTCACTCGGACATATCGCCTCGAGTTATCGCAAATCTTCAAGCCTCGCAATACTGGCCATTGACGTATGAGTGCATTGGGCTCATTCATCTTGCCAGGCGCTGCTATATCTTGTTTAAAAGGCTAGTTCGAAGTTCACCGAAGTCCTGATAAGCCGCGTCGTTTTCTCGGTTTTTTGTTCCATATAAGCCTCTCATATTCCATTGGAGTTAAACACTTTTACGGGAGAAAATATTTTCCTATGGAAATAATTGCCACGTGGAAATTAAAAAGTTACACTATGCGCCTTTGCTTTTGGCGAGTGGTGTCAGGGCAAATCCCTATTTTTTAATTTCTGGTGTAATGATGACAAAATTCCTGATCGCATCCCTCTTCGTAATTTCGGCGTCTTCTGCATTTGCTTCTGAAAGTGTGCCTGTTCTCGAAAAACAATCCTGTGAGAAACCAGCCTATCCAAAAGCGTCCTTGATGAATGAAGAATCTGGTACGGTTGTGTTCTCAGTCCTGGTCGGGCCAGATGGTGCCGTAATGGACTCTAAAGTTGATAAGTCCAGTGGCTCCAAAACTCTGGATAAGGCAGCATTGAAAACTTATACGGCATGCAAATTCAAGCCAGCGACAAAAGACGGCAAACCTCAGCAAGCCTGGACAAAAATTGAATATGTATGGAGCCTGACCTGATGATCAATCTGGCCGCTAATTTGTACATCACTGTCAAAACTACCCCTCACTGATTTCCTCTGCTTAATCATCGCAGCACAATGCAACACTTGAGCGAACCTGGCTAAAGCAGATCAACGCAGATCAACGCATAAGCATGCGTGAAAATGTTCTGCTTTAACCGGGAGAGTCGCGAACCCTGGTCGCTAATATATTTGCTAAACTAAAGAACTCGCCACTTCTGGTTTTTGCAAATCATCTGATCTCATGAAAATTCAATCTGCTTTATCTGCCAGCACTGCACGCACATTGCCGGGTGTACTGGCGACTTCTATTGCTGGTCTGGTTTTATGTTTGGCTAATCCCGTTTTTGCAGTGGACAAACCTGCTATATCAGCAGCACCTGTCGCTGCATCAACCGGTCACAGCGATTCAGGCGGTATCGATTGGCGTAAAGATAATGATGTGGATGCCGCATTTGTACAAGCGAAGGCATCAAAGAAACCCCTGTTTTTATATTGGGGTGCCGTCTGGTGTCCGCCTTGCAATCAGGTCAAGGCAACTATTTTTAATCGTCAGGATTTTATCGATCGCTCACGTCATTTCATCCCTGTGTATCTGGACGGTGATACACCAGGCGCGCAAAAACTGGCAGCCCGCTTCAAGGTGCGCGGGTATCCGACCATGATCTTGTTCAAGCCGGATGGTTCTGAAATCACGCGCTTACCTGGTGAGGTTGATGCTGAACGATATTTGCAAGTGCTGGTTTCGGCGATGAACAGTAGTTTGTCAGTGCAAGACAGTCTGAAGCTTGCTTTGGCCGGAAGTAAAAAAGTCAGCGCTGAGGACTGGAGTTTATTAGCAGATTATTCTTGGGATGATCCTGAGCAAAAGCTGGTCAATAACAAAGACGTTGCAAGTACTTTGTTTCGTCTGGCTGAGCTTTGTCCTGCCGGTCCCAATGCGACCCGCTTATACTTAAAAGCCTTGTCGGTGAGTGCTTCGACACCGCCGGGACAGAACAGTATTGACAAGACCGTAGCGTTGGAGAAGGTGATTAAGGCATTGGGAGATACTCATCTCGCCAGGGATAATATGGACATCGTCACCGGTAGTCCCGCTGAGTTACTGGATTATCTCAGCGCACCTAAAACCGATACCAGAAGTAAGTTGATTGTGGCACTGAATGCCGCTTTGCTTAAACTGGCCGATGACACAACCCTGTCAAAAACGGATCGTTTAGGTGCCGTCAATGGTTTAGCGACGCTGGCTAAATTAGATAACGCCAAACCTGAGCCTGGTTTTCTGAAAGATATTCAAAAACGTGTAACGCAGATTGAGCAGGCGACGACAGATGCCTATGAGCGTCAATCAGTCGTGAATGCTGCTGCGCATGCGTATGGCTCTGCGGGAATGCTGGACGAGTCTGACAATCTGCTGAAGGCAGAATTAAAGCGCTCGCATTCGCCATATTATTTCATGTCCAGCTTAGCGTCGAATGCCAAGAAGCGCGGTGATAAAGCTGCCGCCGTGAACTGGTATGAGCAAGCCTATAACGCTGCCAAAGGTCCTGCAACGCGTTTGCAGTGGGGCTCCAGTTACGTCAGTGGTTTGACAGAATTGGCGCCATCGGAAGATGCACGCATAGAAAAAGCAGTGCAGAGCGTACTGGCAGAAATTGGCACTACCGAAAACGCATTTTATGAGCGTAACCGCGCCTATCTGGATCGTATGGGAAAAAAGCTATTGGAATGGAATAAGGACGGTAAACATCAAGCTTCTTTCCAAAAAGTCCGCACACAACTCGACGGCATTTGTGCAAAATTGCCGGCAAATGATCCGCAACGGGCAGCATGTCAGGCTGTTCTGAGCAATGCTAAATCTTGAGACACTCCTGATAAAAAAACAGCTCACAGGCTGAAAAGCATGTGAGCTGTTTTTTTATCTTCAGGCAAGTGCTGAAAGGCGCTTTTAGTATTATTTATATGTGAGCATACCGTGTTTTTATGCACGACTACAATAACATTGAATGCTTAAACCAATTCTGGAATTGGTTCACTGATAGCAGCTGGAACCAAAACACCTTTCGCCGGATGGCCTGCAAGGAACATCTTCAGTTCACCCGGGTGGAATGCGGACCATGCTTCATCGGATGTGAGTGGTTTGGTAGCAATCACGGCGATTTTATCGTCAGGCTTATTAAATTGACTAAAATCGATGCTCTTGTCGCAGTCGATCAAGGCCGCGGTAGAGAATGGATACTCACGCACGACATAGTGTAAGTTGGTGGAGCAGTGTGCAAAAAGAGCATCGCCGTTAGACAGCATAAAGTTGAATACACCGTGTGAGGCGATTTCTCGCGTGATATCGGTGATTGCATCGAACAGGACATCTGATTCTGGAATGGTCTGTGCGCTGGCATCTGGAAAGCGCGTACGCAGGCCTTCCATCAGATGGCAGAACGCCAATTCACTATCTGTTTCACCAACCGGATGGTAGAGGCCTTGTAATTCGGGATGGAAATTTTTCAGATCACCATTGTGGGCAAAGATCCAGTACCGCCCCCATAGCTCACGCATGAAGGGATGATTATTTTCCAGAATGATTGTGCCCTGGGTCGCTTTGCGTATATGCGCAATGACGTTGCAGGATTTGATGGGATTGCGTTTGATCATCTCGGCCAGGGGCGAGGTGATGGAAGACAGGTGATCAGTGAATAAGCGACAACCAGAGCCGTGATAAAAAGCAATACCCCAGCCATCCTTGTGTTCATCCGTCAGACCGCCACGCGCTGAAAATCCTTCAAACGAGAAAGTGATCTCAGCGGGGTTATTGCAATTCATTCCAAGTAACTGACACATCGCCTGCTATCCTGACACTAAAAACAAGGTACTACGCCTAAAATACTCTTGCTATGAAGTAAGGTGTAAATTATTTACACTTAATTGCAATTATTTTTCATTTATTCGGCTTTGAAGTTCTGTGCGAAGGTAAATTCGTCGGTTCTTGCCGTATATTTGAGGCCTTTTCGCAACGCCCAGGTTGCGTACTGATGATGCAATGGAATCACTGCATAGTCTCTCATTGCCAGCCCCATGGCCTTTTTGGCGAAGTCACGACGCTTGCTGTCCTCAACGGAGCCCAGCGAGTTGCGGATGAGGTCGTCTAAAGCGGTATTGCTATATTTGCCCCAATTCCAGCTTCCCCAGCCAGTTTCTGGATTCACTGTCCCGGTAACCGTCCGAAGTGCAAAATCGCCTGCCAGAGTGCCCCAGCCGAGTAACGACATGCTGAACTCGCTTTTAGCGGCTCTTGGCAAATATACGGTCATTGGTAAGGTTTCAATTTTGGTTTGAATGCCAATTTTGCTTAGGAATTGAGCGACAGTCTGTACTACTTGCTCATCGTTGATGTAGCGATTATTCGGGCCATGCAGCGTCAGGGCGAAACCGTTTGGGTAGCCCGCTTCTGTGAGTAATTTTTTTGCCCCTTCCGGATCGTAGGCTTCGATCTTTAAGCTGTCGTCGTAGCCGAGGATGCCCGGTGCCACGATATTCGATGCGGGGACGGCAAGGCCTTCTAAGATGCGATCGCTTAAGGCCTGACGATTGATTGCTTTGGAAATCGCTTTACGCACGCGGATATCATGAAAGGGATTACTCGGCAGAGGTTTGCCAGCCTTGTCCGTTATGTAAGGTGATACGCGTGTCTGTTGGTCCAGATGCCAGAAAATCGTTCGCCAGGAAATTTTTTGTTCTAACTTGATCTTAGGGTTCATTTTCAGCTTCGGCAGGTCTGCAGGCGGCACGCCGTCGATGGCGTCTACATCTCCCGCCAGCAAGGCGGCAATGCGTGGTGCGCCGCTGGTCAGTATGCGAAAAGTCACTTTGTCCCAAGTGGGTTTTTCACCCCAATACTGATCATTGCGAATCAGCTCAATACTCTCGCCACGTTTGGCTTTGATGAATTTAAACGGGCCGGTGCCGATCATCGCTTTGCCGCTGTTGAAATCATCAGTACTCGCTGTTTGAGTAATTTTTTTCGAGACGATAAAAATCGAATTAACATCCAATGGCAGCGGCCCGTAAGGCATTGCTGTTTTTAAGCGAACGGTATAGGCATCGACGGCTTGTTTGCCGACGATTTGTCTGGTGTAGCTGGTGAAAGGACCAGGGCTAGTGAGCAGTGTGGCCGGGCGATCCAGTGAAAAAATGACGTCAGCCGACGTCAGCTCCGATCCGTCATGAAATTTTACGCCATGACGTAATTTGAACTCCCAGGTTAATGGATCGATCGCCTTCCAGGATGTTGCCAATCCAGGCACGAGATTGCCGTTGGCGTCGACATTAACCAATGCATCGAACACGTGAAAAGCAAAAGAATTATTAGGTCCGCTATTGACGTAGTGCGGATCAAATGAGGTTACATCAGCCGATAAGCCTATACGCAAATCAGCGGCCTCGCTATGACTGGTCCAGATTGCGCCAAACAGCAATGCGCTGGCCGTGCTTAATGCGACCAATGTCGTACGTGCGAATAAACGCATGGTATTACTCCGTGTCTTAAAAATGCCTGAACGCTTCTTAGGTACCATGCTGCGTTCAAAAAAGCGATAGTAGGTCTTGCTTAGCATAAAGTAAAAGAATCAATGCGTCTGTTTATATGCTGTCAAGGTATAAGGGATGGGCGAGTTGGTCAGAAAATCTGGAGTGGCATTCCTTATTCATTTGCTTTTAATTATGTTAATCTGACAATCTTGTCGATTATGTTTAATCGGTTTCGGTTTCATTTTATGTGGAGACGTTATGCCTGTATTTGCTCAATCTGGACTCCAGCGAATTTTTCAAGGTATTCGCCAGAGCCAAACTTCAATGACTGCTATGTTGATACTGCTGGCATCAGGACTGACGATGAGTGCCTGTGCTGCAAAACCTCCGGAGAAAATTGCGATGACTGATCAGGAACCACAAGTGATCTCGCTTGCTTATCATCAACCAGTGACTTCTGCAGACGGGGTGTTAAAACTTGAAGTGACGGATGTTACCGATAGTCGCTGCCCTGTGAATACGCGCTGCGTCTGGGCAGGGCAGGCAACAGTGAGTGTAAAAGTCAGTATGAGTGGTAAGGCGGAAGAAAAACTGGTAATCGGAACATCTGCACCGCCCGCGATGAATTTGCCAGGTGATGCTAGCTATGGCGCTTATCGTTTTTCTTTGGTCAGCGTAAGTCCTGCGAAGGCAAGTCCTGACGCCATCGCATCAGAGGCTTACAAATTTGGAATCAAGATAGTCAAATCCGGTAGTTAGCGCTACCAAATCGATGGGCGAAAAAAAGCTGCCGGCCTGATTAACAGGTGCGGCAGCTTTTTTTACTCCGGTATTCCGGCAAATACAACGAGTATTAGTTACGTACTACGCGCTTGTATTCGTTGGTACGCGTATCGATTTCGATTACATCATCCTGGCTCACAAACAGTGGCACTTGAACTGTGTGGCAATGCGCTTCGATCGCATTTTCGATCTTCGCTTCTTTTAACACGTTGCCTGATGTATTGCCTTTAACTGCTGGCTCAGAGTAGATAACCTGACGTGCGATCGTCGTTGGCAATTCGACCGAGATGGCTTTGCCATCATAGAAAATCGCTTCGCATTCCATGCCGTCTTTCAGGTAATGCAATGCATCGCCCAAATTTTCTTCTTCAATTTCGTACTGCTCATAGTCCGCATCCATGAATACAAACAAAGGATCGGCAAAGTAAGAATAGGTAACCGGTTTTTTGTCCAGTACAACGACGTCGAATTTGTCATCGCCGCGGAATACGTTTTCTTGCGGGCTGTTTGTCAGCAGATTCTTCATCTTCCACTTGTAGGTGAAGCCCGTGCGGCTGGAGCCATTGACATCAGAACGCAAAACGATCATAGGCTTGCTGTCGACCATAATAATGTTGCCAACACGAATTTCTTTTGCAGGTTTCATAGTGAATATACGTAAAAAGGTGGTTGCATAAAAATCATCTGTCACCTACTGGCTACTTTGGGTAGTGAGCCTTGCAAGCCTACGTCTGATTGAATTAGATAAGTCGTTTTCAAATACGTCAAAAATTAACCGCACATTTTACCTCATTTTTACCCGCTAATTACTTAAGTAAGCGGGCAAACCTGAGTAAATTGCTACTTAAATCACCATTTTTGTGCAATTGCGCTTGCCAATCGATAGAGCGATTCGTAATTTTTTGTATATCTGCCAGAAACGATGGCCACATTAAGGACCAGTCAACAGCATCCTCATGATTCAGAGCGTTGTTCCAGGCTAAGGAGAATGTGATAGCACTCGCAATGTCCGGCGAATAACGCTGTAAAAATGCTTTCAATTTAACGTGATGCAAGTTCTCGTCTTGAGGATAAATATGCCAGATGAATGGCTTGCCTGCCCATTGAGCGCGGACAAAAGAATCTTCCCCCCTTACAAAGTTGAGATCACATGCCCACAGCAGTTTGTCGTAGTCTGGCTGGGGAACAAAAGGCAGTACGCGAACTGTCAATGCGCCCCGCGTTGACGAGGTGCCCGCAAGGGCTTCTTCGCCGAGAAACATTCCGACTGCCGATGAGGCGACTCCTTCTGGCACCAGGCAAATGACAGGGGAGCTGCTGCTCTCCCAGGCTTTGAATAATGCTGAAACAGGTGCTTGCGGATAGCAAAATAAAGAGACTTTGAATGCGGTCATTTCCGGTGGCGTAACCCCTAATTGCGCAAGAAAATTCCTGATTGCAACGGGATCGGATTGAAAGGCTTTACGATTTTTCTCCAGCTCGGCCTCAAGTAATAAACCGCCGGTTTTATTAGTAAATCCGGGGAAGAAAAAATGCTTTGTCAGCGGCAGTCTGGGATGTGGCGATGGTAATGTATGGCAACCTTCCACCCATTCTTCGGCAGTCAGGCCTTCGAGATTTAACCAAACCGGACGCGGCACGCACATGGACATTGCCGTAATGTAGGCTGGCGGAATATCACAAGCAAAAAATTCGATCACAATGTCCGCAATATCATCAGGCGTAAACTGTGCTTCCTGATTATGCCAACGTTTGATGACGACATTAGCGAGCCGTTGCTCATCACAATGAATATTAACGGCAGGACAAATTCGTTGAAAGCTGTGCAAATCGTCTACCCATAAGGTGACGGCGATCTGATGTTCTTGTTCTAGTTGCCTGGCAAGACGCCAGCAAATGCCGATGTCGCCGTAGTTGTCTACAACTTTGCAAAAAATTGCGAGCGATGTTGTCGGCGTTTTTTCTAAATGCATAGTAAGTCGTTCAGATTGTGCAATTTTTAATCAGCATTGCTATTAGTGAATGTGATAAAGAGTGTGATAAAAAGTGTGATGAAGGACATGAGAAGCAATGCAGTAAGCCTCACTGCATTCTGATCAGTTGGCATATGCCTTGAGGCATCGTCTAGCGGTAATTATTTTTCCATTCGCGCAAAGCACCAAAGTTGCTCGCGTCACTTTGATTTGCCGAGATTTTACCAGCGTCGATTAAGCGACGAATGACAGCAGTTTCCCTGATACGCAAAAATGGATTGGTTTGTTTTTCCAGGCCGATCTGACTTGGTATGGTCGGGATATTTTCATCACGTTTTTTTTGTTCGACGGCGATACGTGTCAGTAACGCTTGATTATCCGGCTCTATTTCTCTGGCAAAGCGCAAATTAGACATCGTGTATTCATGGGCGCAGTACACTTCGGTGTCCTCTGGTAATGCTGCTAAACGATCCAGTGATTGCAGCATTTGCGTAGGTGTGCCTTCAAATAAACGTCCGCAGCCACCGGCAAATAAGGTGTCGCCACAAAACAACCAATGCTGCTCAGGGGCGAAGTAAGCGATATGACCAGAGGTATGGCCTGGTACTGCCAGTACATTCAGCGTTAACCCTATTTCTGATAAAGTCAATTTTTGATCTTGCTGTAAAGGATGAGTTACTGCGGCGATACCATCATTCTCCGGGCCGTAGACTGGGACTTTATAGTGTTGCAATAATGACGGAACACCACCTATATGATCGTTATGGTGGTGTGTGAGTAAAATAGCTGTTAAGCGTAATTGATGTAAATCTAGTGCAGCAATGATGGCATTGGCATCGCCTGGATCCACAACGACTGCATTTGCGCCGTTATGAATAAGCCACAGATAGTTGTCGTCAAATGCGGGTACAGTCAATATACTGAGCGCAGCTTTTTTGCTACCCGGATGCTGGGCTGAAAATGCATTTGGCGAGTTGTCCAGACTAATCATAATTTGAGATGAATACAGATAAAAGTCCCATTATAGACCTCGGTGCATGGCTGGTTCAGCCAGCAGGCAGCTATATTCTCGAATGGGAACAGACATTGCTCGATCAGCTGACTGTAGATATTTTTGGCTTTAATGCATTGCAAATCGGCTTGCCACAAATTGATGCCTTGAGAGCGAATCGTATGCCTAATAAATGGCGGACGAATAACAGCTTGCTAGCATCACCAGCTAAGCAACGTGACATGGTGACTATATCTGACTTATCTGATGCGGCCGATATGTCAGATCGTGTGAATCCTGTTGTGCCGCCTATCGTGCTTTGTCACGATTTTTGTGAACTGCCGTTTGATTCGCATAGTATTGATCTCGTTGTCTTGCCACACATATTAGAATTTGCCGAAGAACCCCATCAGATTTTGCGTGAGGTAGAGCGGATTTTGATTCCTGAAGGCCGCGTGATTATTTGCGGATTTAATCGTGCAAGTCTGTGGGGTGCCCGGCAAGCGGCAGGGCGTCTTGCCGGGAATTATTTTTTACCGAAAGAAGGTGATTTCATCAGCGTGCCGAGGATGAAAGACTGGCTTAAGCTTTTGAATATGGAGGTGAATCACACCGATTTTGGCTGTTATGCACCACCGTTTCGGGCGGAGAAATGGCTAAAGCGCAGCGGTTTGATGGAAAATGCGGGATCGAGGTGGTGGCCTTATTTCGGCGCAACTTACACTATACAAGCAATTAAACGGATTAAAGGAATGCATTTAATTGGTCCAGCATGGAAGCATAAACGTGCAGCACGCGGCAATGCAGTGCCCGTGACCAATCGCAATAAGAATCATGGATAAGATAGAAATTTTTACAGATGGTGCTTGCAAAGGTAATCCGGGCGTGGGTGGCTGGGGGGCCTTGTTGATTGCCGGTGAGAACAAGAAAGAAATGTTTGGCGGTGAAAAAGATACGACTAACAACCGCATGGAATTGATGGCAGTAATTCAGGCTTTGTCGGTGCTAAAGCGCCCTTGCCATATCACCTTGCACTCTGATAGTCAGTATGTTTTAAAAGGGATTACAGAATGGATACAGGGATGGAAGGCCAAAGGCTGGAAGACGGCATCCAAAGCGCCCGTAAAGAACGTCGATTTGTGGCAGCAACTCGATCAGGCTCAGGCTACTCATCAGATTGAATGGAAGTGGGTGAAGGGACATGCCGGACATCCAGGTAATGAGCGGGCGGATCAATTAGCGAATCGCGGCGTTGAATCCGTACTGTCGTAAGCGGTTAAGTCCGATCAAGCCCGGCCAAGCAAGCGCAAGGCATACTTTTTGCTCAAAATAAATACTATTGACGATCTGCGCCAAATAAGTGCGCTTTTATAGGAGAGAATAAAGTGCGTATCAGCGAAAAAACCTTATACCGGGCTGTTATTGGCGGCCTCTTATCCGTATATGCCTTGTCGGCTTTCGCACATGATGGCGTGCATATGGAGGTGATGGGATTTGCCGATGGATTTGCGCATCCGTTTTCCGGGCTGGATCATATTCTGGCGATGGTCGCGATAGGTTTATGGGCTGCGCAAAATAAGCGCGCAGCTTTATGGGTATTGCCTGTTTGTTTCCCGCTGATGATGGTGGCAGGCGCCGTGTTTGCGCGCTCCGGTTATCCATTGCCGCTGGTTGAACCAGGTATAGCAAGCTCGCTAGCGGTACTTGGCCTGTTAATCGCTTTTGCCGTCAAAATGCCATTATGGTCAGCGACGCTTATCGTATCTGTGTTTGGCGCTTTGCATGGGTATGCGCATGGGAAGGAAATATCCGCGAGCTCTTCGATGTTACTAGCAGGTGGCGGTTTCGTTATTGCAACACTATTGTTACATGCCTGTGGTTTGGGTTTGTCCTGGTTCGCAAGTAATTCTAGATGGAGGTCCTTAGTACAGCTTGGTGGTGTTGGAATTGCGTGTACGGGTTTGTACAGTATGCTGGCATGATTTGAATCCTGCTATCGCTCAAATAAATACCTGATTCGTCATTTTGTATTCTGACATGAGCGCATCTCTTGATGCGAATACTGACTGATGATAGTTTTGAATAAAAAGGCACATTTTGTGCCTTTTTTATTTCATACCAATTCTTTGCAATCGAATCAGAAGTACAAACTCAGGAACTTAACTTAGGCTCATAATTAATTCCTCAAGCTTCACAGTATCCGCGCAGAAAAGACGTATTCCTTCGGATAGTTTTTCTGTTGCCATCGGATCTTCGTTCAGCTGGAAGCGGAAGGCTTTTTCGTCGAGACTGATTTTTTGCATGTCAGATGCCAGAGCGGCTTCTTTATTAAGTTTTGCCGATACGATCGTCGTTGAGTCTGCGAGTTTTTGTAGCAGATCCGGGCTGATTGTTAATAGATCACAGCCCGCTAACTCAAGGATTTGTGATGTATTGCGGAAGCTGGCACCCATGATTTCGGTGTCGTAGCCAAACTTACGGTAGTAGGTATAAATCTTTTTTACGGATAAAACGCCTGGATCATCTGCGCCGAAAATTTCTTGTCCGGTTTGCTTTTTATACCAGTCATAAATACGGCCGACAAATGGCGAGATGAGTTGCGCGCCAGCTTCTGCGCAGGCAACGGCTTGTGGCAGACAGAACAGTAATGTCATATTGCAGCGGATACCTTCTTTTTCGAGAATCTCAGCCGCACGGATACCTTCCCATGTAGATGCAATTTTGATGAGAATACGGTCACGCGCAATTCCTGCTGCTTCATACAGGGCGATGAGTTTGCGGCCTTTTGCCACTGTGGCCGCCGTATCGAAGGATAGGCGTGCGTCTGTTTCTGTTGATACGCGACCTGGAACAATTTTCAAAATTTCTAAGCCAAACGCAACCAGCAAATGATCGATGATGTCATCGATGGATTTACCTGTATGAGTGGTGATAATCGTCTCTAACATAGGACGATATTCCGGCTTTTGGACCGCCTTCAGAATCAGCGACGGGTTGGTTGTCGCGTCTTGTGGAGTGTAAGCTTTCATTGCCTGAAAATCGCCGGTATCGGCAACGACAGTCGTGTATTTTTTGAGTTGTTCTAATTGATTCATGATGTACTTAAATGAAGGTAAATAGTGAGTCAGTAAAATTGAACGGAGTCAACGTGCGGAATTGAGGCAGAGTATAAATGTTAGTGTAACGATGATATGGCTTCAGGTACCAACATGGACAACTGGTGAACCTGCAATAATTTCTCCTATTACCGCTGCTTCCGAAAAATGTTCCGCTTGGAATAGTGCCAGTACTGCCGGGACATCATCGGGGGCGCAGGCGACCAGCAGGCCTCCCGATGTTTGCGGATCGCTTAGCAAAGCCTGTTGAGTTGCTGTGATTTTTTGATCGAGTAAAACATCTGTGCCATAGGCTGCCCAGTTTCGCCCTGATGCTCCGGTGATATACCCGGCCTCGGCCAATGCCAGGACATTTGGCAGCAGGGGAATCCCGGACATGCTTAATGTTGCGGCAACGCCTGCGCCTCTGCACACTTCCAATAAATGACCCAATAAACCAAAGCCAGTAACATCGGTTAGTGCATGCACGCCTGCCATGTTGGATAAAGCGATTCCCGGGCGATTGAGTTTGGTGGTATTGCTGATCATGCTGGCATAACCGGCATCATCTAAAGCTTGCTTTTTAAGCGCGGCAGATAGTATACCTACGCCTAGTGGCTTACCCAGTATCAGTTTATCGCCGACTTTGGCACCTGCATTGCGTTTGACTTTGGACGGATGTACTAAGCCCAGCACGACTAAACCATAAATAGGTTCAACAGAGTCGATGGTATGTCCGCCTGCAATTGGTATCCCAGCTTCAGCACAAATCGATTCGCCTCCCTGGATGACCTTCCCAATTACATCAATGGGTAATTGATTGACGGGCATGCCAACCAAAGCTAAGGCCATAATCGGTGTGCCGCCCATTGCATAGACGTCAGAAATCGCATTGGTTGCTGCGATCCGCCCGAAATCGAAGGGATCATCAACAATGGGCATAAAGAAGTCAGTTGTCGCAATCAGCGCCTGTTCTTCATTGAGCTTATATACGGCAGCATCATCGGCGGTTTCTATCCCCACCATCAAAGCAGCAGGAACGGGGAATCCTGTCGATTTTTTTAAAATCTCGGACAATACACCAGGCGCTATTTTGCAACCGCAGCCGCCGCCATGAGAAAAAGAAGTTAGTCGAACAGGTACTGTACTTGAGGTCATTTTGAGGCTTGATGGGGTGAGGTAATTTGCAGAATAATTCTGTTATGGTCTAATCGCTTAGTGTAAACGAGATAACTGCTCTATGTATAAGTCTCTATCGTGATAGCCAATATAAAAAAAGCGACCACATAAAGTGATCGCTTTTATTTTTTGCTTACAACTGAAGCTTTTTATTGCCTGCTGACCAGTCGATTACCGATCGCCAAAAGAGCGACGTGCACCGGTATCGCCTGAACGAGTGCCTTTGTAACCGCCGCTACCTTCTTTGCGTGGCGCACCGGCGGTGCTACCAGCTGGCTTGCTGAAAGTACGTTGGCCTGGCTTGCTTGCGCCGTAGCCTGTGCCTTCGCTGCGGTTGCCGTTCGCTGCATTATTGCCGCGATAGCCGCCGCCAGTGCCTGTGTTAGCACTACGGCTGTCGCCTGGACGCCAGCCGCTTGGCTTACGTGCTGCGCTACGGGCAGGTGACGCTGTTTTCTTCGGTTCAAAACCCTCAATTACATCGACAGGGATTAATTGCTTGGTGAAGCGCTCAATACGTTTTACGTTGATGCCTTCTGCGTGATTTACCAGAGAAACTGCCACGCCATTGCGGCCAGCACGACCAGTACGGCCGATACGGTGGACGTAATCTTCAGGGAACTTCGGCAAATCGTAGTTGAATACGTGAGTAATTGCTGGGACGTCGATACCACGTGCCGCTACGTCTGTTGCTACCAGAACGCGAACCTGACCACGGCGCAATGCGTCGAGTGTGCGGTTACGTGCGCCTTGATGCATATCGCCATGCAATGCAGCCGCTGCGAAACCAGCGATATTCAGACGATCGGCGATCGTATCTGCATCACGTTTGGTGGCAGTGAAGATCACAGCCTGATCCACTGTTTCGTCGCGCAGCAAGTGGTCCAGCAAACGATTTTTGTGAGACAGATCATCCACGAAATGGACTTTTTGCTGAATATTTTCATGCTTGGATGCCGATCCGGCGATCTGGATGATCATTGGATCTTTAGTGATACGACGAGCCATATTGCCAACAACACCATCCAGTGTTGCGGAGAACAACATGGTTTGACGTGATTCTGGTGTGGCAGCGACGATTTTTTCGATATCGTCAATGAAACCCATATCCAGCATGCGGTCTGCTTCATCCAGAACCAGAATTTCTAGTTCGGAGAAATCGATTTTGCCGGATTCCATGTGGTCGATCAAACGACCAGGTGTCGCTACGAGGATCTCTGGATTACGTGACAGCAATTGCATTTGTTTCGGATAAGGCATGCCTCCCAGAATGGAGACGGCTTTGACGCGACGCATGTAAGCGCAGTATTTATCGGTTGCCGTTGTTACCTGCAAAGCCAGTTCACGTGTTGGTGTCAATACCAGCATTTTTGGTTTTGCTGCAACGAAACGCGGACGATCACCACGGGCACGTGCTGACTGTTGTGCTTGGTTGGGTGTTTTGCCCGGGGACTCTAATGCAGTTTCTGCTGCAGTCGCAAATTTGTGCAGTGCTGGCAACATGAAGGCGGCAGTTTTGCCTGAGCCTGTTTGTGAGGATACTAATAAATCACGGCCGCTGATCGCAGCCGGAACAGCTTGTTCTTGAACACCGGTTGGCTTGGTGTAGCCAGCATCAGTGAGAGCGCGGATAACGGACGTGTGTAAGCCTAATGCTTCAAAAGTCATTCTAATCTTTCGTTAAAAATCAGCGCAAAGCAAACGTAGATACGATTGCAATACGCGTAAAAAAGCAACGCCAACCAAACGAAATGAACAAAGGATACCAATAAGGAAACGATGAAATTTCGGCACAAAAAGCTTTGCGCCGGGATGATGTCCAAGATGTGTTACTGGACATGCAGGGCGGGAGGGCTTTTACATTGCACTATTTGTGTCATCACAAATATGCAGGGTTTGCGGTGCTGCAAGGTACTTTTAATCACTACAAATTTATATTGCAGTGCAAAAACGGGATGATACAGTATTTCTCAGGAAAAAGCAGCTATTTATCGGAAATCCGCTGGCACATGGCTATTTGCTGCAAGCTGACTTCCATTTTAGCAAGACATCGCCCTTACCGTTAAATTGATAGCGTTGCTCTTGCCAGCCCTGAGCATATAGGGCGAGAACCTGATCGTAATACGCATCGGTTTTGATGGTCTGGGCTTGTATCCGTAAATTCTGTTCTTCATAAGCTTTATGCGCGCCAGATGATTTTAAAAAAGGTAAAACCGCCGCAGAAAAGCCGCTGGACGCTGACTTATTAAATTCACCCGTATTAATGTTGATCAATTCCGGTGGATAACCCTTGCTTTCGATCAGCGCTGCCATCGGTTTGAGAGCTGCGAGTATGTCTTTGCGATATCGCTCCTGCTCTGACAGCATGCCGGCCCAGAGGTAAACGCGAATCGCGTTATAGCCGCCATTCCCTTTTTCTGCACCTTGCAAATCGGGAATGAAGGTTTGCCTGCCATTGCTGGCATCAAAAATAGTCCAGTCCGGGCTATAGCCTTTGATTGCGGAATGAGTGATGACCGAGACCGATGAGCTGATTAATTTGTCCCAGCGATCGTCATCGCTATGACTGGCAAACCAGCGCAGAACCTGAATCGGCATGTAGCTGGGGTTTAATTTCCAGCTCGTTGTACTGGGAGTAAAGCCGCTCGGTGCCGGCAATAAAGTCAGTCCGAGTTTGGGAAGTGTTGCGGTCTCTTCACGCAAGATGCGTTTTGCAATTAGCGTTGAGAGTGCCGCGTACCGTTTGTCATTCCACGCATGTGCCGCTTCGCCCAAGGTATAGGCGAGCCAAAGATCTGCATCTGAAGCCGGATTTTTATCAATGACCCCCCAGCTACCATCATCTTTTTTGCCCCATAACCAGGCAGGCAAGCGCGCAGTCAGGTCACCTTCGGCGAGATTTGCCTCAGTCCAGCTCAACAGTAAATTAAAATTTTTGCGATCATTCGCAACAAGGGCGAAAAATAAGGCATACGCTTGCCCCTCAGATGTACTCTGAAGGCGCGGCGTACTCGCATCAATGACACGGCCACCTTCATTGATAAAATTCTTTTTAAATACGTCCCACTCTGGCCAGTTCTTGTCACAAGTAGTTGCTGCCCTGACGTCACTCATGAACAGTCCCAGACATAGCATGGATACTGTTACTATTTTTGTCGACAGCGATGCAGTTTTATTCGGATAGGTCATTGTTTTAAGCTTAGGTCGAAATTGTCGGAACTCGTCAAAGACGTATAGGGAATTTGTTTGTAAAATTCGGAGAGTGTCAGGAGTTATTACTCAATGAAACAAGAGATACAGAACTTGCACAAAATTATCTCCGCCAGGTCAGCGACACGATAGTACGCATCGTATGCACGGTACATAAGAGCGCGGTAATATTGACGGAGTGGTTTTGCCGAACTTCTATTCACAGACATACATAGTTTATCGTCAATAAGGATTGAAATGAAAATACCTGCGTTTATTTTTCTTGTGTTGTCCGCCATTCTGGTACCTGTGGTACACGCTGAGACGATTGCGGTCGCTGTTGCTGCCAATGTTCAGTACGTATTTGAAGACTTGAAAACCGAGTTTAAAAAAGAAACCGGGCATGATATACAGGCCAGTTTCAGCTCTTCCGGTAAGTTTGTGACGCAGATTATGAATGGTGCGCCGTTTGATGTGTTTCTCTCGGCCGATATGGAATTTCCGGATAAGCTGCATAAAGAAGGTTTTAGCGCTGCGCCACCGAAGGTATATGCCCGTGGTGCGCTCGTGTTGTGGACACTCAAGGACGTGGATCTGCGTGATTGGCAATCACTGCTTGCTAGCACCGCTATCGATAAAATCGCCGTCGCCAATCCCAAGACCGCACCTTATGGACGGGAGGCGATGAATAGTCTGCAATATTACAAACTTGCTGCGCCGCTTCAAGCCAAACTCGTTTTCGGCGAGAGTATTTCGCAGACCAACCAATACATCCACTCGCGCGCAGCCGACATTGGCTTTACTGCCAAGTCGGTTGTGTTATCTGCTGAGATGAAGGGGCAGGGGAAATGGATTGATGTGCCAGCGGCGAGTTATCAGCCGATTGCGCAAGGCGCGGTTGTTCTCAACTACGGTAAGGAACATCATCCTAAAATTGCACAGCAATTTTTTGACTTTATCTACTCCGCTAAAGCCCGTGCAATTTTTGAACGCTACGGTTATTTGCTTCCATGAATAAATTCTCCGGGAAGATTGCTGCGATCGAAGCCTACGGTAGTGTCGCGATTGTCGATGTGATGGTCGGACCATATTGCTTTACTGCGACCTTAATGGGGGCGGCTGATCAGCTTGAGGTATGGAA
This sequence comes from Undibacterium sp. Rencai35W, assembly GCF_049340185.1. Lineage (NCBI taxonomy): Bacteria > Pseudomonadati > Pseudomonadota > Betaproteobacteria > Burkholderiales > Oxalobacteraceae > Undibacterium > Undibacterium sp. Rencai35W. Next base: position 262,367 of record NZ_JBMPPC010000006.1, read on the forward strand.
GAACGGCCAGGCGGTGAACCTCTTATTTAAAGAAACAGAAGTCGCACTCGCGAAAAATTTATCTGGTCAGATCAGCTTGCGTAATCGTATGCCGTCCATCATTACGGGGCTGGAGTATGGACAATTGCTGACACGTGTTGCCATGCAGATGGATGGCATGATGCTGCACTCGGTGATTACAACGCGCTCTGCACGTCATTTACAGCTAGAGCTAGGTGATCAGGTGGAGGGTTTAGTGAAATCGAATGAGATGAGTTTGCTTCCTGACTTGACGGATACAGGCGTATGAGTGCTACTGTGCCTGACCTGCAACCTTTGTGGTTAACCTTCCGGCTGGCCTTGTTGACCACCTTCATTTTGTTATGTGCAGGTATCCCGCTTGCCTATTGGCTGGCATACACACGCAGCCGTATAAAGCCGGTTCTGGAGACGCTGGTCAGCATGCCTTTGGTCTTGCCGCCGTCTGTACTGGGCTTTTATCTTCTGCTTGCCTTTAGTCCGCAACAGGCGTTTGGGCACTGGCTGGAGCAAGCTCTGGGGTTGAAGTTAGTGTTCAGTTTTAGCGGCCTGGTCATCGGTTCGGTGATTTTCAGTTTGCCGTTTATGGTGCATCCATTGCAATCGGGTTTGCAGAATTTGCCTGCTTCATTCAGGGAGGCATCGCGCACTCTGGGTAAATCTGATCTGACCACCTTATTCCGTGTTTTGCTACCGAATTGTCGCAGTGCGTTACTGTCTGGCATCGTATTAAGTTTTGCTCATACGGTCGGCGAATTTGGTGTTGTGCTGATGATAGGCGGGAATATTCCGGGTGTTACCAAGGTCGCATCGATTGCGATTTATGATGAGGTCGAAAGTTTGAATTATGCCGCAGCACATTTTTACGCAATGATTTTATTTGCCATCAGCTTTGCCATTTTGCTGCTGGTCTATCTGAACAATAAACGTATGTTGAAAACCTTTTAAATGGCCATGCTAGAGCTGAACCTGCAAAAGAAATTATTGAGTTCGTCCGGTGTGATGAATCTGGATATACAACTGAATCTCGGGCGTGGTGAGCTGCTTGGTCTGTTTGGAGATTCCGGCGCAGGAAAAACCACATTATTGCGCATGCTGGCAGGATTAACCGTGCCAGATCATGGCCGGATTGTGGTCGATGGCGTGTGCTGGTTTGATTCTGAGAAAAAAATCATGGTGCCGCCACAACAGCGCAGTATTGGTTTTGTCTTTCAGGACTACGCGTTATTTCCGAATATGAGTGTACGCGCCAATCTGGCCTATGCGCTTCATAGCAAGGACCCTCATCGCGACGCATTAATCGATCAGTTACTGAATGCGACCGGACTTACTGCCTTACAGGATCAACTGCCGGCGCAGTTATCCGGCGGGCAGCAGCAACGTGTTGCGCTGGCGCGAGCACTGATCAGAAAGCCGCAATTATTATTACTCGATGAACCCTTGTCGGCCCTCGATCTGACAATGCGTTTGCGCTTACAGCACGAATTGCAGAAGCTGCATCAGGATTTTTCTTTGACGACTATCCTGGTTAGTCACGATATCGGCGAGGTATTCAAACTGGCTGACAAAGTACAAGTGGTGGAGCAGGGACGGGTTGTCCGTTCAGGTACCCCGGCACAGGTATTTTTACAGCAGAGACTGGCAGGGCAGTTGAATTTACGTGCTCAGATTCTGGCGATCCGGCGCGAAGAAGTGGTTTTTATTTTGTCTTTATTGGTGGGGCAGGATATTGTTGAAATTATTGCGTCTCAAGATGAGATTGACGATGTAAAAATCGGTGATTACATCTCTATTTCGACCAAGGCCTTCAGCCCTTTGATTTTTAAGTCTCAGGACTACTCCTGATATTTTATTCATTAGTACCGGATACAAAAAAGCGCTCTATATGTAGAGCGCTTTTTCATTGCAAGATGCAGATTTAGTCTTGCGTAATACCCATGACGTGAGAGAAACCACCATCCACATAAGTAATCTCGCCCGTAATCCCAGCGGATAAATGCGATAGCAAGAATGCCGCAGTATTGCCGACATCATCAATCGTTACGTTGCGGCGCAAAGGCGCATTTGCCGCGACAAAGCCTAGCAATTTACTAAAATCCTTGATGCCGCTCGCTGCCAGCGTCTTGATCGGACCAGCGGAGATGCCGTTGACGCGCACACCGCGTTTGCCCAACGATTCTGCCAGATAGCGCACGGAGGCTTCCAGCGAGGCTTTTGCCAGACCCATGGTGTTGTAGTTTGGAATAGCCTTTGTCGCACCTAGGTAGGACAAGGTCAGCAGCGCTGAATCCTGGCGCAACATTGGTAGTGCTGCTTTCGCCAGCGCTGGGAAACTATATGCGGAGATATCATGCGCAATCTTGAAGGATTCACGTGATAAGCCATCCAGGAAATCGCCAGCAATCGCCTCACGTGGTGCAAAACCGATCGCATGTACCAGACCATCAAGGCCGTCCCAGGATTGGGCCAGATCCGCAAATACGGCATTAATTTGTTCATCGCTGCCAACGTCGCAGTCAAACACCAGTTTGCTATCGAATTCTTCTGCGAACTCGGTAATTCTGTCTTTAAAGCGCTCACCGACATAAGTGAATGCGAGCTCGGCACCTTCGCGTTTGCATGCCTTCGCGATGCCGTAAGCGATAGAGCGGTTTGATAACAAACCTGTGATCAAAATCTTTTTGCCTTGCAGAAATCCCATAATAACTCCTATGCTACCGCAATGTCTATGCGGCTTACAGGCCAAAAAGCCTTGGAGAGGCGCATAAACAGTGCAGTATTGGTTTGTGGTGCGTTGTAGTGATGTAATGAATTGAGGTAATTCAGCGCGTTGTCGTCCTAATTGCCAAAACTTATCCGGTACTCATCCAGCGGTATTGTGCTGAAATAATTCTGAACAAATTTTTACTATCGCCAATTAGAGGAATCCCTCAGCCGCACGGAATTGTAGATGCAAGAAGCTCAGTCGGCAAATATTTCCACATGAGGTACTAAGCAATATTAGGCTGAAAATCCCAAGCCTATGGCTATTTCGCTCGTTTTAATGTGTTCTGCCATTAAAAAGAGCGAAGTAGGAGTGAAATAGAGCCGACACAGAAGCGATGCAGAAGCAAAACTAAAGCGATGGACTAAGAATGCAAGCCACGCGGAATCGCATTGAGCAAGGTCTTGGTGTAAGCCTGCGTTGGATTTAGGTACAAGTCATCTGAATTTGCCAGCTCAACGACTTTGCCTTTGTTCATCACCATCACCTGGTCGGCAATATATTTGACGACGGCCAGATCATGCGAGATGAAAATGTAAGACAAGCCAAACTCTTCCTGTAAATCCTGTAACAGGTTCAATACCTGAGCTTGCACCGACACATCCAGCGCAGAGACTGATTCGTCGCACACCAGCACTTCCGGTTTCATCGTCAGGCAACGTGCAATCGCAATACGCTGACGCTGACCACCGGAGAATTCATGCGGATAGCGGTGAAAGGCCACCGCAGGCAGACCGACTTTCTCCAGCAAAGTGTAGGCCATTTGTGAGCGCTCGGTGTCATTGGCGCCGATCTGATGAATCTGCATCGGCTCCATCAGAATCTGGCCTACGGTAAAGCGTGGGTTCAGCGAGGCGTAGGGATTCTGGAAAATAATTTGAATTCGACGCTTATATTGCAAGAAGTCTTTATTCGACATAGACAAGATGTCCTTGCCATCAAAGATAGCTTCACCTGAAGTTGCCTGATGCAAGCGCATCAGCGTCAGACCCACCGTTGTCTTACCGGAACCAGATTCACCGACGACGCCCAATGTCTTACCACGCGCCAGTTTGAATGACACGCCTTCGACAGCCTTGAATTCTTTCTTCCCGAAAAAACCTTCACGGCTATAAAAACTCTTACCCAGATTGCGTACGTCGAGGACGATATCTTCATCCCCTTTGAGACCGCGGGGACGTTCTTTATGATCGATGACGGCGCCTTGGTTGTTCATAAAATCAGCGATCACAGGCAAACGCCACGGGCGCGAATCCAGAGTAGGGCGGCAGTGCAGCAAGGCTTGTGTATAGGTATCTTTTGGCTGTTCGAATATTTGCTTCACATCACCGGCTTCACGTACCTCGCCATTGCGCATGACGATCACCTGATCGGCAATTTCACCTACCAGTGCGAGATCGTGTGTAATGAATAGCACGGACATCTTATGTTTTGCACGCAGGGCTTCGATCAGATCAATAATCTGTTTTTGTATCGTGACGTCGAGCGCAGTTGTCGGCTCATCGGCGATCAATAGTTTTGGCTCGCAGGCAATCGCCATCGCGATCATCACCCGCTGTTGCTGACCACCAGACATTTGGCTCGGATACGCATCGATCTTTGTTGCAGGATCAGGAATGCCGACTTCTTCAAGCAAGGCAATCGCTCTGGTGCGCGCCTGTCTGGCGTTCATCCCCATATGCAATTGCAATACTTCACCGATCTGAAATCCTACGGTAAATACCGGATTCAGGGACGTCATCGGTTCCTGAAAAATCATCGAGATATCTTTGCCGCATAACTGGCGGCGCTCAGCCAGGCTGAGATCGAGCAAGCTACGGCCTTCGAAGGTGATCTTGCTTTCTTTCGCAATACTGGAGGTATCGGGCGGAAGTAAGCCCATGATCGCGAGCGAGCTGACCGATTTGCCGCTACCGGATTCACCGACCAGGGCGACGGTTGAATTACGCGGAATCTCAAAGGAAATACCTTTAACAGTTTCTACGCTCTCTTTTTTATTGATACGAAAAGAGACACGCAAATTCTCAACTTTTAGTAATGATTCTTGGCTCATGGTCTGTCCTTATTTGAGCTTGGGGTCGAGCGCATCACGCAGGGCATCGGTGAACAAAGAGAAGGCGGTGACTAATACAGCCATCCCCGCCGTCGCTGCGACCAGTTGCCACCATTTGCCCAGAATGAGTTCGTTCTGCGCTTCATTCAACATACTGCCCCAGGACACCACACCAACGGGTACACCAAAACCAAGGAAGCTCAAAATGACTTCTGATTTGATAAAGCCGACGACCAGAATCGATACCTGGACTAAGGCGACATGGCTGACATTCGGAAAAATATGAATAAACATCTTGCGAAAATCCGATGCACCGATTGCGTCAGCGGCCCAGACGTATTCGCGGTTTTTATGCTTCATGTATTCCGCACGGATCAGGCGGAATGGGCCTGTCCAGCCAGTAAACGCAAGGATCAGAATAATCGTAGTCACGCCTTTTTGCTGTAATACTGCGGCGACTGACAGAATCAATAGCAGGTAGGGAATCGAGGTGAAGATGCTGTAAAACCAGTTAAAAAAATCATCGACACGATTGCCGAAGTAACCCGCCAGTGCACCAAACAGTGTGCCCAGCAGGGTTGCCAGGAAGGCGGCGACCAGACCAACGATGATCGATGTTTCTGCACCCTTGATCGTTTTTTTGATGATGTCATGTCCCCATTTGTCCGCACCAAACGGCAGGGTATCGAGCTTGGCAGCAACGGTCGCTTTACCTACCTTCGCCAGCTCCGTATAGATCTCGCTCATTTCTTTAGCGAGTGGATCCGGTACCCCATACTCATTGGTAATAATTACTTGCTGACTTGCCGGCGCTTTACGCAATTCGCGCAGGACATCGGCTAAAGGGTCCAGCGGATTATCAGGTAAAGGTTCTTCTGCCACTCTGGCAATTGCCATTGAGGAGTCCGCGCCGATGAAGTGCGGTGGCGCGTAGCTGGCACCAATCTCTTGTTCCCAATCGGCCGCGATCAGACCTGTGGCCGATAAGACCAGAACTACTAAAAAGGCGATGACCACAGACATGGCTGACATCGCAATTTTGTCGGCGCGCAGCCGGCGCCATGCTAGTGCCCACAATCCAGGCGAGGCAGTATGATTTGTTTGTAACGTTGACATGGGAAACCTTATTTCAACTGAACTCGTGGATCAACTGCTTGATACAGCAGGTCGGTCAACAGATTAAAGAACATCGTTGCGGCGGCAACATAGACAGTGATCGCTTTGATGACAGGGAAGTCGCTACGCTCCACCGCCAGGATGACCTCGCGACCGATGCCGGGAATAGAGAAGAAGCGCTCAATCAGAAACGCGCCGATCAGCAATGCAGGCAAATTTGACATGACGTGCGTAATAATGGGGATTGAGGCGTTGCGTAATACATGGACCCATTTGACCCGACCCTCGGACACACCTTTTGCGCGTGCAGTACGAACGTAATCTTGATTCACCTCGTCGAGTACAAACGTGCGGAACAGGCGCAGATTGGGGGCGACGCCAACAGCGAGAGCAATCAGGATGGGCAGTGCAGAATATTTGAACAGATTTTCGGCAAAGCTATTACCCCAGCCCTGAACCGGAAACAGTCCCAATTTATAAGCAAAGAAATACTGTCCCACGATGATGTAGACCAGAATACTGATGGACATGCCGAAGGTACAGGCAATCATAACGCCACGATCGGTCAGGCTGCCACGACGGAATGCAATCGCCAGCGCAAGTGCAATCGCAATCAGTGTTTCGATGATAGTTAAGGGCACCAGCACCGTGAGGGATGGCCCAAGGCGCGTGCCGATGATGGAGGAGACTGCCTCGCCGGTGCTCCAGCTGGTGCCGAAATTGAAGGTAAGAATTTGCTTGATGAAAATTCCTAGCTGGACATAGTAAGGCTGATCAATACCAAGCTGGGTGCGGATATTTGCAATCTGCTCAGCGTTTGACATTTTGCCTGCCAGAATATAAGCGGGATCGCCGCCTACCCAGTTAAATAAAAAGAACACCAGCAAAATCACCCCCAGCATCGTGGGTGCCATTTGCCATAAGCGGCGCAATATATAGGCGGTCATGGAGTACTTTCTAACTAAGTTAATTACGCGATTGTTGGTATACAGGACTCAGGCAAAACATTCCGGCGGCGTCGCAGCACCCTATCGTTATTGGTATTGATACGGTCTTGCTTGCTACGCCTTGTCGGAGTCATTTTGCTTGAACCCTAAGATAGATAAAAGTCGATCACGATCTCAGGGCTTATTTATTTTTCTCAACATCAAAGAACATCCATTCGCCATAGATAATCGGATGTTTTTTATAGCCGATGACTCTGGGTTGTGCCAGCATGTTTCTGTAGCGGGCAAAGCCAGTTCTTTGTGCTGTATTGACTTCCATAATCCGTGCCATCTTGTGATATAGCGCATCGCGTTCTGCACCAGGTGGTAGTTTTTGTGACTGTACGTACAGAGCGTCATATTCTGGAATCTTGACGCAGCCATTGTTCGTTGAACCGGTATTAGGGCCGTAAAATAATTGCATGAAGTTGTCGCCGTCAGGGTAATCGGCGATCCACGGTGCATTGCGTGTTTGTAGCTGGCAGTTTTTTTCTGCCTTCAGCATTTCGGAAAACTGCACCAGATCTTCTTTCATGCGGATGCCGATCGAGTCGTAGGTTTTTTTCCAGACCTCGGTCTGCAGCTTGCCGATCGGGCCGGTGCGTGCGGTGTAGCGGATTTCCAGCGGTTTGCCATCGGGCAGGGTGCGGAAACCATCGGGCCCTTTTTTGTAGCCAAATTTGTCTAACAACATATTGGCGGCGGCCGGATTGTATTGAATGCTGCTTTTATAATTAGGATCATGACCGACTACGCCCGGTGGGATAGGGTAGTCGAGTGGAACGGCATTGCCGTTATAGACAATATTGATTTCTTCTGTGACGTTGTGCGCCATCGCAACGGCGCGGCGCAGTGCGATTTTATCTTTTGTCAGGCCGCCCCAGACCGGATCCTGCATATTCCAGTAATACACGGTGAGTTCGGGGTCAGGTATGCGTGAGAGTAAGATGCCTTTTTTCTGTAATGCGGGTTTCAGTTTGCCGTTGTCCAGCGCCTGCGGAGCGAGTGGTCCTTCCAGCTCAAAAATATCGACTTCGCCCCCCTGGAAAGCAAGCCAGCGCGATTGATCTTCGATCATGACATTGATTTCGATACGACCAATCTGCGGCATGCGCTTGCCCTTCATTGCGGCCATGATTTTTTGATCTTCAGGGCTGCTGCCTTGATGATTCCAGACGTCGCCACGATAATCGGGATTCGCCACCAGAATGATTTTAGATCCGCGCACCCATTCATCCGGCACCAGCATGTATGGACCAGTTCCGACAGGATTGGACATGACCTGACCCTGGATGTCCTGATATTTTTCGATGACTTCGCGGGCGACGGCACCGGTCGGGTTGTGCGCCAGAATCAGGCCGAGATTAAAATCCGGCTCGTTCAGGTGAATCCGCAAGGTATATTTATCGACGACTTCCAGGCCAGGAATTTTGGCATCGTAGTCGAATTTATTAGTTTTTTTGGCTTGCGCGGCCAAAGCGTCCAGACCCACAATTTTTCCGGCGATTAGCCAGGAATGCGGCGAGGATAGTTTGGGATCCATCAGCCGCTTTAATGTGTAGACGTAATCGGCAGCGGTCAGCTCGCGCTTCTTCCCTTTAAATGCTTCATCCGGCGTAAAGAAAATGCCTTTCTTGATTTTAATCGTATAGGTTTTTGCGTCGGCAGAGACCTCCGGCATGCTCTCCGCTACGCGCGGAATCAGTTTGACCGGGCTGGCGAGGTAATCATAGGAATATAGTGTTTCAAAGATGACGTAGTTAACACCGTTTGAATATAAATCTTTTGCCGCACCCGGATCGAAACCGGTCTCCGCAACGTTGAATACCCACTTCAATACTTTGTCAGGATCTGCCGGACTGGTCGCAGCGTCTGCATGAGACACCGGGAGGAAGGTGAGGCTGGTGAGTACACCGATAGCAAGTGCAAGCGCGGAGACTTTTGGTCGATGCGAAACGAGTAGCTTGTGCAGAATAGATGATGACTTCATTGCGAGTGGGTCTCCTTGTTAAAGCGACCTGAATAAAAATACTTGTTTAACTGTATGGACAACAATATGGACAATACATAGCCAATATATTGGCAAATGTACACGAAGACACCGGGCCTCAGTTGATGCTTTTACGTCTTAGTGTTTTCACTTTATTCGCGTATTTATTTGTGTCTATACCTGTTCCAAACAGTTCTGAGTGTCCTGAATTGTTCTTGATACTGATTGATGGGCAATTTCAATGCTTCTCAACGTCGAGATATTGCCAGTCTGCGTGTAGGATAGGGTGTTTCTTGTAACCTTGTATCCATGGTCGTATCAGCCAGCTGCGAATACGTGTGGAGTGCAATGCCCATGGCGTATCTGCCTCGATCTGACGACTCATCTGCGAATAAATTTTATTTCTTTCTTCGCCAGAGGGGAGTGACATGGCTTTTCTATACATTGCATCGTAGGCCGGCGATTCGTAACAGGCGTGATTGCCTTGACCTGCTTTGGGGCCATACAGTAATTGCAGGAAATTTTCACCGTCAGGATAATCGGCGTTCCAGGCACCGCTCCACATCGCGAGCTGGCAGGCACTGGCGGCTTTCAGATTGTCAGCGAAGTTGCTGACCACGAAGTCGATGCGAATACCGAGTTGATCCAGTCCACGCTTAAAAATCTCTGCTTGTACCTTATAGATATTGGCCGCTTCCATAGTTTTTTTAATGACCAGCGGTGAGCCGTCAGGCTTTGTGCGGTAGCCATCAGCACCACGTTTATAACCGAAACGATCGAGCAGTTTGTTGGCGAGTCCGATATCGTAAGGAATGCTGCTGCGATATTTGGGGTCATATCCGACGACACCTGGCGGTATCATGCTCTCAGCACGAATCGCTTGCCCAAGCCGCATCTGAGCGACTTCGTCCGCATTGCTATAAGCCATAACGATTGCACGCCTTAGTGCGATTTTTTCTTTGGTATAACCGCCAACAACGGGGTCACGCATATTAAACATGGAAAAAGTCAGGCCTGCGTCGGCGACCCTGTCCATTTTGATACCTTCTGCGACAAAGGAGGCTTTGAGCTTGTCTCCGTCAAGTACAGCAGGTGCGGCGATCTGAGGCAGTTTGTCTATATCAATCTGTTTATCCTGAAACGCCAGCCAGCGGGATTGTTCTTCTTCGATAATACTGATCTCGACTCTGCCGACTTGCGGCATTTTTTTACCTTTCATGACTTTGACGATCTGATCATCCCAGGCACTGCCCGATGACTGGAAGTCCCAGAGGTAGCCACGGTATTCCGGATTCGCCTTAAGAAAAATTTTGCTACGAGGCAGATATTTTTCCATCATGTAGGGACCTGTGCCGACAGGATGCAGACCGGTTTGCTCTCCATAGGTATCGATCACTTCTTTCGCAACCGCACCAAAGGCAGAATAGGCCATCACGTACAGAAAGTTATAATCGGTGTCCTGGAGTTCGATTCTGAGGGTGTATTTGTCGAGCGCTTTTAAGCCTGCAACGGGCATGTCGTAATCGAACTTACCGGTTTTCTTTGCCTTTGCCTGAACCTCGGACATGCCAGCAATTTTGCCGTCAATGAAACTGGCGTGAGGAGAGCGGTTAACCGGATCGAGTATGCGTTTAAATGTATATATATAGTCTTGCGCGGTCAGCTCGTGTTTTTTACCCTTAAATGCATCATCTGGGGCGAAGTAGATGCCTGGCTTGATTTTGAATACAAAAACCTTACCTGCATCACTGACTTCCGGCATCGCCTCTATCGTACCTGGGATCAGTTTTGCCGGGCGAGCCAAATAATCATAGGTGAGCAGCGGTTCAAAAATAGCATTCACGACCCAGCCTGAATAGTGATTGGATGTTTTAGCCATATCAAAGCCATCATCCGCACCTTCAAATGCTTGTCTGACGATTTTGTTCGGGTCTGCCGGATTCTGTGCCAGGGTGGTCGTCGCGCCTGACATCAGGATCAGACCAAACGCAATGAGCTTTAATTTAAGTGAACCCAACATTACTCGACACCTCTTCATTTTTCTGACCTTGTTTTGAGCTTTCTTCATATGGATAAAGGCTCAGGGCAGGCAGGGGGCTAAAAAAGCCGTAACCATAACGCAAGTCAATACGGTACAGCACAAAAGTAAAATTTATTTTTCTTATTTATTTGCACCAAGATGGCGCGATATTTTTTGAATTGTAAAAAATACCATCTTTCTATTTGCATGAATGGCAAGAGCCATGCTGTTCTGCACCAAAATGCATAATGTGAGATACATAATATTCGGTCGAATACACAACGATTTTGAGATGAAAAAAAATTTTATTCTGGATGTTCAGGTCTGTCGCAAAATAAAAGTAACTTCGGTAATAAATGTTATATCTATGCACTATTTATTTGCTGCAAAGCACAAATCGAATGCATGGCAATTATCTGTTTTTCTCTCTGAAAAATTGGCTGTTGTTTTTTTGTGAAATGTAAAATGGCGAGTATTGACAGGGCGTGCTCAGAAGTGGTTCCATGCGCCATCGAAAATTTTTTGATGCTTTCATTTTCATTTCTTATGTAAAAAAACGCTTTTTTTTACATAAATTTTTAGCTGTAAATACGGTCAACTTATTCACTGATCTCACTCATATACACGATGTGATATGGCTGAAAATAAATTCTTTTAAAATCGGATTTATTTTGTATTTACAAAAAATTGAGTGAAAGAATGGGTACGCAATCGGTTGCTTCGCCATATAATTCATTTTTTTGGCGAAATGCGGTTTGTCGTTCTGCGTTGAGCATGAAGTTTGCTTAAGTCAGATTGGCACCCAATATGCGTGTCACCTTTTAATGGTTGTCCAGTTCATTATTTATTGAAATGGGTATGCCTGTTAGCAATATGTCGTGGTATTCGGAGGAAAGTAGGTATGGATTTTTCAAATCGCCAGCAAGAGCCGGGCAAGAAGTTGCTAGGGATAGGGCTGGTCGTTGCATTTCACGTCGTACTCGTGTACGCCCTGATCAACGGATTAGGGGTCAAAGTAGTCG
>NZ_JBMPPC010000007.1:0-272672 GCF_049340185.1 Undibacterium sp. Rencai35W
AATCGTTTTGTTTGTCAGCAGCAAAGAAGCGAGATTATGAAGCACTTCCTACTTTTCGTCAACACCTTTTTTAGCCGCTTTCGCTAAACACGCTTACTACGCGCACTTAACTCTTCACTTCTAAAACCTGCATTAACTGCTTCACTTTCTTTTCTTGCCTTCCCCGCCTCTCGACGGGAGCCGAACTATAGCAAATCTCCCCCTACCTTGCAAGAACTTTTGACCGATATTTTATAAATAATATGCGGCCAACTGCTCCCTACTGGTTTTTGAAATTCGCCGGACGCTTTTCCATGAAGGCTTTCATACCTTCTTTCTGATCCTCCGTACCAAAGCTGCTATGAAACAGACGGCGCTCATACTGAACGCCTTCGGATAATGTCGTCTCATAAGCACGGTTCACTGAATCTTTAACCATCATGACGATGGGCAGAGACATGGATGCAATCACCATTGCAGCGCCGATGGCTTCTTCCAGTAATTTATCCAGTGGCACAATACGCGATACCAATCCCGCACGCTCAGCCTCAGCAGCATCCATCATGCGCGCCGTCAGGCACATATCCATGGCCTTGGATTTCGAAATCGCTCTTGGCAATCTTTGTGTGCCACCTGCGCCAGGCAAGGTTCCCAATTTAATTTCCGGCTGACCGAATTTTGCATTTTCTGCCGCGATAATAAAGTCACACATCATCGCAAGCTCACATCCACCACCCAAAGCATAGCCGGCAACTGCCGCAATCACTGGCTTGCGAATTTGACGAATTTGCTCCCAGTTACGGGTAATGTAATCATTCTTATAGGCATCCATATAAGAATAATTCGCCATCGCACCGATATCCGCACCCGCAGCAAATGCTTTTTCGCTGCCGATAATTACGATACAGCCAATCGCCTCATTCAAATCGAATGCCTTCAGTGCAGCACCCAATTCATCCATGAGCTGATCATTTAAAGCATTTAAGGCCTTAGGCCGGTTTAGTGTAATGACACCGACCTTATCCTTCGTCTCAACAATAATATTTTGGTATTCCATGCAAGCCTCCTTATTTATATGAGCTATATACATTAGCTATTGATACACACTTTAAATTAACGATGACATCTGAGTCACTACTGAACGGGCCTGTCAGCAGCTTCGCAGCTAAGTTCAATTAATAGATTTCGGCAGCAATACCCACAACATGCCGCGTTGTTTCATACGACCAGCCTGCTCACCGGCTTCGTTACCAAAACCCCAAAAATAATCCGCACGCACAGCGCCTCGAATCGCACCACCGGTATCTTGTGCCACTACGAGCTTTTGCAAAGCACGTGTACTGTTAGGCTGTGTGGTCGACAAAAAGACCGGAACACCCAGAGGCAAAAATTGCGGGTCAATCGCGATTGAACGCTGTCCCGTCAAGGGAACACCCAAAGCCCCCTTTGGCCCTATCGCCGGATCAAGAATTTTTTCCTCTTTAAAAAATACCACGCTAGGATTGACGTTCAATAACTCATCCTGGCGACTTGGATTTTTAAGCAACCATTCCTTAATGCCTTGAGCAGATGCCTGCTCCAGTTTGAGTTCGCCTTTATCGACCAGATAGCGTCCGATCGATTTATATGGATGCCCGTTCTGATCGGCATACGCGAGCCTAATGACTTCATTTGTGTCGCTCAACGCAACGCGCCCGGAACCCTGTATCTGCAAAAAGAAAGCGTCGATCGCGTCATCGACCCAAACCAATTCCTTGCCCGCAATAGCAGGCAAAATCTCAGCACGCGATGCATACGGCACGACTTTATTTCCGACAACCCGCCCGCGCAGCCGCAAATTTTTCAACTCCGGATACAAACCAGACAAATCAATCGTCAACAAATCAGGAGGCGTACGATATAGAGGCGTCTGAAATGCACCGCCACGTTTTCGCGAGCCCTTTAACAAAGGCTCATAATATCCAGTAATCATACCCTCGCCAGTCCCATCGGGATTACTTACCTGATGCGGCACAAAGAAAGATTCAAAAAAAAGTCGCACAGCCGCATTATCTTTTGCCTCGACCTCTTTAGCGATAGAGCATGGCTCTTTCCACTCAGGTTTAGTGCGCAATGCAGAACAAGATGCCATAAATGCAGGCCAAGCCTCGGTCAAATCATCCTGCTGCCACCCAGGTAAAGCGCTAAAACTTGCTGGCTTCAATATGTCTGTATTTTTTATCGCCGCAGGCGTTGTCCCGGTAGTGACCGGAGCCGGTATGGCTGAAGTTACAGGCGAAATCGCCACAGACGTTCTATCAATCGGGGCTGACGTACATGCAGCCAGCAATACGGCAACAGCAGTCAGGGGTAGAATTGCGGAAAATTTCAACATAAGGAAATCAACATGTGGTTATTAGCAATAGAAGCCGGTGTAGCAATGTTCTTGCTCGTATTTATTGTCTGGTGGACGATGTTCCAGGGACGCGGCTCTGAGAAACCGCCAGTAAAAAAAGAGCAAAAATCCGATCCAGAATAGATCTGGCTACCGTCTGGCAGTCAGCGCATCGAAACTGACTCTGGTAATCGCATCAAGCTAGCCATAACGGCGACTAATGCAAAGTACGCGGCAAGGACAGAACGAACTCCGGGATCGGTGCATCAAAGCGATGGCCATCTTCCGCAACACAAAAGTAGCTCCCTTTCATACTACCTTGCGGCGTCTTCAGCTCGCTACCGCTGCTGTATTCAAAACTCTGCCCGGGTTGCAAAAACGGCTGATGTCCAACGACACCAAGCCCTTTCACTTCCTCCACATGATCTTTCGCATCAGTAATAATCCAGTGACGTGCAATCAGCTGCGCTGGCACTGTGCCGGTGTTTTTGATCGTCACCGTATAGGCAAACACAAAACTCGAATGATCAGGATTCGATTGTTCTTCTAAATATTTCGTTATTACGGAAATCTGCATTTCATACGCTGCCATAGGTTCTTTCAACGGTTCTGTTCCTTATCATGATTACGCATATTGTAGTCTGACGACGCATCGGCCACATCGCTCCTAGTCATCATTCATCATCATCTTACCGCGGGCAGAAGAGTAAAATAGCGCATCTCGACTCCACTTGCATTGACTATGACCACTTATCGTATCGCTCCTAGCATTCTCTCAGCCGATTTTGCTCGCTTGGGGGAAGAAGTTCGCAACGTTGTCGCCGCTGGCGCTGACATGATTCATTTCGACGTCATGGACAACCATTATGTTCCCAATCTGACCATCGGCCCGCTCGTCTGCGAGGCCATACGCCCGCACGTTCAGGTACCGATTGATGTACATCTGATGGTCAAACCCGTAGATCGCATTATTCCCGATTTTGCCAAAGCCGGTGCAAACCTGATTAGCTTCCACCCAGAGGGCTCCGAGCATATTGATCGTAGTTTACAACTGATCCGCGATCACGGCTGCAAAGCGGGTCTGGTGTTTAACCCGGCGACACCACTGCATGTGCTGGAACACGTCATGGACAAACTCGATCTGATTTTACTGATGTCAGTCAACCCGGGCTTCGGCGGTCAATCGTTTATTCCTCACACCCTGAAAAAAATCGCTGCTGTCAGAAAACTGATCGACGAATCAGGTCGCGACATCCTGCTGCAAGTCGACGGCGGCGTCAAAGTTGACAACATTGCCGACATTGCCCGCGCCGGCGCAGACACGTTTGTTGCAGGCTCGGCCATCTTTGGCAAACCGGACTACACGGCAGTGATCAACGCGATGCGCGCTGAATTGGCAACAGTGGGATAAATTCAGGACAAACACGCAGTGTTTATGCGCCTTATCGAGCACTATTGCCCGCAAAGGCGCATGGATACTGCGGGTTCGATCTTAGAAAATTTTCAAATTAGTTAATTCTCTCTTTCTGACAAAAGATCTCATTAGATGTACTCATGTTAAATACCGCCAGCTCATTTACATCGTTGGTTACATCGTTGCTTACTTCTTCAGCCATATCGTTTTACTAGATAAGCCCCGTCCCCTTAAGCACACACAACTCCATGCTCAATCATATCCATGCCGTCATCATTGATCTCGATGGCACAATGCTCGATACCGCACCTGATTTTCTGATCGCGATTAATCGTATGCGCGCCGAGCTGGGATTGGCACCGCTGGATATCACAACGATTACCAACTTTGTTGGTAAAGGTTCTGAAAATCTGATTCATCGCGTGCTGGCAGTGGATTTTGATGAAGCGGCTATTACCATTCGCTTTGAAGCCGCACTGGCCGCTTATCAGCGCCATTACCTTGCGATTAACGGTGATTACAGTACGCTTTATCCCAAAGTGCTCGAAGGCTTGGATGCGATGCGTGACCGCGGTTTGCGGCTCGCCTGCGTGACGAATAAGCCAATGAATTTCACGCTGCCTTTGCTGGAGAAAAAAGGCTTGCGCGACTATTTTGAAATCGTTTATGGCGGCGACTCTTTCCCACGCAAAAAACCGGATCCGATGGCGCTATTACAAGTCTGTAGCGATTTTGCGCTGAGTCCTGCGCAAGTCTTGGCCATCGGCGACTCATCGAACGACGCACAAGCGGCTCGTGCAGCAGGCTGCCCCGTGTTGCATGTACCCTACGGCTACAATCACGGCGAGGCTATACAAAATGTTGATACTGATGGTATAGTCGGCAACCTGTGGGAAGCAGCACAACTACTTTCTGCATGAAATTCACACTGAATTCAACTAACGTTCTCACTCTAACGAATGTTTCCCGATATAAAACGTCTCGCAATCACACCAGGCACCTTTGAGGCCTGGCTATGGCGATGCTGGCAATCTACCTGATGCCGCGCAGGCGTTTGCTCGCCCTTATCCCTTGAGCAAATGTCTGAACACGTTTTTTTCATCTAGTCTTATCCGCCTTCATCCTCAAATTGTATAGAGGCGGCTGAAAGCACATCATGACCGAACTCGAATTTAAATCGCTGGCCGCGCAAGGCTACAACCGTATCCCTATGATCGCGGAAGCTTTCGCCGATCTGGAAACGCCTTTAACTCTTTATCTGAAATTGGCGCAAACCCAGAACACTGGCAAGAATACCTTCCTGCTGGAATCCGTCATGGGCGGCGAGCGCTTTGGCCGCTACTCCTTTATCGGCCTGCCAGCCAATACTCTGATGCGTAGCTACGGTAACCGCAGCGAAGTCGTCAAAGACGGTAAAGTGATTGAAACCGTTGAAGGAAATCCACTCGAATTCATCGCCGAATTCCAGTCGCGCTTCAAGGTTGCGCTGCGCCCCGGATTACCGCGTTTCTGTGGAGGACTTGCGGGCTATTTTGGCTACGATGCGGTGCGCTATGTCGAAAAACGACTGGAACACAGTGCCCCCAAAGATGATCTCGGCTTACCCGATATTCAATTGCTGGTGACTGAAGAACTCGCCGTCATCGACAATCTGTCAGGCAAATTGTATTTAATCGTGTATGCCGATCCCACTCAGCCCGAAGCCTGGTCCAAAGCCCGACAGCGGCTGAAAGATTTGCGCGCCATGCTACGCCGCAGCGTGGACGCGCCAGTCACATCAGCATCCGTCCGTACCGAATCAATTCGTGATTTCGCCAAAGCTGATTACCTTAAAGCAGTCGAAAAAGCAAAAGAATACGTCATGGCAGGTGACCTGATGCAAGTACAAATCGGTCAACGCATACGCAAGCCTTATGTTGATTCACCGCTGTCACTGTATCGTGCATTACGCTCGCTGAATCCATCGCCGTACATGTATTTCTACAATTTTGGCGATATGCAGATCATCGGTGCGTCACCAGAAATCTTAGTCCGTAACGAACAACTCAGTGACGGCAATAAAAAAGTCACAATACGCCCATTAGCAGGTACGCGGTCACGCGGCAGTACACCAGAACTCGATGCACAACTTGCCAAAGAATTGCTGGCAGATCCGAAAGAAATCGCCGAGCACGTCATGCTTATTGATCTGGCACGCAACGACGTCGGCCGTATCGCGAAAACCGGCAGCGTCAAAGTGACTGACCAGATGGTGATCGAAAAATACTCCCACGTACAGCACATCGTCTCCAACGTCGAAGGCATTCTGCAAGACGGTTTATCGAATCTCGATGTCCTGAAAGCGACCTTCCCTGCCGGTACTTTATCCGGTGCGCCGAAGGTCAGAGCCATGGAACTCATCGATCAGTTAGAGCCGACCAAGCGCGGCATTTACGGTGGTGCTTGTGGTTACTTATCCTTCGGTGGCGAAATGGATTTAGCCATCGCCATTCGTACTGGTGTTTTAAAAGATGGCATGCTGCATGTGCAGGCGGCAGCAGGGATCGTTGCCGACTCTGTGCCGGAAATGGAATGGCAAGAAACCGAAAACAAAGCACGCGCTGTTTTACGCGCGGCAGAACAAGTGCAGGATGGCCTGGACGGGGAGATATAAATGTTACTCATGATAGACAACTACGATTCCTTCACCTACAACCTGGTGCAATATTTTGCTGAGTTGGGTGAAGAGGTCCGCACCTATCGCAATGATGAAATAACGCTAGATGAAATCGCTGCGATGAAGCCCGACCGCATCTGTATTTCTCCCGGCCCTTGCACGCCGCATGAGGCCGGTATCTCGGTGCCTTTGATCGAACGCTTTTCCGGGCAACTTCCGATTCTTGGCGTGTGCCTGGGACATCAAAGTATCGGTGCCGCCTTCGGTGGCAAGATCATCCGCGCCAAAGAGGTGATGCATGGTAAAACCTCGCCGATTGCGCACACTGGTGTCGGCGTGTTTAGCGACTTACCCAGCCCCTACATCATCACACGCTACCACTCACTGGCGATTGAGCGCTCAAGCTTACCCGCTTGCCTGGAAGTCACCGCGTGGGCCGAAGACGGCGAAATCATGGGTGTGCGCCATAAGGAATTTGATTTGCAGGGTGTGCAATTCCATCCCGAATCAATTCTGTCTGAACATGGTCACGCGCTGTTGAAAAACTTTTTGATCGGAAAATAAGATGACCATCTCCCAACAAGAAGCATTGACGCGATTGATCGAACACCGTGAAATTTTTCACGACGAAATGCTGTATCTATTCCGCAAAATCATGGGCGGCGAAATGTCTCCTGTGATGATCACCGCACTGACCATGGGTCTGCGGGTGAAAAAAGAAAGCATAGGGGAAATCACCGCAGCAGCGCAGGTCATGCGCGAGTTCTCGACCAAAGTCCCGCTGGCAAATACCACGAACATGATCGACATCGTCGGTACCGGTGGCGACGGCGCGCATACTTTTAACATCTCTACCGCATCGATGTTTGTGACTGCTGCGGCAGGTGCGCGTGTCGCCAAACATGGTGGTCGTAGCGTGTCGTCGTCGTCTGGTAGTGCAGACGTATTGGAATCTCTGGGCGTAAATATCAATTTGCAGCCAGAACAAATTGCGCAATCCATCGCGCAAACTGGTATCGGCTTTATGTTCGCACCGAATCATCACGCTGCGATGAAACACGCTGCGCCGGTGCGCAAAGAACTTGGCGTGCGGACGATATTCAATATCCTCGGACCGCTAACTAATCCGGCTGGCGCACCTAATATTTTGATGGGCGTATTCCACCCCGATCTGGTCGGTATTCAAGTCCGCGTATTGCAACGCCTGGGCGCGCAACATGCGCTGGTAGTGTGGGGACGTGACAATATGGATGAAGTCTCACTCGGTGCACCCACCATGGTCGGCGAACTGGTGAATGGCGAAATCCGTGAATATGATATTCATCCCGAGGATTTTGGCCTGAACATGGTCTCCAACCGTCAGCTCAGAGTATCTGGCGCAGAAGAATCCAAAGCCAAAATCATGGAAGTCATGCACAACGTACCTGGTGCTGCGACCGATATCGTGAGCCTGAACGCCGGTGCGGCGCTATATGGTGCAGGTATCGCCGACTCGATCGCCGATGGCGTCAAAAAAGCACAAGCAGCCATCGCCTCCGGGGCTGCTCTCGCGAAGCTGGAGCAATTAGTACAGGTCACGCAGCAATTAGGTAAAGGGGCGTAATCGTGTCAGATATTCTGAATAAAATTCTGGCAGTCAAAGTCGATGAAGTCGCTGCTGCTAAAAAAGTTCAACCGTACACTAGCCTGCGTGGCGAAGTAGAAAGCGATACCGAAGCACGTACAACGATACGCGGATTTGAAGCCAGTCTACGAAATAAAATCAACGCCGGTCAGGCAGGTGTGATTGCTGAAATCAAAAAAGCGTCACCGTCCAAAGGTGTATTACGTGCTGACTTTAAACCTGCTGACATCGCGGTAAGTTATGCAGACCACGGCGCAGCTTGCCTGTCTGTGTTGACCGATGAACAGTTTTTCCAAGGTGCGCCAGACTATCTGAAACAAGCACGCGCGGCTTGCCGCATTCCCGCTCTACGCAAAGATTTCCTGATCGATCCTTATCAGGTATATCAGGCTCGTAGCTGGGGGGCCGACTGTATTCTGCTGATCGTCTCGGCACTCGATCACGGTCTGATGGCAGAACTCGAAGCTTGCGCGCATGAATTGGGGATGGATGTGCTGGTCGAGGTGCATGACGGCGAAGAACTCGACGCCGCCTTAAAACTAAAAACCAATCTATTAGGCATCAACAACCGTAATCTGCGCACTTTTGATGTGACGCTGGATACAACGATTGGTTTATTGCCACGCATCTCACCAGACAAATTAGTCATCACCGAATCGGGCATCATGGGCAACGCCGACGTCAAACGCATGCGGGATGCAAACGTCCATGGCTTCCTGGTTGGCGAAGCATTTATGCGGGCAGAAAATCCTGGGCTAGAATTACAGAAACTGTTTTTTTAATGTTGGTTAATGTTGATTGCGCAGTATTCATGCGGCTGATGGCGTGTTTTTGGCCTGCGAGGCGCATGAATACTGCGTGATTACATTGAAATTTAATCTCATAATTTGACGTCAGAGATACAGAAGCACGGCCCGAACTGGGACAGCGCTATAGCGCTACCACTTGCATCCTTTGCCCTTGATCGTATCGACCAGAACGGGTGCAATGATCAGCAACCCCTTCACCGTGACATTGCCGAATTTCATCCCTTCCGAACGCGCCATCATGCAGTCCTCACGATGTGCTTTGTCCAGTTCGGTTTGTAGTTTCATTTCTGGCGTCACGGTTATTTGCGCCAGTTGCTGTTGCTCCATTAAATCATGCTGACGCGTCTTTTCGCTTTGCTGAAAGTGTTGACGGATGCGTTCCAGATCTAAGGCTGAACTAGAAGCTGAGCTACGGGCTGAACCAAGCGCCTGAGCAGAGACTTTTTGGTCTTGATGTTCCGGATCTCGTGTGTGCTGCGGCGGTTGATCAACGCTGGGACGATCAGAGGCAGAATTCGGCGCGATTGCCCCACGTGTTTTGCGCTGAACAGCAAGAGAAGTCGCTTGCTCCGGTGCTGACGCAGACAATGGCGATGCTGCGTCTGGCCGGAGCTGCAATAGCGGTAGATAACACATACTTTTCGCCTCTGAATACACTACTGGCTCACGCATCAGAAGCAGTAAGCCCATGTGCAAGAGAAAAATCGGTAGCAGGATCAACAGACGCTGGCGATTGAAGGAAATTGGTTTATGCATCAGGATTTTCTGGATGATAAATCTCTGATATAGATTGCTTTAAAAAGTTTCCAATTAATCACATAAATATGCTGTTCGCATATTGAAGATTTCTCTATAAAAACAATAAAAATAGGGAGTATCCATAAAAAAATGGCTAATCCGCTCGTCTGATATGCGGATTAGCCATCTATATTCCCATACTACTACTCAGTATTATTTCTTCACGGGCTTTTGATAACTAGGCCGATGAGTTAACAAACGGGCTTTACTGTTCTCTTGTAAAGTCAGCGACAACGCAGGGATATCGTCGGCTTGCAGCTTGGCATGAACTAGCAGCAACTCATCACGACGGAAGGCATGCAATTGCACAGTCTCACCTACCGCATAACGACTCAGAGCGTTCGACAATCCATCGGCTGCATCGGCTGCGGTCACACGCAAATCATTGATGGCAATCAGAACGTCACCAGCGGATAAACCGGCGCGATGCGCGGCACGCGTTTCGTGGACATTCGCGAGTTTGCAATCATTGCCGTCTTTCGCCACGCGCACGCCGAGTGAGGCTTTGGCACGCTTGGCTCCTTTGCTTGCATCATTGAGTATGACACCAAAGTCTTCATACAAGCCCGCCAATGGCAGGTCATCGGTACCGCGTACAAAGCGGTCGAGAAAACGCTTAACCTTGACGCCTGTGGCTTGCTCGATGATCGCTTCGATTTCTGTTTCACTGAGACCTTGCTGTTTGCCGGACAAGGTTTTTTCATAGAAATCACGGCCGTATTTTTGCCATAAAGCGCGCATCACATCGTCTAAGGATTTTTTACCTGCGGTCTCTGCACGAATCATCAGATCCAGTCCCAGGCCGACTAAAGAACCTTTGGTGTAGTAGCTGACAATCGCATTCGGTGAGTTCTCATCCTGACGATAGTATTTGGTCCAGGCATCAAAACTGGAGTCAGCAACGCTTTGTTTTTTGCGTCCGGATCCGCGCGTCACCATATTGATGGTTTTTGATAGCAGTTTGAAATAACTGGCTTCATCAATCATGCCGGAACGTACCAGCATCAGATCGTCGTAATAACTGGTGAACCCCTCAAACAACCAGAGCAGGCTGGTGTAATTCTCTTGCCGCAAATCGTAATGGGCAAATGCTGCTGGCTTGATACGCTTGACGTTCCAGGTATGGAAATATTCATGGCTGCATAAACCAAGGAAGCTGCGATAGCCATCACTCATCTCAATCTGATTCTTCGACGGCAAATCAGCGCGATTGCAAATCAAGGCAGTCGAGGCGCGATGTTCCAGTCCGCCATAGCCATCACCGACAGCCATCGTCATGAAAACATAGCGATCCATCGGTGCGCGTCTGGCCTTTGGCTCAAAGAAGCTGATTTGCGCTTCACAGATTTTTTTCAGATCAGCGACGATGCGCGGCAAATCCAGATTCGGCACAATGCCCGTCACGACAAAATCATGTGGCACGCCATGGGCATCAAAACTCGCCATGACGAAATTGCCCATCTCGACCGGATGATCAATCAGCTCATCATAGTTGGCAGCAATATACGTTCCAAAGCCATAGCGCTTGGCTTTTAACTCCGGCAATGCTGTCGCGACGCGCCAGTTTTTGCATGCGATGTCATCCGCACGCTGAATGTCCACGATATGTGGCGCCATCTCCTGCCCGGCAACTTGCAAAAATACGCTGGTGCCGTTAAAGAAGCCGTGTTGCTGATCGAGATGCGCAGCACGTACCGACAAGTCCCAGGCATAAACCTCGTACTCAATCGTCAATGCGCCTTCGCAGGGAGCGGCTTGCCAGGTATGCTTATCACGCTTTTTCAGCGGCACTTTTTTACCTGCATTGTGCGCATGGATCTGTACGATATTGCGAGCAAACTCGCGGATCATATAGCTGCCAGGAATCCAGGCAGGTAGCGTGAGTATTTGCCCCGCAGGATCGGGGCGGGCGATACTCAGACGCACCTGATACAAGTGTCCGGCCAGATCTTTGGGGACGATATGATAGTGAATCGCGGAGTCAGTGGCGGCCTGGTTGGCCTTGGCTTGGCTCTTCGCAGTTAATTTGACAGAGGTCTTCTTGTCAGCGGCATTGGTCATGCTCTTTATTCTTTCTTGAAACGGTGATAATAATTAACGCACATTCGCGGCAACAAAAGTCAAGGCCAGCGCCGTCACCACCACGACGGTCAGGCGTAGCCGCAAGATAATAAACCAGTCTGGCAATTCGTAGCTGAGATACAGACGTTTATCGACTTGATAGGCAACGACAAAACCAACGATCTGCACCAGAAAACCGACACCCATGTTCACCATTGAACACCAAGCAATCATGGTCGGGATTACCCCCCAGATCAGTGCCTTACGGGTATCGGCTGTATCGCGATTCTGAGACATCAGAGCGACACCCCAATGCAGTCCTCCTAAAAACGACAAGATGATAATGCCGTAAGAAAGTTGCGCCTTGATAAAGTAACCCAACCAGTCAGGGTGCACGATCCAGCATGCCAGACTGAGCAGAATAAAAGGAATCAAACCGGAAAAACCGAGTTTATTCACCAGTTGTTTATTTGGAATATCCATTAATGATGTCGTTGTCTGCTTCGATTGTTAGTTTTATGAGCGCATTCTGTGTGCACCGGGCGAATCATCAAATTGATAAAACGCTAGCTTGATATTTTTTATGCTGCGACATAAAAGCCGATATTTTATGTGGATTTACCGACATTAGATATATTTAGACTAAGAACATCGCTAGCAAATGTCGTCGAGAGATGCCTGAAACAACGCTTTGTTCGTTAAAAATGGTGTACTGGTCACTTTTTATATGATTTGGCAGTTAAGATAAGAAAAAAATCAGGCATTGCTGGTGCTGATTTTATTTTTACTATTTACTCTCTGGCGACGCCCTCCCACACTGCGCAAATGACAGCTTTCAGCACGCCACTCCCTACGCATCAATCGGTCAGATTGCCTGTTGTGATGCGGCGTATTCTGGGAATTATCACCTTGCTTATCGCCGTACCGGCACTAGCGGTACAAGACTTGTCACGCCCGGTCAACATTACTGTCGCAACGGATAGCTTTGTGCTGTTCGGCATTGACGATCAGTTAATCGCAGTCACGCTGATCAGTCTGATTACCTTATTTGGCATGTTGTTATTTCTGATCCATATCCGAAAGAATGGACAGAAAGCATTAGAGCGTAGCGAAAATAATTATCGGGAATTATTCAATTTCAGCAGTGAAGCGATTGTGATCCGCGATCTGGAGAACGGTGATCTGATCGATATCAATATGCGCTTTACTGAGCTATACGGCTTCACAAAGACAGAAGCAAGCACGCTAAATATCGAGAGTTTCAGCGCGAATTATCCACCCTACACCGAAACCGAGGGACAGGCCTGGCTCAATAAAGCCATCAACGACGGCCCGCAGCTTTTTGAATGGCATGCACGGCACGCCGACGGCTGCCTGTTTTGGGTAGAAGTCTCCTTGCATATCGAAGAGCTCAACGGCAAACGCCGCTCCATCGCATCTGCCAGAGATATTACTGATCGCAAGCTGGCAGTCGCTCGTGTCAGCGCGATCGAACATCAGATGCAGCAGACTTACCAAAGCCTGCCAGTGGCGTTGTTCACCATCAATGCGGGCCATGTCGTCACGCAGTGGAATGCCTTGCTGGAGCAAATGACCCATACCAAGGCCGGTGACATCATAGGCACGACTCAGGCGTGGCGCGGCTTTTATCACGACGCACGTCCATGTCTTGCCAATCTGATTTTGAGCGGCTTGAGCATCGAGGCGATACAGTCACATTATCAAAGCAATGTTTTTTTAAGCAAAAACGTGGTCGGTGCGATCGAGACAGAGGGCTACTTTAGCCGTATCGGTGAGCATGGCAAGTGGCTGCATTTCACGGCCGTGCCACTGGTCGATGAGGTCGGCAATACGGTCGGCGCTTTAGAGACATTAATCGATATTACGGAACGAAAATTTGCAGAAATCGCCTTGCAAAATAGTGAGGCGACTTATCGCACGCTGATTGATCATGCACCTGAAGCGATCCTGGTACTCGATGTCGTCCAGAATAGATTTGTTGAAGCGAACCGGCATGCAGCAAAATTGTTTGGCTACTCGCAACTGGAGTTACTCAATCTCAATGCGCGGCAACTTAGTTCAGTGTTACAAGAGGATGGACAGGACGCCGCCGAGGTCATCAGAGGACATGTGGCATCCGCCTTATCGGGGCAGGACGTCCGTTTTGAATGGCTGTGTAAAAATGCAGGCGGCGCATCGGTTCCATGCGAAATTCAGCTCATCAAACTCCCTGGCAAACAAGAGGCTCAGCTAGTACGTTGCAGCATCCACGACATCACTGAACGGAACGCGGCGAAGCTCGCCATTCTGCGGGAAAGAAACTTCCTTGAGACCTTGCTCGAAGCGATGCCTATTCCGATTTTTTATAAAGATCGTGAGGGACGTTATCTCGGTTTTAATGACGCCTTTCTCAGCATGATGCATCTGCGCAGAGACGATATTATTCATAAAAAACTGGAAGACTGGGTAGACCAGGAGAGGCTTGCGTTTTATAGAGAAAAAGATCTGCAGCTATACGGGACTCAGGAAAAACAAATCTTCCAGCGACGCATCAATGAAACGTCCAGTGATCCCCGTTACGTGATTTTCCATCGCGCTGTCTTCAAAAATCAGCTGGGTGAGGTCGATGGCATGATTGGTGCAATTCTGGATATCACTGAATTAGAAAATACCAAAATCGCGCTGGAAAATTTGAATCAGGTGCTGGAGCATCGCGTCCTCGAACGCACGGAAGAATTGCAACAGGCGATGGAGCATCTGGTGCAATCCGAGAAACTCGCTGCGCTAGGCAATCTCGTCGCTGGTATCGCGCATGAACTGAATACGCCGATTGGCAATATCGTGACCGTCGCATCCACTTTAAAAGATGAGAGCACCGCGTTCCTGACTCAGCTCAATAGCGGCCAACTAAGGCGCAGTGAAGCGATTCATTCTGCCGAACTCATGAAACAAGCGGGTACGATGATTGAGCATAATGCGATACGCAGTGCGAAACTGATTTCTGATTTTAAGCAGGTCGCTGTCGATCAGTCGAGCGCACGTCGTCGCCTGTTTGATCTGGAAGCAACTATCAATGAAGTCATGACCACGCTGATGCCCATGCTCAAGCGCACCAGTCATCACGTCGATATCCAGATTCGGGAAAAGATTCAGCTCGATAGCTATCCGGGGCCGATAGAACAGATCATCACGAATTTAATTTCGAATTCTTTACTGCACGGCTTTGATCGTACGGAAAATGGCAAGATCACGATCTCAGCTCACACATTTGACAATGAGATTCTGCTGGATTATCGGGACAATGGTCAGGGTATGGGTGCCGATACCCTCGCACATTTATTCGACCCGTTCTTTACGACCAAACTTGGTCAAGGCGGCAGCGGCTTAGGTTTATATATCGTGTACAACCTGGTCACAGGTGTACTGGGTGGACGCATCACGGTGAACAGCAGTCCCGATGCGGGCGCACATTTTGCAATCGTCTTGCCGCAAAGCGCACCTTAAGTTTGAAACGAACTTAAGGCAGCAAATCTTCTGGTCGGTCGATGTCTTGCAAAATCCCCGGATCATCGACATCGATTTCAACAACAGGATAGCGTCGTAATAAATCTCTGGCACCCTGGTCACCGGACAACAAAAGCAACTCTGCCAAATGGGTACGCGAAAATGCCACGGGATTACCGCGCTTCCCCTGATAACACAACACGGCAATATCGGCACCAGACTCTAAAGCATATAGCAACTGACAGATCGTTGACGGCTGCACATAGGGCATATCCGCTAAGGCAATGACCCATCCTTGATAATCGAGACTCTGTTGCAAGCCATACACCAACGATGCCGCCATCCCCTGCTCTGCATGCGGGCAAACACCAATGTAGCATCCTGTATCTCGCAGTGACTGTGCAAGAACAGTCGTTGCCGGAGCTTGGGGGATTGCAGAGATTGAACAAGCTGAGGATGCTGGAATAACTGCCATGCTATCAGGCAGCGCCGCCAATAAGTGCCTGGCGCTGCTGACTGCCACGGTCTGCTGATCACTAACAGGCTGCAACAATTTGTTGCGCTGCCCGCTCTGATCAAACCGCCGGCCTTGTCCCGCAGCGAGCAAAATACCTCGCCACTTTTTGAGGAACTGTTGGCTCTCACTCATGCAGTAATATTAAAGAGGCTGAAGTGGCGGACGTAATGAAAGTGATACGAACGAGTAATCACTCTTAGTAGTCACTCTTATTTCAGGCTAGAGAATTTCTCTTCCAGACCTTTGACATCAACAGCACCAGGAATACGTGAACCATCGGCAAAGAAAATCGTCGGTGTACCATTAATACGTAACTTCTTACCGAGTTCAAAAATTTTCTCGTTCGGTGTATTACAGTTCGCCGCTGCAGTCGGTGCGACCTTGCCGTTCAACATCCATTCATCCCATGCTTTATTGCGGTCTGCAGTGCACCAGATGTTTTTAGATTTAACGCTGGAGTCTTCCGACAAGATGTTGTACATGAAAGTGTAAACCGTGACGTTGTCAACATCCTGCAAATTCTTACGGAAACGCTTGCAGTAACCACAGTTCGGATCTTCAAAAATCGCGATCACGCGTTTGCCATTTCCTTTAACTGTTTTAAGCGCCGATTCAAGAGGCAGGTCAGCAAACTTAACCCGGCTGAGTTCATCGACACGCACCTTGGTGTAGTTCGTCGCATTGCGGGCATCAATGACATTACCGATAAACAGATACTGGGCTTTTTCATCGGTATAAATGACATCGCTACCGACTCGCACTTCGAACAATCCTGCATAAGGGGTCTTGGTCACTGAATCGACTTTGGTGCCGTCATTCAAGCGAGGCTCTACCAATTTTTTTACAGCGGCTTCTTGAGCAGTCTCTGCCATGACACAAGTTGCCGATAACATCAGCAAAGCAGCGATAAGTGATTTGATTTTCATTAGTGTTCGTGTCCGTCAATTAAATACAAAAAAACAAAATAGGATGCTATTTACCCATTGCATGAGAAATCAGCTTTCTCTTTATGACAGGCAAACTATCCAGCAAGTTCAATCCCAGATTACGCACCAGACGCAGCGGCGCCAGATCAGTACCAAATAATCGTGCCAGACCATCTGTCGTCAACTGCATTAATGCCACCTCTTCCGTGCGTGCGCGCTGATAACGGCGCAAGACACGCGCATCGCCACAATCGCGATGCTCTTCACGTGCGGAGAGTACCGACAATAAAGCCTGTACATCACCAAAACCCAGATTCATCCCATGTCCGGCCATCGGGTGCACGACATGCCCGGCATCGCCAATCAAAGCCACCCGCGCTGCGATCATCGAATGTGGTCGCATCAAACGCAAAGGAAACGCTTTAACCACCTCTGGAACCAAAGGTGTTAAACGCCCGAGCACCTCACCACAATACGCAAATAAACGATCCGCCAGCGCCGTTAAAGGCTCACGCAACAACTGCTCAGCCAAAGGATCAGGTGCAGACCATACCAGAGACACGCGCTGCCCCGGCAGAGGCAAGAGCGCAATAATACCCAGATCCTCAACAAACCATTGATGCGCAATCCCGCGATGCGGTTTTTCACAAGCGAAATTCGTCACAACTCCCTGCTGCCCGTAAGAGCGATAGTCCAGTCCGATATCTGCCTGCCCGCGCACCCATGACTGAGCCCCGTCAGCACCGATCAACAAAGCGGTAGTTAGCTGATCACCCTTCTCAAGTTGAATACTAACTTCAGTGTCATTTACTGACATACGCGATGCACGTCCGGCGACTTGCGTAATGTTCTGCGCAAACTTCAATGCATTATCTAAAGCCTGGTTCAGATTTTTATCCTCAACAATCCAGGCCAGCTCTTGTACATGCGCGCCATACGCATCAAAGCCCAACTTACCATCCGACGCCGCGTTACCGCCAAACACCTGCATCGCCTCGACATTGGCAATCCGCTCATGATCCAGCGCACCCCAGACTTTTAAATCACTCAGCAAATCATGCGCCACGTGATTGAGCGCAAACACCCGCACATCCCAATCCTCAGAAACAGGTGCCGCAGATGCCGGCAAATGAGAAGGCGCATGCGAAGGTGCGAGCAAAGTCACACGCAAACCTTGCTGAGACAAACCCAAGGCAGCAGCTTTACCAACTGCACCATCACCAACAATACAAATATCGCTATGCACAGATTGAGTCGCCATCGCGCTATAAACCTTACAAACAGAGAAATAATCACTCCATTATACGGCAGCCAAAAAAGCAGCGAATTGACTCACAACAGGATGAGGGCGCAAGTTAATTCATAAAAAGCTTGCATATTAACGCCCACATCTCTATAATTCTTGGTCTTGGCCTGGTAGCTCAGTCGGTAGAGCAGAGGATTGAAAATCCTTGTGTCGGTGGTTCGATTCCGCCCCGGGCCACCAAGGAATATGCGGCTCACAGCAATGTGAGCCGTTTTTTTGCTCCGCAATTCTTGGCTTGCTCCGCAATTTCCATTTCATTCTTCAATTTTCTAAAATTATTACCTTGTCGGATTAACACGATCACCACGTCTTTTTTTAATGTAATGCTCTGTCATGGACAAGTTCTTGTGGCCAAGTTGTTTTTGCGCAGTTCTGATATCCCCACTTGCATCCGCGGTATCTGTTCCGGCCTTGGCGCGCAAATCTCGCAATTGGTACCTGTGCCTGAGTCCATGGGCTCCAGTTGACCAAGAGAACTCACTAAAAGACAAACGCGAAAATTGCTGCGAAAAGTTGTGACCTCCCACAATTCCATAGAGTTTCATGTAATGAATTCCCCGCGAAATTTTTCTTATTGGTGTCGGAAGTCTATGGTGCTCAAGTTCATCTGCAAGAAGCATTGACACACAAATTTTTCTTCGCAATCCTCCCTTTCCAGTTACAACATACTCAATAGAATTTTGAATTCCTACGAAACGCTCAGGCACCCAATCTCGACGATCTTCTGTGATTTCTGAAGCGCGTGAAATTGTATCTAGCTCAACCGCACGCAGTCCGCAGGTCGCCGCCAATCGAATTGAAAAACCAAGTTCTTGCGAAGCGACGTTTTGAAGATATCCAATTTGCTCGTTGCGATATGCCCGAGGTACGAGTAGCGAGTCGACAATACTGGCTATGTAATTCAACTTCAATCCAAACACGAGGGAAATGGATTGGTACGCATGCTAAGCTCGCTCCAGTAGTCAAAAGCACATATTTTCAGGGCTTCCTAGCTCTATCGCGACATGACAAAGAATGCTTGCCATCAGATGGCTTACACGTTTTAAAGTCAATCTCAAATTGACGTTGAATCTTTTCCAAATTATCCACCATTAAACTGGGAGTGCACCGCGCTGTACGCCAACAAAAATATTGAATTGCAACTTCACGTACCTTTGTAGCAGTAGTCAAAAAATATTTTTCAATAGCACCTGGACTCGTATTCAAAAACTTCACTTCCTTGGCGGCTATCAGTCGCTCATCCGAAAAATAGGAAAATAAGTAGATCACAGCCTCATCGTCATAGCCCGCTATTTCATCGAGAGCAATTTGTTGCCGCTCTGGAGTTGTAGTCATCTCATTAACCAGAAACTGAATTCGCCCCTTAGAAGGCGTCTTAGCTAAAGCGAAATCTGGCACTACTGCTATTGCACTAAATAGTGCAAACAAAAATATCACTGAGCGAATATTTAAATTCAACTTTGGCACTATATCCTCCCGTATTTTCAATCTTTCGCACAATGCGAACCTTCTCATAAAACTATTGACGACATTTTGACGACTTTCTTAGTTTAGTGCCAACAATCTCCACCCTTTGCCATACAGCCTTGAGGACTAGTGTTGGATCCGAGTCTTGCGACGCGGATCCAGCTGCACCGCTATTGATTGGAGTTAGGTAAGGGCGTCCATATGTTATGACGTCATTTACGTTTCTTTCGTCAACTACACCGTCCGCCTCCGCCATAATATTACCTTCCCATTTAGGAGAGGGCTTCCCGTCAGAGAAGTATTTATCCACGGGTATTCCATGTCCACTAAGCGCGCTAAGTGAATCCCTAATTGGGTATTGCCCCAAGCCGCGAGCAAACCAAAGCCATTCACGTCTTGCAGCGCCAACGGCAAACACTGGCAGGCCTATTGCAAGACGAATCGCGCGACGCCAGGCGCATAGTTAGTTGCATGGTTTTTCCTTAGCAGCTAAGTTAAAAATTCAGGAACCTCCCTATAACCCCAGCGGCTAGCTGGGGTTAGGGGAGGTTTTTTTTATTTAAAAAAAGAAGAATAAAAAAATAAGACCAACTAGCTTAGCCCTTCCATAAACCATCGAACCGATCCATGGAGAGCTTGGTGTATGCCACGGTATGCTGGATGTTTTTGTGGCCAAGGTAATCTTGAATCACTCGCGTATCGACCCCGTCGTTGGCCAACTTAAATCCGCAACCGTGGCGCAGCATATGAGGATGGATACGCAATTCGAAACCAGCTTTCTTCTCTAAACGCGCCAACGTTTTCCGAAAGCCATCTGTCGATAGTGGCGCTCCGCGTTCTGAAGTAAAGATGTACGGAGAACCCCGCGCGCTGTGGATGGTCGGCATCCTACGCTCGTGGCCACCACAACCAACATGCTTGGAGCATGTCGATTTTGGTGACCACATCACGTTAGGATGTGACTATGGATGCCGATGTTGCTTGGCATCTTTGATGTGCAAATACGTTGAACGTTTTTGCGTTACTTCTTTTACTGCGGCTGAAGTTGTGATGTTGAATCAGCGCTCAATTGCTTGAACGCTGTTCTGATTTGCCGTGAGGCTGTGATGACATTCGACCCGCGATTTTTTGCTTGTCTAGTGTCGGTTGCGCTTGTGTTCTACGTAGGCGCAACTTGGGTTTTCCCAAGCTTTTAGCCCGCTGCAGCAATGGGTGTCTGCAACTGATGATTTAAGTCCCTGAGGACTCCTGTAGAGAACCGAAGCTCCCTATGAACGAAGCGAGTTACCTCGCGAAGATACTGCTAGTTTTTGATACTTCCCTGCCACCAGCTAAGCAGTACTTGATGAGATTGCAGAATAATTCAGGATTTCACACTCGTCAAACACTGTCCGATTTACATCTGAATTTGTTTAACGAGTGTGGTTTTTTAACTCAAGTCTTGTGTATCTAGGGCTCAAATTCAAACAAATGTATGAAGGTTAGAACTGACCCTTGCCTCGATAGCGCACCAGCTAACGGCGAAGCGCGGCGGCATGCGACCTTAGGAGCACGCACCGTGACCCCATTCTGTTTTTTGTTTGACGTGGTTTTGTGCTGGTGTTTACGCGAGCGCAGTGACTTTGTTTTTAAGCTTGGCTGCAATGGTTTTTTGTTGCGGCCATGCGCTTTTTTTCTTCAACTGACTACTGGCGTAGCGCAGCAGCAAGCGACGTAGGAGCGCGTGCCGTAACCCTGACTAATGCCTTGCGCATCGAAGCGCACCGATATAGCTTGGCAGACGTGGAGGGGCGTAAGACATAACGCCTCATTATGCGAAGTTGACTCACCAAGTGCAGCGCAGCGTAACGACTGGGGCAATTTTGTATAATGCCGCGTTATGTTAAATGGTGGCTTTATCGCCATTTACCCCGGAGGGGCTGTGCTCTTGCGTTGCTGTTTTCTGACTGCCGACACCGTGCGGGTGTAAGCGACGAAGGAGCGCACTTTCGTTACTCCGTTTAGGCTCTGCTGATCGTCGAAGCCGCGAACATCAAGCACGGTTAGCGCGAGCCTGGCGCAGTGTTTGCACCGTGCGCCTGTTCAGTTTGTTTGCGCGGATTGCAAACAGTGTGACAGGCGGTTTGAGGGCTTTGCTGCTGGTCGTTTTTGCTGCTTCTGAACCATTCCATTCGGCGGAATACGCTTCGCTATTCGCGCCCTACGTATTACGCCTTACGGTCTTACGTATTACGCCTTACGGCCTTACAAAAGCTTACGCCTTACGGCCTTGTGACAGGCGGTTTACTTGGTGTGTTCGTTCTTAAAATATGGCACTTCAAGACTTGACCCCAGTCTTTGTGCCGAGTAACTCAATGGCTGGAGTGGTGCAATAGATAAAGCCCATTGCACCTTACCAATCCCTTACGCCTTACGGGCTTGGCTTCTAAACTACGATAATTTCCCCACCGGAAATTTGAATTAAATATGACTCGTAATCTGGCGACGAATCTCCATCAAATAAAATATACTCACCATGTTTAAAAAGTATTTTAAGCGATGCTTTTTTTACCCTTTGTACCGAATCTATATCAGCCATCAGCAAATCAACTAGAGCTGTCATTGAACGGGGATTTTCAGCCTCACACTTACCTAAACGTTCTCCGCAAAAATAAGTTGCATTACCTTTAATACAGATATTAATAGTTGAAGAACTTCCAGCCGTTGTTTGAGGCTTTGCAAACCTTAAGTTTGTCGTAAACGCGCCTATGCCAACCTCACCTAAATAATATCCAACCAATTGATTTTCATCAAAATTCTCCGGCAACTCATACATCGATCAAATCTCCTTTAAGTTACGATAAAAATTTCCACATTTATTCTGTGGTGGGATCTGGTGGTTTCGGAGGTTCCGTTGGTTTTTGAGGCCTTGCTGGAGGAACCGAATTTGGTGGCAATGGCACGTGCGTACTACCTTTTCCACCTGGCTTGCCAGTTTTTGGGTCAAGAGGTTGTCCATTTGGCCCCGTCCAAACCCAATATCCATCTTCCAACCCAGGGACAGGACTATGCCCAGGTGGCATTACGCGAATATTTTCACCATTTGCGGGATCGGTTCCTGGTGGATAAAAAATTTCTCCGCCTTTTGAGCCAGGTCGACTTTCCCAATCACCCGGAATTACCGGCGCTTGAGGAGGATTTGTATTGGGTTGAATATTTGTTGGGACTTTAGGGCCACTAGACTGCACAGGATCTTTATGAATCGCATCATATATTTTCCGTCCAATCCAACCTCCCAATGCACCAGCACCAAGTCTCGTTGCAACATAAACGACTGCTGTATATTCCAGTCGGACTAGAACTAAGGCATTCCGTCCATCAGGGTCAACATACTTATACGGATTATTATTCGCATAAGTATATCGATTGAAACTTGCTCCAGTATTCGCATCAGTCAGCACTGGATCTTCACTCAGGAACCGAGCCGCCACAGGATCATAATACCGCTGCTGCATATACGTCAAACCGGTGTCAGCGTCATTCACATGCCCGGTAAATCCTATCGTCGGTGTATCACTCCCTGCTACCGTCATGCCATAGGCTTCGTATTTGGTCTGGCTGATTCTTGTTCCGCTTGCGTTGGTTTTAGCGACCGGACTGCCTAGACCATCGGTGTGGATGTAGGTGATGACTTTGGTGCTACTTGCGACATTGACGACAAGACTGATGCTGGTACTGGCAACCGTCCCTGCTGGGGTTGGGGTGGCAGTTAGGCTGCCGCTGTAGGTGCCGGCTGTGGTTCCTGTGGTGGTGATGGTGACGCTGCCGCAACTGCTGTTGGCGTTGCAGGTGCTGGCGCCGACGACTTGGGCGCCGCTGATGCTACTGTAGCTGATGCCAGTGGCGGTGGTTTGTCCTGTGTTACTTAAGGTGCAGGTGATGCTGGCGTTGGCGGGGGCTGTAACCGGGTTGTTGGTATTGAGGCAGTTGCTGAAGCTGAGGCTGGGGGCGCTGGCGGCGGTGACTTTGAAGTTGATGTTGGCACTGGCAGTGGTACTGGCGTTGAGGTTGTCTTTGACGGTGACGAGCCAGGTTTCGGTGAAGTTGTCATTGGCAACCAGACTGGCGCTGACGGTAGGGTTGCTGATGCTGGCGTTATTGATCGTGCTGCGAGTGCCTGCGGTTTTGCTCCAAGTGTAGGAGTAGGGGGCGGTGCCGCCATTGGGGGTGGCGGTGAGTTGCCCACTGGCGGTGCCGGCTGTGGCTAATGTGAGGTTGAGCGGACTAGGACTGATGACGGCGCTGAGAGCGGCGGCGACTGGGTTGACCGTGAGGTTGATGCCGGTGCTGCTGGCAGTGCCTGCAGGAATGGGGGTCGCGGTCAGCGTACCAGTATAAGAGCCTGCGCTCGTGGCGGTGGTGACTTTGACAGTGCCGCAGGTACTGTTGGGGCCACAGTTGGTGGGACCGGTGATGCTGGAATTGGCAATAGTGCTGTAGCTGATGCTGGTGATGGCGGTTTGTCCTGTGTTGCTTAAGGTGCAGCTGGTGCTGGCAGCGGCCGGACTGGTAGTCGGGGTGATGCTGCTGCAGTTGCTGAGACTCAGTGCTGGGGCTGTGGCGGCTGCGCTAACTGTCATGCTGACGGCTGCTGTGGCGGCGGTGCCTGCGGGACTGGGGGTGGCGGTGAGCGTGCCGGTGTAGCTGCCTGCGGCGGTGTTGCTGGTGAGGGCGATGGTGCCGCAGTTGTTGCTGCTGCCAGCACAGGTGCTGGGTTGACCGGATAGGGTGATGCCGGGAAGGCTGTTGTAGGTCACGCTGCTGGCGGTGGTTTGTCCTGTATTACTGAGGATGCAGCTTTGGCTGGCCGGTGTGGGGGCGGTGCTGGTGGTGCCGGTATTGCAGCTGAGGCTGAGCGCGGGAGGGGTTCCTCCAGCGATAGTTTGAAGATTTTCTGTGACGACGGTATCGCCATTGTCATTGCTGGCGGTGTAGGTACAGACAGACGGGTAATTGATCCATTGCGGATTGGCGACGCCATTAATCGTGCCGCCATTGCCAATGAGCTGTCCAGTGTCGGCATAGCCTGTTCCGGAGGAGACGCAGGTCCATTGCACACTGCCGGCGTCTGTGCTCCATAGCATGGTGTAGCCTTGTCCGGCGATCAGGGGTTTGGGTGTGCGCTGGATACTGAGTTTTGGTAAGCCTTGGACAACGGACGGTGTGGGGTTGTTGTCAATGACGCCGGGTGTGATGGCTGGTGTGAGTGCCGGTGTGATGGAGGTACCGGGATTCGACGGTGTTCCCAGCTTACTGCCGGTGTTGGTCTGGGCTTGGGCGGTATTGTGCCCTGCGATCACATTGATGACACCACTGCTGAGTAGGAGGGCGATGGTGAGGACCGCGGCTTTGCTTAGAGAGCGTCGTGTCTTTGGCTGGGGCGTCGCTTTTAATGGCGTTCTTGGCATTGTTAGCGGATTACAGTAACCGCATCTATTTGAGTATCGTCTTGAACTAATCGCAACTGTTTTAACAACTGACTATTGAGATCCCATTCAATAACGGTGTTCTGAAGTTTCATGTTTTCGGTTGAGAATTCACCATTAAGAAATAAAGGAGTTCTCATCTCCACACATTGGCTCGTCTCCAACCGAACTATCTTAACACTATGTAAAAATGCCTCAAAGAGATCTAAATTAAATATTTCCTCTTGGGTGTTTATTATTACTTCGTCATGAAATTCAATTAAATTATTCGGTATATTTATTACCTCGTCAGTTAAATGGCTAAACAAAACTAAAAGATTTTGCGATTTTTCCAAACGGCTCCGATCAATGCAATAAAACCTATTTAGCCAATCAAACGCGAAGGGGATAAATTGACCTGCATAATAGGGAAATATCTCAGCAATTTTGTCTTTTCATATTGATATTTCATCTATTTTCAATATTCTATAAAGTCCAGAATTGAAGGAAGCGCCCTCAAATAAATTAAACAACTCAGACAGCCCATCAATATCAGCAAACTCAATCGATAGGGAATTCTTTTCTAAAGAATTTTTATTTGGTTGATCTTTTTTAAATTGTTTTTGAAAATTTTCATACATATCTTTTACACCTCTATGTTTATTTGATTTTTACATCCCTATTATCGGAACCTGACGAAATTTTCCCGGTGGCGGTCTATTTTCGTATGGAGCTTTAGCAGGAACTTTAGCTTCGTGCAAAGTATCTATAAAAATATCAATCGCTGTTTTAATATCACCTATTGGAGATATGTCTACGGCAAATTCAGCAACATCGGTGATTGTAATGTTTGATGCGGCTGACGCTGTTTCCGCGTAGAGAAGTGTTACCGCTGTAACGATAGTCCCATATGGAGCGTTTCTTAATTGGTTACCTATTTGAGAGCCAAAACTTCTGTTCACTGAAGAGTCTAAAGGACCTAAATTGCTAAGCTCGTTTCCGCTACCAAGTTGCTTATCAAGTTTGTGATCAACATCCTTTCCCTTTTCCACCGTTCCTTCGAAGAAACTTTTTGCAGATGGTCCCTTTTTTATCGGAGTTTTGCTAGCAAGCCCTTCTGCTGCTGATTTGCTTAAATGAGCCGCTTTCGCTTCTGCCTCAATAATTTGAGCTTTATTCCATGTGTTTTTAATTTTGATAAATAATTCAATCGTTTTTTCTGTAGATTTCGGACTTCTACCATCGGGATCAACGAATGAATAAGGTTTGTTAAGGACACAAAATGTACGCCATCTTTAAGCATATCAAATTAATTGCCTTGCAAGACTTACGACTTTATTTCGCTCCATTTATTGGGGCTGTTAAGGCAGTAAAAGTCGAATTAGCTCGCCCTAAAAGATCGGGCATCAAAAACATCGTTGCAGATGACATCCGATTATTTTTCTCTCCTTTAATAGGAGCTATCGATGAAATTAAACGAGAACTTAAGCGATGATTTGCGTCTAAGTAGCTACCCAATGGTGAGCATGCATTATCGATGCTTGCGATGGATTCTATGCGACGTGGAAGTAAAAACAAAGGGATTCGACAAGATGTAGTGAAATGGTTAAAATCCGCGGAAATTGCCTCAGACATAAAAATTGTGTCGCTGTCAGATAGATATTTTGAAATTCATGTACAGCATCCAATTACCAAAGAATACGCAAATTTCGCAGATGTGGGATATGGAAATAGCCAAGTAATACCGGTACTTGTCGCAGGATTAAATTGCGTAGTGGGAGGGCGAATGGCAAAAAGCAGGCTATCGCGTCAAACTCATTTTTCTGCAATTAGTGAGCACCGAAGAAGCCATGGCCCGTGTCGCACAACGAGTAAAACAAGGTGGTCATCACATCTCCGAAGACGTGATACGACGCCGCTTTGTTGCTGGCAAGAATAATTTTGAACAACTCTATGCGCCTATCGTGGACGCTTGAGCTTTTTATGACAATGCCGGTTCCGTACCGGTCCTCATGGACTGGAACGAGCAAGTATAAACAAGCAACCCATAGCACAAGCCAAGGACCGCGATTTGCGCCTTTCTCAGGTCGCCATGCAAAGAGCCGCGAAGCGTGCGCAGTATCTGGCAAAAGCAACTGGCACTGCGATTGTCATCAGTCGTGAGGCGTCATTGAACACCTAACACCTAAACCGCAAGAAAATATGACACCGAAATAGACACGAATGTTGAAAATCTCTTTGCCTGTGGTGCAATTCCGTCCCGGGCCACCAAGTATTGAAGCCGTTTAACAAAGAAATTTGTTAAACGGCTTTTTTTTGCATCCCCGTCCCAACAAACAAATCTGTCACATCACGCCCCACTTTCTATTTTCACAAGCTAGATGCATACTAGGCACCTAGCCAGCACACGTCCTCCGCAGCAAAATCACCTGGAAAATCTCATGACAAAGCGTTTCGTTTTGCTCTTTTTTCTTTTGGCTGTCAGCCTGAACGTATGGGCTGATCCTGGTTATTATGTGGTGACAGTGTATGACAACAAGGATGAGAAATCGCTTGATTACCGGTATTGGGCGGTCAGTCGTGCTAACGGTGCGGAGACAATCTGGCCCGAGCTGGGGTTTGGGTATGGCGTTACTGCGCGTTGGTACACCGAGCTATATGCGAGCGCTATCGGGACGTCGAAATCAGATCTTAAACTTAGTACCTGGAACTGGCAGAACGATTATCAGTTGACGCAGGGACAGTATCCGGTCGACCTCGCTTTGCACACTAACTTTATTCGTCCGCATGATACTGCCGATGGGTATACGTTTGAATTTGGCCCTGCGTTGCAAACGGATATGGGCAAGGTGCGCTTGAACGGTAATGTCTTTTTTGAGCGTAGCTTTGCGTCGGAAGAATCTTATGGCAACGGACAAGCTAATGCGACGCAAATGAAATATCAGTGGCAGGTCAAATACCGTTGGATACCGTCCTTCCATATTGGTTTACAGGGATTTGGTGAACTCGGCGACTGGGATCATTGGGCGTCGCGTGATCAGCAGTCGCATCGTATCGGGCCTGCTTTATTTGGGTCATTTGAACTGATGTCCTCGACTAAATTTGCTTATCAGGCTGCATATTTGAAGGGCTCTGTTTATGGCAAACACGCTGACATGTTCACGATGCGTTTGCAGCTTCTGTTTTAACTGTGATTGTCGTTCCACTACCTCGCTAATTCAGCGCCGAACATCCTTTTGGAGAAACTATATGAGTGTACGTTTGTCGTCTTTCGCTGTTGTATTCCATGTGGCTCAACAATTTATTCTTGGCGTCTCGCTGATGACCGTATCGGCCATCGGTATATCCGGTGAGACTCCCCAACCTCTGATCGCGGTGAAAGCGGCGCACATGTTAAATGTCAACGACGGCACTTTCATTGACCAGGCCATCGTACTGATACGTGGCGATAAAATTATCGCCGCTGGTAACAAGGTACAAATTCCTGAAACAGCACAAATCATTGACTTGGGAGATAAAACACTATTACCCGGCCTGATCGATATGCATACGCATCTGACGGCAGATCCCGAGAACAGCGGCTACTCTAGTATTGCACTGTCCGTACCCAGACAGACCTTGATCGGCGCAC
This sequence comes from Undibacterium sp. Rencai35W, assembly GCF_049340185.1. Taxonomy (NCBI): domain Bacteria; kingdom Pseudomonadati; phylum Pseudomonadota; class Betaproteobacteria; order Burkholderiales; family Oxalobacteraceae; genus Undibacterium; species Undibacterium sp. Rencai35W. The sequence continues at coordinate 28,511 of NZ_JBMPPC010000007.1, forward strand.
GCAATGCCCGGCTCACCCTGAATGCAGGATTTACTACGGTTCGCGATGTTTATGCCGAGGCTTACTCGGATGTTGGCTTGCGTGACGCGATCAATGCGGGGGACATCCCTGGCCCGAGGATGATGGCGTCTGGTCCTGGCATGGGAATTACGGGAGGTCATTGCGACGATACGATGCACGCGCCGGAATATCGCCTGACATCTGGCGGCACTGCGGATGGTGTCGCGGCCGTCACGCAAAAAACCCGCGAGATCATCAAGTATGGCGCCAGTGTAATCAAGATTTGTGCAACCGGCGGCGTACTTTCATTTGGAGACGATCCCAAAGCATCGCAATATACGCTGGAAGAGATGAAAACTATCGTCAGCGAGGCTCATCGATTAGGTAAAAAAGTGGCAGCACATGCCCACGGTGGCGACGGTATCAGACTTGCCGTACTGGCTGGCGTGGATTCAATTGAACATGGCTCCTACATCGATGACGAAGGTAGCAAGCTGATGAAGGAACATAAGACCTGGCTAGTGCCGACCTTGTATCTGGGCGACTGGCTCATCCAGCATGCGGAAGAAATCAAATTACCTAAAGCTTTGCTAGAAAAAGCCAAAATCGTCCTGCCAGATGCCCGCAAGCACGTCGCTCGTGCAGTAAGTCTAGGCGTACCGATTGCGTTTGGTACCGATGCTGGCGTGTATCCACACGGCCTGAATGCGAGAGAGTTTGCTGTGTATGTGCAAATCGGCATGACGCCCATTCAGGCGATCAGATCAGCGACCATTAACGCATCAAAGCTACTTGGCTGGGAAGATCAGGTAGGCTCGATTGATGTCGGAAAATTTGCCGACATGATCGCAGTAGATGGAAATCCTTTAAAAGATGTGACTGAGTTAGAACGGGTTAAATGGGTGATGAAAGCTGGTGCGGTGATCCGATAATCTGACCAGATTCGCTTAATAGAACTGCTTAAAAATACGCCTGCTTGGACACTTAGTTACTTAGCAAATTAGTTGCGGTGCAAATAGTTTTACATTCATGATGATCAAAACAGATAGCTCACCACCTGATTGATCATCATGCCTCCGGCCATCAACCACACAAAGAGTGCCCCGCCCAGCAATAATGGTTTGCTGCCGGCCTTGCGTATCATACTGAGATTCGTGCTCAAACCTAAGGCAACCATTGCCATCGCCAATAAACACATATCCACCTGCTGAATCACATTAAGCCAATGCTTAGGTATTGTCAGAATCGAATTGATTGCAACCATCAACACAAAAACAAATGCAAACCAAGGAACACTGATGATCTGCACCGGTTTCTGATGAGTCATTACCGATTGATCAGACGGCACTCTCTTTTTTGACAAAGTCAGTGATAATAAAAACAGAAACGGCGCCAGCATCATAACTCGCCCCATCTTCACAACAATGGCTGCATGTTCAGCCTTCTCACCTGCTGCGTGAGCAACGGCGACAACTTGTGCGACATCATGAACTGTCGAGCCAACAAAAACACCAAAAAATTCTGCCCTAACAGAGACTAGGTGCAAAGACAGATTCCAATGGTATAAAAGGGGATAGAGCAAGGTTGCCATCATGCCAAACATCACGACGGTAGAGATTGCTACACTGACCTCTTCCGGTTTAGCGCTGACGACATTCTCTGTTGCCATGATCGCTGCCGCGCCACAAATAGAACTCCCGGCACCAATTAAGATTGCTGTATTTTTATCCAACCCCAGCAACTTCATTCCAAGAAAAATACTCAGGCCAAAAGTAGTGCTCAGAACCAGCGAATCTATCAAAAAACCACTGATACCGACGTCTGCCAGGTCCTGGAAATTTAAGCGAAATCCATACAACACGATCCCCAGACGTAGCAAATGATGCTTTGAAAAGCGAATACCTTGTGCGGATTGAGGCGCACCAGCAATGGCGGTCGTGTTACCAGTGGCGATACCTGCAAAAATTGCCAGGCTCAACACGCCAAGACCATGTTCAGTCAACCAGGAGAATCGGCCTAGCGATACTACAACAGCGCTAATCATTGCGACTAGCAATAGTCCGGGAAGATATGGCCGAACAAGCGCTGCAGACAATTGATGTCGATGTAAGCAATTAGCGATACGCATCGATATTGTTGTGCTAGCAGAGTGAAATATGGAAGACATAGTGAGCTTCTGATTGGTACAGCATAATTTTTGAGTGATCAAACAGATCAAGATAGCGCGCAGTGTATGCCACTTCAATTAATAGATAAAACAATTCATTTATCTATAATCAAGATGTAAAATAGGTAAATTATCTACGATCAACCTACATCTAAATGCGTCTGACCTTAAGGCAACTACAGATTTTTCTGGCCATCGCCCAGACTGGCAGCACATCGGCTGCCGCTGATGAGGTTAATCTGTCGCAATCTGCTACCAGTGCCGCGTTAAATGAACTTGAGCATGGATTGGAGATCAGTCTGTTTGACCGCATCGGCAAGCGTCTCCAGCTCAATGACAATGGTCGTTTGCTCCAGCCTCAGGCAAATCAACTGCTTGATGCTGCACGCGTGATTGAGCAGCAATTTAGCCCGGGCTTCGCGCAATCCGGTGCAGGATTGCGGCTAGGTGCAAGCACTACTGTGGGCATTTACGTGTTGCCCGCCATTCTCGCTAAAACACACTCCGACTCGATGAGCTATCCGAATGTGACGATTGCCAACACGGCAGACATTGCGCATGCCGTCGCGAATTTCGATCTGGATCTCGGTTTGATAGAAGGTCCCTGCCATCAGGAAGAGCTTTATGCAGAGCGCTGGATCAGCGATGAACTCATTATTGTCTGTGCGCCAGAACATCCCATCCTGAATGGCGGTGTTGAAGCAAAAGTGCCTCTCAAGAATTTACGCAGTGCCCAATGGCTGCTGAGAGAGCCGGGTTCGGGAACGCGTGAGACAGTGGAGCAAGCGCTGTTACCACACCTACATCATCTGAATTGTATCGGCGAATTCGGCAATTCGGAGGCAATTAAATACGCCGCAGCCGAGGGACTGGGCATCGCTTGCTTATCACGCCGCGTTGTTGCGGACTTATTGAGCATGCGTAAAATAGTCGAGGTAAAAACCACACTTCCTAAACTTGAAAGAAATTTTTATCTGATTCATCACAGACATAAAATACTATCTGCGCGCCTGCAAGACTTTTTAACATCGTGCCGCAAGATGTCCGCACCAGATAAGTCTATCCGAACCGAACACAAACAGGAATAATGCAACATCTTCCTACAGATTGATCACCATCCGTCAGCATGACAATCATAGATGACTGCTATGAATGGCGGTCTTAAGTCAGTGCACAACCTTTCAGAAAATATTTAACCAGCATCACCCATGACCATACAAATTAACAAAGAAATTAAAGCCTATATTGATCCGCTGACAACCCATGAATATGAGGCACTGGAACGTAGTATTTTGCGCGAGGGCTGTCGTGATGCCCTGATCTTATGGGGTGATACGCTAATCGACGGCCATAACCGTTATGCAATTTGTCAGCAACATAATTTGCCTTATAAAACAATACAAAACACTTCACTCGATAGTATGGAAGATGTCATTCTCTGGCTGATCGACAACCATATCGGACGCCGCAGCGTCACGGATTTTCAGCGTGGCATGCTGGCATTACGCAAAAAAGAAATTGTCGCCGCACGCAATAAGCCAGCGAGCGACAATACGGCACCAACGCCCGATGAAACCCCGGAGCCAAAGATAAAAAATACGCGCGAAGACATCGCCAAATCCGCCGGAATCAGCAGCAATGCCATCACGCAAATTGAGAAAATTCAGAAGGCGGCAAGCTCCGCATTAGTCAATGCGGTCCGCGCTGGAACCATCTCTATTAGCGCCGCCGCGGCTATTGCCTCCTTACCGGAGGCGCAACAAGCCGACGCCGTCGCAGGCGGCCGTAAAGAGTTACAACAGGCCGCCAGACTTGCGCGCGAGATCAAAGCAGCAAGCCGGCCTGTCAAATTAATAAAAAATGAAGCTCCGGAACATAGCACTTCACAAGACGATGCTCAGGTGCAAAGTATGGATAGTAATCCTAGCGCCTCAGCGGCTCTTGCGGATCCGGCCGACATCGCAGTCCTGCAACAAAAAATAGCCGAACTGCATGCCGAGAATATGGCTCTTAAAGCGCGCGTGGCAGAACTGACCTTGGCTTTAAACGCTGACTAAGGCTCTCGTCGCGACGACAAAAACGACAGATCGGCTCGATAATTTGCATAGGTTTTTGAAAAAAATTCTCCGGCAAAGGCAATTGCCAGCCTATTTTTTAATCGGATTGCAAGCGGATTTCGCTTATTTTTTTTGCAGTTTTAGCGAGACTTAGACCACAACGACCGGGATAAGTCTTTTACAATAGCCGTTATTCTTTCGCCTGTTCAGACCGTCGCATTGCCACCTTACTGATTATTTACTATGCAAAATAGCCTGACGCACAAGCCTGTTGAAATAAAAATTTCTACCGTTGTCGCCGTTGCGATTATTTTGCATGCCGCGCCCATCGCTACGCTGGAAGCCGCTTTGAAGCAAATGACAGCGGGTACGCCAGATTTTTTTGACGACGAGTTTGCCGTCATCGATGTAGAAAATATCGCCTCAGAAAAACTAGACTGGCCAGCACTGATCAATTTATTTAAATCGTTTGGACTCAATCCGGTCGCCGTACGCAATGCGCAGGAAAGCGATTACAGCACAATACGCAGCCACGGCCTGAGTATCGACGTGGTCAGCAAGCCACGTCCAGAACTCACCAGCCCGACTCCGGTTACGACAGCGACTGCAGTGGAAATCGTCGCTGAGAAACCGGTTCCCGCGACAGCACCACAAATTATCCACAGCAATACACCGGCAATGGTGATCGACACACCGGTGCGTGCGGGGCAGCGTATTTACGCGCGCGGGGCAGATCTGATCATTACCGCATCGGTCAATAATGGCGCCGAGGTCATTGCTGATGGCAGCATTCATATCTACGCACCCTTGCGCGGGCGGGCTCTGGCTGGTGCTACGGGCAATACCGATGCGCGTATTTTTGCACTGTCAATGGAGGCTGAATTGGTCTCTATTGCAGGGATCTACCGCACGTTTGATGATGGCTTTCCGGCACTGCTGCCTAACCATCCCGTACAAATCAAGCTGATTGGTGACAGTATTGAAGTATCATCCGTAAAATCAGCTGGTTAATTATTTAACATTATTCCATCACCGCTATCAGTAGTTTGATTGCTCAAAAATTAAAGGAGTTCTTTGTGGCAAGAATCATCGTTGTGACATCCGGTAAGGGCGGCGTAGGAAAAACGACTTCCAGTGCCAGCTTTGCGTCTGGTCTGGCCATGCGGGGACACAAAACCGCCGTACTCGATTTTGACGTGGGTCTACGTAATCTGGATTTGATCATGGGCTGCGAACGGCGTGTCGTCTATGATTTAGTGAATGTCATCAGCGGCGAAGCAAGTCTGAATCAGGCACTGATCAAGGACAAGCATTGCGATAATTTGTTTATCCTGCCCGCCTCGCAAACCCGCGACAAGGACGCGCTGACAGAAGAAGGCGTTGAGCGTGTCTTAACGGATCTCGCCAAAATGGATTTTGAATACATCATCTGCGACTCGCCTGCTGGCATTGAACGCGGTGCGGTCATGGCGCTGACATTCGCTGATGAGGCGATCGTCGTGACTAACCCAGAGGTGTCTTCCGTACGTGACTCCGACCGTATTCTGGGCATCATTCAAGCGAAGTCAAAACGCGCGCAGGAAGGCGGCGAGCCCGTGAAAGAACATCTATTGATCACCCGCTACTCACCAAAACGTGTTGAGGCTGGTGAGATGCTGTCCTACACGGACGTGCAGGAAATTTTGCGCATTCCTCTGATCGGTGTGATTCCAGAATCAGAAGCGGTGCTGCATGCATCAAATCAAGGTAATCCGGCCATCCATATGAAGGGAAGCGATGTGTCGGATGCATACGAAGATGTGATTTCACGTTTTCTCGGTCAAGAAGTGCCCCTGCGTTTTATCAATTACGAAAAACCAGGTCTGCTGCAACGGATTTTTGGAGGTAAGTAATATGGCCTTGCTATCTTTTTTATTCAACAACAAACCTAAGAGCGCCAATACCGCCAAAGAGCGTCTGCAAATCATCATTGCGCGTGAGCGTACAAGTCGTGAAGGATATGATTTTTTACCTGCTTTACGAGAAGAGCTGATCGCAGTGATTTCCAAATACACCAAAGTCAACGCAGACGATATCAAGGTGTCACTGGATCGCCAGGGTAATCTGGAAGTTCTGGATGTCAACGTGGTCTTACCTGATGTAGAGCTACGTAGTTAATGTAACCACACCAGAGCGGCAGATAATGCTAATCGCTCTGGTGTAATCTGACGCAACTAAGTGAGTCACTGATAAATCGTCTGTTGACCAAGTCCAGATCCAAACTTAGTTCAATCCTTGTAAGGTATTTGCACAGCCTTTGTACGGTACTTGTCGGGTACTTGTCCATTTATCATTCACACGGATATACCGATCACAGCAAACGTTTGCGATAGCTTGATAGATATTTAAGATAATAATTTCTATATAGAAATATTTAGTCGTTTTTATGTGCCAAAATAGCATCAAAATGAAGGAAATGCCTATTTTTTTTGCTCATTCTTTCTAGCTTGCCTAAAATCATTCTTGTGTTAGGTACAATGCTGTATCTTTACTACTCTACGATTGCTCAACCCCAATCTGCGTGCACTTATGAGAATTGCTGTACTGGACGATGACAATAATCTGCTTGAGCTGGTATGCACCATCTTGACTGCGGCTGGTCATACTTGCCATCCATTCCTCAGCGGCAAGGAGATGCTGCATAATTTGCGTCGTGATAGCTACGATATGCTGATTCTCGACTGGCAAGTACCGGATTTAAGCGGCACAGAAATTCTGCACTGGGTCAGAGAAAAACTGTCTCCTAACCTGCCCGTACTATTCATGACCAGTCGTTCTGGCGAAGATGATATCGTTGCAGGCCTGGCCGCTGGTGCGGATGACTACATGATCAAACCAGTACGACGCAGTGAACTGGTAGCACGCGTGCAGGCGCTCTTGCGCCGTGCCTACCCATCGCAAACGGTTTCAGAACATCTGCAATTCGGCATCTACAAGTTTGAAACGCGCGCGGGTCGTGTCAGCATCAATGATGTCCCCGTCGAAATGACACAAAAAGAATTCGATCTCGCGCTGCTGCTGTTCCGTAATCTCGGACGTCCTTTATCACGTGCCTATATCCTCGAAGCCGTCTGGTCGCGCGACATTGACATCCCTTCGCGCACAATGGATACGCATATTTCCCGCGTCCGCAGCAAGCTGGAATTACGGCCTGAAAATGGCTACCGGCTCGCGCCCGTCTATAGTTATGGCTATCGCCTCGAACAGGTAACAGCCGAGTAATATCCTGCCAGACTCACCTAGCGGCTTAGTCGTGCGAGTCTGGCAGCTGTCCCTTCCGGAGTTTTTCATGCTGACCCTTTCACGCCTGCCGCTGACGCGCACTTTGCTGTTATCCCTGATGGTCAGTTCTGTCGTCGCCCCCCTCCCCGCTAATGCAGCTAGATCTGCCACGAACAAAGGTGAACCAGGCTCCGTTCTCAGTACACCGCCCAATATGACTTATTTCGCGTCCGAGGGTGACACGCTGTCTTCCATCGCGAAACGCTTTACAGAAAAAACACAAAACTGGTCGATACTCGGCAAAGTCAATCATATCTCGAATGACCGCACTATTCCGGTAGGGTCATTGATTTTGATTCCATTTGAGTTACTGCCGGAAGACCCCAGCGAAGCCAAAGTCTTAGCGCTGGCAGGCAGCTCCATAGCAACGACATCGAACGGTACGGAAAGCCCGGTTTCACTTGGCAACGTGTACAAAGAAGGCACTCAAATCACCACTGGTAAAAATGGCTTCCTGACGCTCGTGCTACCGGACGATTCACGTATCTCCATCCCGTCGAATAGCCAAGTCACACTGAGCAAATTGCGTATGACCAAATATACGCAAAGTCCGCGTACTGAGATCGCGTTATTGCAAGGACGGGTCGAATCCACAGTCACGCCGCTGGAATCGAATAAAGGCCGCTTCGAGGTCAGATCCCCGCTCGCAGTGGCAGGTGTGCGCGGTACGCATTTCCGGGTTGGCCTCAACGACAATGGCATTGCCAACGAGGTCTTGTCAGGTGGCGTCGCCGTCGGCAATACAAAAAAACCCAATACGCTGGTACTGCCAGCGGGTAAAGGTAATGTGGTCAGTCAGGAAGGCGTAGGCAAACCCGTTGATTTATTACCACCACCAAGTCTAGTCAGCGGCTATCAGTTACAGGATCGCCCGACTATCGTCTTTACTCTGGATAAGACAAAAGAAGCGGCGAGTTATCACCTGCAAATAGCCAACGATGCACAAGCACAAAATATCGTGATGGAAGCACGTTCAGCAGAGAACCGTTTTAAATTTGATGGTCTGCCTGACGGTAATTACTTCGTACGCGCCAGTGCAATCGATACACTCGGTCTGGAAGGTTTACCGCTGACACAGGCGTTCACGTTAAAAGCACGTCCAGAACCCCCATTCAACGTGCAACCGAAAGCCAAATTACGCGCAGAAAAAGTTGATTTTGTCTGGACCGAGTCTGCCGACGCCAAGGCCTACCATTTGCAAGTCAGCAGCGACGCCTCATTTAAACAAATCGTTCTCGATCAAACCGAGATCAAAGAAGTACAGTTCAGCGCCGACAAGATCGCTAATGGCAAATATTACTGGCGTGTCGCAACGATTGCTCAAGTCAATGACAAAGCCGATCAAGGCCCTTACAGTGATGTACAAGCATTTACCCTGATGCCGCCACAGACCATGAACGCGCCGGCCGATGATGGCAGCAATCAATTGTCATTCAATTGGCCATCCGAACCAGGCCAGAAGTTCCTGATTCAGATCGCCCTTGATGCCGCATTCAACAATGTCTATCTGTCCAAAGAACTGGATCAGGCAGAGTTACGCATTCCCCGCCCTGATTCGGGGCTGTATTTCATTCGCGTGCGTGCTACCGATGCGGATGGTTATGTCGGTGCCTTCACCGCCACGCAAAAGTTGAACATTTTTACCCGCTGGACCACCAGTAGCGGAGAACCGATTCAATCCGGCAGCGGCATTGTCAAGCCAGGATTTTAAGGATTAGCACGCCAACCATCCGATGAATACTGAACACATCAAGGTAGAACGTATCGCCTTACGTGAATGGCTGATGATCAGTTGTCTGATGTTGTTACTGACGGCAGGTCTGGCGTGGATGGCGACGCTGAACCGGATTGACTTGAGCCTGTACGATCGCTTCATGCAAGCCAATTCAGTTCCGGCACGTGATGACATCATCATTGTCGGCATTGATGATTACAGCCTGACAGAACTGGGCAAGTGGCCATGGCCAAGAGCAAGACATGCTGAGCTGCTACAACAACTCTCTGCGGCCAAACCTCTGGCGATAGGACTCGACGTTTTTTTCCCAGAGGCAGAACCATCGAGTCTTGATGCCTCATCCAGCGGAGACCAGCAACTTGCTGCGGCACTCAGCGCCAACAATCTCACGGTACTACCGGTGTTTTCTGAAAACGCAGGCAAAGGTCTGAGTGTCGGCAAACCTATTCCGGCGCTCGCCAGCGCTGCACGGCAACTCTCGCATATTCACCTGGAATTGGATAAAGACGGCGTTGCCCGCAGCGTATTTCTAAGGGAAGGCATGAACGGCGAGATGTGGCCGCACATGGCTCTGGCAATGAAAGACGTCGCCCATAAGATTGCTCCCGGGACTGAAGCCAATTTGCCCGGCGCACGTCTGTCCGCAGCTCTCCGCGCCGATTCGACTAAGTCAGGCAACGGTCTCTGGCAGCGTGATTACCAGATGCATATTCCCTTTTATGGCAGCAGCGGTCACTTCAAATCGGTTCCTTATGTCGCAGTTTTACGTGGTGAGGTGCCGGCCGATTTTTTTAAAAATAAATATGTGCTGATCGGGCCGACGGCGGTCGGCATGGCGGATTCCTTCCCTACGCCCGTATCTGCCAACGAGGGCATGATCGCCGGGATCGAGATCCATGCCAATATTCTGGCAAGCTTGCTCGACGGCCGTTCTGTGCAGATGGCATCGAATCTGGAAGCCAGTTTGTATTGCTTGTGCCCGGTACTTCTTGCGATGCTGGCCTATTTGTTTTTGTCACCGCGACTCGCCTTATTGACGACCTTCTTTTTATTTATCGGCGTGCTGGCGGCTAGCTATCTGGCCATGCGAAGCGGCCTGTGGTTACCTCCGGCTGCGGCCTTAGTCTCGTTGATGATTGCTTATCCGCTTTGGAGCTGGCGCCGCCTTGAGGCAGCAATACGTTATCTCGGTGAAGAATTCATTTTGCTCGATAACGAACCCCATCTGCTACCGGAATTAAAAGCCACAGACGAGGAAGAAAAGCGTCCAGTACAAGACAGGCTGGAACAACGCATCGATGCCATGCAAGTCGCAGCACGACGGGTACGGGATCTGCGGCAGTTTGTCAGCGACAGTCTCAGCAGCCTGCCGGATGCAACCCTGGTCACGACTACCGACGGCAATGTGCTGCTATCGAACCAGATTGCCAAGACCTATTTCGCCAGCATCGGCGTGCCGCAAGTCAACGATGCTCTGGTTCCTTATCTGTTCGCCAAGATGAATCCTCCGCAGCTACAGGAGCAACTCCCTGGCGACGCATTTAGCTGGTGGAATTTACTGGATTTGCAAAAAACTACCATCATGGTCAGCGGGATCGAAGTAGTCGATCCGCGCGGACGGGATTTACTGATCAAGAGCGCCCCTTGCTACTCGGGTAAAAAAGAACTCGTTGGCTGGATTGTCAGCCTGATTAACATCACGGCGATTCGCGCTGCCGAACGCAGCCGCGATGAGACTTTGCATTTTATTTCGCATGATATGCGGGCACCGCAAGCGTCTATCCTCGCCTTATTGGAGCTGCAACAGGATCCTGCAACGGCACTGCCACAAGACGAATTTCTCAAGCGCATAGAGAAAGCCTCACGCATCACGCTCGGGCTGGCGGATAATTTTGTCCAGCTAGCACGTGCCGAATCACAGAATTATCATCTTGAAGATATGGATTTTCAGGATGTCTTACTCGATGCCAGCGAAGAGATGTGGACACTCGCCAAAAGCAAGCACATCAAGATCGTCACCCAGATCCCCGAAGGGGATTATCCGGTTCGTGTCGACCGTGCTCTGATGACACGGGCATTGACCAATCTTTTATCGAACGGGATCAAATATAGCCCCTCCGATACCACCATTACCTGTAGCCTGGAATATGAAGCGGGATTAGTCGAAGCAAGCGTCATCTGCACCATCAAAGATCAAGGTTACGGCATCGCCAGAGTAGATCAGCCAAAACTATTTCAGCGCTTTCAGCGTTTCAAACATGGTGAGCAACCCAAAAACGATGGCGTTGGCTTGGGGATGGTCTTTGTAAAAGCCGTTATCGATCACCATCATGGTCAGATCAGTTTTGTCAGTGCACCCAACGAAGGCACGACATTTCATATCAAATTGCCAGCATTTAGCGTTTGATCTCGCGCAATGCGGTCGTCTACGCCAGAAAATCTTTGCTCTGACGCGTTATAATGCAGACTTCCACCTTGATCTTACGCTGCGTTACGCCATGCAACTCCTAGCCGTCGGCCTCAACCATACGACTGCGCCGCTTTCACTCCGTGAAAAAGTCGCGTTCTCTCCTGACCAGATCGGCCAGGCAGTGGTTGCTGCGCGCTCCTGGTTTGGTCGTGAGGCAAGCCAGCATGATGCTTTTCATGCAAATGTAGAGGCCGCTATTTTATCGACCTGCAATCGCACTGAAATGTATGCGGCCAGCCACGTCGATAATCCTGTTGATGCCACCGCCCATTTTCTTGCGGACTTCCACAAACTGCCTTACTCAGAATTACGCCATCACCTGTACACACTACCGCAGGACAATGCTGTGCGTCACGCGTTTCGCGTCGCCTCCGGTTTGGACTCGATGGTTCTCGGCGAGCCACAAATTTTAGGTCAGATGAAAGATGCCGTGCGTCAGGCTGATGCCGCAGGCGGACTAGGCACTTATCTGCATCAATTATTTCAGCGTACCTTTGCCGTCGCCAAAGAAGTCCGCAGCACCACCGAAATCGGTGCGCATAGCGTCTCAATGGCCGCCGCCGCGGTACGCTTGTCACAACGTATTTTTGATACCATTTCTGAGCAGCATGTGCTGTTTATCGGCGCGGGCGAAATGATCGAACTATGTGCGACGCACTTCGCCGCACAGAATCCTAAAAGCATCACGATAGCCAACCGTACGCTCGAACGCGGCGAAGCACTTGCCCATCGCTTCAACGGCAAAGCGATTCGCCTGGCTGAATTGCCTCAGTGCTTATCGCAATTCGACATCATCATTTCCTGTACTGCGTCCACCTTACCTATTATTGGACTGGGCATGGTAGAACGCGCTGTTAAAGCGCGCCGCCACCGCCCTATCTTCATGGTCGATCTGGCAGTACCGCGCGATATCGAAACAGAGGTCGGCGCACTTGATGACGTATTTCTCTACACCGTCGATGATCTTGGCAATGTGGTACAGACTGGCATAGAAAACCGTCAGGCAGCTGTCGCTCAGGCAGAAGCTATCATCGAAACACGCGTACAGTCATTCATGCACTGGGTCGATGGGCGCATTGTGGTGCCTGTGATTCAGGATCTGCATGAAAACAGCGAGGCAATGCGCCTGCTGGAACTCGAACGTGCGCGCAAAATGCTGGCACGCGGCGATGACGTAGAAGCGGTGCTCGAAGCACTCTCCAAAGGTCTGACTGCTAAATTTTTGCATGGACCGCAACAGGCACTGCATCAGGCCAGCGGCGACGAACGCGCTCGTCTGGCAACCCTGCTGCCACAGTTGTTCCGCACTAAGCGTTAGCGACGCCTGACAGCCGCCAGGCCATCGCGCCCGGCACTCTATTCGATGCGACGATCTGCTCGTACATCCTCCGATATTCCCCCGTATTGATTAAATTAGGTAAGACAATGAAACCATCGATGCTTTCAAAACTCGATCAATTGGCAGAACGCCTGGTCGAGGTCGGCCAACTCCTGAATCAGGAAGGCGTCACCAATGACATGGACAACTATCGCAAGCTGACGCGCGAACATGCCGAACTTGAACCGTTGGTTGAGCTATATCAAAATTATCAGCAGGCGCAAGCCGATATCGACTCTGCACAGGAGATGATGGCCGATCCTGATATGAAGGATTTCGCGCAGGAAGAAATTAATGCCGCCAGACAGCGCATGGAAGAATTGCAAGTCGACCTGCAAAAAATGCTGCTGCCGAAAGATCCGAACGATGAGCGCAATATCTTGCTCGAAGTTCGCGCTGGTACCGGCGGTGACGAAGCGGCGCTGTTCGCAGGTGATCTGCTACGCATGTACACCCGCTTCGCAGAGCGTAATCGCTGGCAAATCGAAATGATGTCCGAATCGCCATCAGAGCTTGGCGGGTATAAAGAGGTCATCGTACGTATTGCCGGTTTCGGCGCTTATTCCAAATTAAAATTCGAATCCGGCGGTCACCGCGTCCAGCGTGTTCCCGCTACCGAAACGCAAGGCCGCATCCATACCTCGGCCTGCACGGTAGCCGTCATGCCAGAGGCAGATGAACTCGCAGACGTGGTCATCAACAACGCCGACCTGCGCATCGATACCTTCCGCGCATCAGGTGCCGGTGGTCAGCATATTAATAAAACGGATTCTGCCGTGCGTCTCACGCATTTACCGACCGGTATCGTGGTCGAATGTCAGGATGGCCGCAGTCAGCATCAAAATAAAGCACAGGCAATGCGCGTCTTGGCGACCCGTATCATGGATGGTCAGATGCGCGAGAAGCAAGCAAAAGAAGCGGCGACCCGCAAGAGTCTGATCGGCTCAGGCGACCGCAGCGAACGCATCCGTACCTATAATTACCCGCAAGGCCGCATGACGGATCACCGCATTAACCTGACTTTATACAAACTCGACTTCATCATGGATGGCGAGCTGACAGAATTGACAAACGCCCTGGTTGCGGAACATCAGGCCGAGTTACTAGCGGCATTAGGTGATGACTAAAATGATAAATAGGGGGAGTATATGTATTGATATCTGTATTCCGCACGTTACATAAGCGGATTAAAGGATTGATATCATATACCTCACCCAGTATATCGATAAAAAATTGGCATCTACTCTGATCGTGATCACTCGCAGCGCTCTGCCAGCTATCACTTCGCGCGGCGAGATCGACAGTATCTGCGGACGAATCTGAGAGTCAATGAAGCCGCTATTTTGCTATTCGCGAACAAATACTACGTTTAGTCACAGAACCAATTGCCGCTTAGGGTATCCTACGGCAAGTTCAATTATTTCCTCAGTTCGCCATGACCCGCACAAAAACCATTCTAATCTCTGTCGCCACGATTTGTATTGCCCTGCTCGGCTTTGCCCTGTATCTGCAACTTGTAAAAAACATGCCGCCCTGCCCGCTGTGCGTCATGCAGCGTTATGCGTTTATTTTCATTGCGATATGTTGCCTGATCGCTCTTGCTTTGCAGGGTCAAGCCCGTCGCATCAGCAGCGGCCTGGCCTTGCTATCCTCACTCAGCGGCCTGGGGATCGCAAGCAAGCATCTGTGGCTACTCGCCAATCCTGAACTGACTTGCGGCATCGATCCTTATGAAACTGTCTTAAACAAGATATTTACGGCGCAATGGCTGCCTATCATGTTTAAAGCCGACGGCTTGTGCGAGACACCTTACCCGCCGATTATCGGTCTGTCGATTCCTGGCTGGGCAGCGGTATGGTTTGGCGTCTTCACCATCGCGCTATTGTTTGCCCTGCTGCAAAAAGACAATACGCAACGCGGTTTATTTGGTCGTCACCGCTAATGACACACTGGATCCATGAAGGTATCAGTATCGGTGCCTGCCAGACAGCCAGTCCGCTCGATGTGGTTGATACGCGCATCCTGATGATGCATGCGCTGGGACTGACCCGCATCCAGCTGATCACGCAATCGGAAGAGCGCCTCGACGCAGCACAGGCCGCCAGACTCGATCAACTTCTGGCACGCCGTTACGACGGCGAACCTATCGCGTATCTGATTGGTGAACGTGAATTTTTCGGCCTGCCTTTCCATGTCACCAGCGATGTGCTGATACCACGTCATGAAACCGAATTATTGGTCGAATTGGCCGTTGAGCGCGCGCCACAACAGGGTCGCCTGCTCGATATAGGGACAGGATCTGGTGCCATTGCCATTGCGATTGCGCACCAGCGACCTGATCTGACGGTCACAGCAACCGACATCAGCACGGCAGCAGTCGCCGTGGCACAGCAGAATGCCGACCGCAATGTCCCGAACAGCAAAATGCGCCTGCTACCAAGCGACTGGTTCTCGGCATTAGGCGATGAGCAATTCGATACCATCGTCAGTAATCCGCCCTACATCGTCAAAGACGATCATCATCTGCAACAGGGGGATTTGCGCTTCGAACCCATCATCGCACTCACCGATCAGGCCGATGGTTTAACTGGCTACCGTATCATCATTCAAGGTGCGGCACAACGCCTGAGCGCGCAAGGCTGGCTGTTGATGGAACACGGCTATGATCAGGCACCGGCAGTACGCGAGTTACTGACGCAACACGGATTTATCGAGGTACAAAGCTGGATCGATCTGGGTGGTATTGAGCGCGTTACCGGCGGCAGATTGCCAGAAAATCCAGCGTAAATATACTGGTAGAAATGCGTCTTCTTACCGACGCATTTCACCATCACAGAGCCGTCGATTTTGCCAGAACCGGCAAGATAATTTCGACGCATAAACCACCTGGCGCGCCACCGGCTTGCGCCAGATTACTCGCGATGATGCTGCCGCCATGTGCAAAGATCACGCGCTGCGCAATCGCCAGCCCCAGGCCGTAACCATCCGCATTTCGCCCCGCTCCGGCAGCGCTGTTTGCACTGGCATTCGCGCCTCGGAAAAACGGCTCAAAGATGGTTTGCAGCTCAGACTCTGGCACGCCTTTACCTTCATCGAGTATCCGTACTCTGAGTTGCTTAGCGCCCGCTGCACTTGATTGCGTCACTGAGAGAGGCGCCGCTTCCAGCTGTGCTTCCAGACGGACAATGCCATTGTCCCTGGTATATTTGATGGCATTGCGCACGACATTTTCTAAAGCCCGGTACAGCAATTCATAACGGCCTCGCAGCAATACATCCTGTCCCATTACACTACCGGAAAACACCAGCTCCTTGCTCTGCGATTCCGCCTCGAAGCCTGCGTTATCGACAATCTCGGCCAGCAATTCATCCACCTGAATACTGTCCATGCTCGCCATGACACCGGCTTCAATACGCGACAAAGTCAGCAGTTCACCGACCAGCTTGTCCATGCGTACACCTTCACGCTCTATCCTGTCCATCGAGGCATCGACCCGCTCGGGCTGTTGCCGCGCCAGACCAATCGCGGCCTGTAACCTTGCCAGTGGCGAACGCAACTCGTGCGAGACATCATGCAAGAGGCGGCGCTGACTTTCCATCAGGTGAGCGAGTTGCTCTGCCATGCTGTCAAATTCGCGTCCCAGATCTGCCAGTTCATCCTGCCTTCTGCCCATACTGGCACCGACTCTGGTCTGTAAATTCCCCTCGGCCAAAGAAATAAATGCAGTACGCAAATGACGTATCGGTTTCGACATATACCAGGCCAGTAAAGCAGCAAACAAGAGGCTTGCCAGCAATACTGCCGCCATCGGAATAAATACATCAAACTCGCGCGGCCAGCGCGGTGAGGGCGGCGGCATGCCATGATCGCCCCCTAACCTGTCGTCGTGCCGGAATCCCGGATGATCGAGGTGTTCGGGCGGCTCAGGATGCGTGATTCCAAGACGATTATTCCTGTCTGGAGGGGAAATATGGCGAGGCAATAATTCCGGTCGGTCCGGCCGGGCTTGTAGCTCTCCCGCAGGCGTAGTATCTGGCGGTGTGACATCTGACAAAACATCAGGCGGCAATACCATCGCCGGATGCTCTTTTGCGTATAGCAAATCGGCCGCCGCATGCGCTTCCTGCTCACGCTGATGCTTGAGTGACAGAGTACTGCCGATACCGGCAATTGCCGTTAATTGCGCCAGCCAGATGAAGAAGAAAAATTTCCAGAACAGGCGACCCACCGCTTACTCCTTGGTCAGCATATAACCTTGCCGATACACGGTCTGAATGACGGCGCGGCCATCGGTTAATGGACCCAATTTTTGGCGAATACTACTCAGATGCACGTCGATATTGCGGTCAAAGCGCGTCAGGGGGCGCCCCAGGCCTTGTTCGGATAAATCATTTTTGCTGACGGTGCGGCCCGCATTTCGGGCGAGTATTTCCAGCAGGGTAAATTCAGTACTAGTGAGTTCCAGAGGCTGTCCGCTCCATTCGGCGCGGCGCTGACTTTGCCAGATGCTCAGGGCACCGACCACCAGTGGCAGGACTTGTACGTCGCTACCGGGCGCACTCTGAGTCCGGCGTAAAATCGCTCGGATACGAGCCAGCAACTCACGGGGCGTGCACGGCTTGGGAACATAATCATCAGCCCCCAGTTCCAGTCCAATGATACGGTCAACATCATCCCCTTTGGCAGTCAGCATCAGGACCGGCATACGACTCTGGGCGCGGATGCGGCGCAACGCCTCAATCCCGTTCATATACGGCATCATGATGTCCAGCACCACAATCGCATGATGACCGGTCAAAGCCTCACTCACCGCTTGGGCGCCATCATGGACCACAGTAACGACATAGTCTTCACGCTCAAGGTATTCCCTGAGCATATCAACCAGTTCGACATCATCATCGGCGAGCAGTACCTTGGTCATTGCATTGGCTAGAGTAGATTTGTAACAGGGTCATCATACCGAATTTCTCCCGTAACGACGTGCACAAAGACCCGGGAAAAGCCTGATTTACCCAGATTTACAGTCACACCGGACTCACCGGAACGGGCATCTGTTGCAGATTTTTACCGGCCTTTACGCCGCCTTAACCTCGTTTTACAACTCTCCGGCAGACAATGCAAGCATTCCCCACCATACATTACTCAGAGGAGATCACATGGACTCACACGACCACGGCTTGGCGCATGATCTTACGACCTTGCTCAATACGTCCCCCAATCGCCGCCAGCTATTACGCTGGCTCTCGGCAGGGGGTGCAACAGCCTTATCAGTGATGGCATGCGGTGGCGGCAGTACCAGCGCCAGCAGTACAACAACATCTACATCGACCACTAGCAGCACAACAAGCGGTACCAGCACGGGGACATCCACCGGGACAGCGACCGGCACAAGCTGTGCCGTGATTCCGGAAGAAACTGCCGGCCCCTATCCGGGTGATGGCTCCAATAGCAGTACCAATGGTATTGCAAACGCCCTACTTCTGTCTGGCATCGTGCGCAGCGATATTCGCGCCAGTATCGCAGGCGCCAGCGGTGTGGCAGCGGGTGTACCACTGACCATCAAGCTTCAGGTCGTCAACACCAAGTCAAGCTGTGCAGTACTTTCCGGATATGCCGTGTATCTGTGGCACTGTAATCGCGATGGTCTGTACTCGATGTACTCAGCCGGCGTCACTGGCGAAAACTACTTGCGCGGTGTACAAGAAACCGACAGCAGCGGCAACGTCACCTTCACTACGATTTTCCCGGGTTGCTACGATGGTCGTATTCCGCATGTGCATTTTGAAATCTATCCAAGCCTGGCTAAAGCGAACAGCGCATCGAATAAGATTAAAACCTCGCAATTCACCTTCCCGATGGCAACGCTGAACGAAGCGTACCAATCGACAGGGTACAGCGCCAGCGTAACCAATCTCGCCAAGATATCGTATGCGACCGATAACGTATTCAGCGACGGAACCAGCCTGCAAATGGTCAGTGTCACCGGTAGCGCCGCGCTCGGCTATGTCGTTACATTGACGGTCGGTGTGTCGGTATAAGTCGGTGCAATTAAGCTAGAAGTAAGCTACAAGTAAGCTGCAAGTAAAATACGGAAAAACGCTGGCAGGTACTACTCAGAGCAAAAAAATAAAACGGCATGCATAACCACCATGCCGTTTAGCTTTTCAACCAGGGATGCAGAAGAATGCGGCACGTGATCGACAGATGGCGCTGATAAGGACGAACATTCCGTTAAAATAAACGGATGCATATCTCTACCGATCAATCTCTCCTAGACATCCCGCTGATCCACGACTTTTTGTCGCAACATACGGCGTGGGCCAAAGGCATCCCTCTGGCAATCGTAGAACGTTCGTTGACTCACTCACTGTGTTTCGGCGGTTATCTCGGCAGCCAGCAAATTGCCTTCGCCCGCGTGATCAGTGACTACGCCACTTATGCCTATCTGATGGATGTGTTTGTCTTGCCAGATTACCGTGGGCAGGATCATAGCAAGCAACTCGTCAGCGCGATCATGGCGCATCCGGACCTGCAAGGCCTGCGCCGCTTTATGCTCGCCAGCAGTGATGCGCGGGGCTTATATGAAAAATTCGGATTTAAAGCCCCTGCCAAACCAGAAACACTGATGGAAATTAACCGGCCAGGTATGTATCAAAAAAAACTAGCTGACCGGCACGGTCGCTGCAGATGAGGTGGAATCGATCACCACCGACAAATACGCATCACAAAATTCTGCGGGCATCCGTCTGGCCTTACCGCTACTGACTTCAATGCAGACAAGATCCCAGCGACCACGCAAAATCACCGCCTGATCGCTGTCACGTATCAACTGAAACCGCCGCTCCATCGTCAACCTGCCATCACTTGCGGTCAGCCAGGTTGCCAGCGTTAACGACTCATCCAGCAGCGTGGGCAAAATATAATCATATTCAGCCCGCCGTATCGCCATCGCCCTGTTCAGATGCTGGTAGTCTGCGAGAGTCAATCCAAGCTGCTCAGAATGAGCCCAGCCTATCGCTTCACACCATTGCACATACACAGCGTTATTCGTATGATTGAGACCGTCGATATCGTTCACGGCTGGCGTGCGTTTCAGCGTAAAAGCTTGCGGATAATCCCACGGCATAGCGGTACTTTCTGAATGCATATTTGGGTTAATGTGAGTTGACGGGAGTGACGAAGTTTAGCTCAAATTAGTTAGCATAAAAAAAGCCAGCGCGAGCACTGGCTTTTTTTATTGGCAGATGTAACTTCAGTCAACGCGAAGTTATTTATATTTATTTATATATCGTCACTGGTTCAGGTGCTTGTGCAGGAACCGCTGGTTGTCCCATCCCATTGCTGTTCATGGGACGATTGGCACCACGCGGCATACCGAATTGCACCATCAATTCACCGTAGGCTGCGTCGGCCAGACTGCGTGAAGTCTCTTGCATGACTTTGCCGCGATTGAAGGCAACGCGGTCACCAGCGCGGCTCAGGATTTTGGTGTCGACACCGGAACCGCTGGCACTGAAAGCTGCTTTGACTTCGTAAGTTTTGGTGTTGATCAGACTAAAATCAGCAACCAGATCGAGCGACAAGCTGGCCGTGATCGAATTGCCGTATTGAAGCTGGTTACTTTCTTGACGGAACTGGATGTTGCTGACCGTGCCGAACAGGACATAGTCAGCGCCTGGGTACATACCTTGTTTAATCCGGCCGATGATGTCGAAGATTTTTTCCATTGGCTTGCCTACATACGGACGAGCCTGGATCAGATGAACCGCACCGCCTTTGATCAGTGCACCTTTAAGATCGGCAGTATAAGTTTTCAGTTCGCCGCGGTCGATGTAGGTATAAAACCCCTCGGCTTCGTAGTAATTACTTTCGCTCTTGGCGTTATAGCTGCCACGTGCCGAATAGCTGTGATCAGTTTCGCGTTCGCTGGAGCGGGCGTTGACGCTGCTTTTACTACTGGCGGAAACAACGCGAAAATATTCACTGACTTTTTCTTCATAAGTCAGATCAGTGACCGCGATTTTTGGCATGTCGGCAGCATAGGCAGACAAGCCGGAGGCAGCGCAGAACAAGGCTGCCAAGATTTTTTTTGCATTCAACATAGTGATCCTTTTTCAACTTGGCTATGTCGGTCTAACTAGATAACACGACATAGCAATGTGTGACGTAACGGTCGAGATTATTGACGCTTGGACGTTTTACGAATTTCTTTTTCATCTTGCCATTCGATGGAACCGTCTTCGATGTCATACAGTTTCAAAGTCATTTTGTAGAATACATCTTTGGTGTTGGCGTTTTGTTTAACGATGGAAACGATCTCGCCTTCCAGTGAATATTTGGCTGCTTGCATGTTGCCGACCTTCGCTTTACCCTGGGCTTTATACAGGCCGCTTTGGTTCTGGCGTTGCAACTCGTCAACGCCTTGCTGCATCTCATCGGCGCTACGGGTGAATTTCACTTTTTTACTTTTCACTAAAGCCGTCTGAATCGTGTTCATGATCGATTTAGTATCGATGTATTCGCTCGTCTTGTTACGCACACCGGCCAGCGTCATGGTTGGACGATTTGCCAGTGCAGGATCTTCGAGCAAAGAGCCGACCATTTTTTCGGCAATCATTTGCAGATCTGTAGAGCCGAATTCGTTGGTCACGGTTTCTACTGCTTTGTTATCGCCGTAGCTGACCTGACGGGAAAAACTGACTGTGGGTTGTGATAGTTTTGTCTGGCATGCAGTCATTGGCAATATAACGATTGCCATGGCGCAGCAAGCGCGTGCAAGAGAGAACATGGAGGAAATGGATGTCATGATAATTCCTGAAAAATAAAGCGATTACGATACAAATAAATGACTGGCTGATGAGGATAAAAATCAGCGTGGTTCGGAACTCATTTCAATTTTAAAATCCGTTGCCTGAGGACCGTAGGCAGTGCTTTTAATAAATTGCGTTTGCTTGCCTAAGAAGGTCATTGGCTTCCACACTTCGCCATCACCTACTTGCATGCCCGCTGCATCAGTCCAGCGGAAGCGGTAGTACAAACGCAGGTCTTTGACATCCGTGTTGGTCACTTCTGCCTGTACGACCATCACGTCGTTTTTGCGCTGTGAACGCAGATCAACAACCTGCAAGCCTTGCAGTTCGCCACGCACCATCAGCTTGGCTGCAATGCCGGGAGAAATTGCCGCTGGTACCGAGTCACCGGCAAATGCGCTTTGCACAGCCAGGGCGAGTCCCGCAATGATAAAAATTTTTTTGAATGAGGATGTCATATATATGTCCTAAGTAATTTTATGCTTACTGCTTACTTGATACTGATTTACTGCTTTGCAGGTGTCGCAGGCGTTGTCGCTGCGGCATCGGCTTTTTTCTTTGGCGGGACGACTTTCTTTGTGGCTGGCTTGGCAGCAGTTGCTGCTGGCGCTGGCTCTGTCTGTGCAACAGCGACTGTACCAAATTTTGCTGTACTACCTAAGTAGGTTTTATTGGAATACATACGGACCGGCACCACCATGTAGCGGCCATCCACTGTGATGCGTTTGATTTCACTCGAATAACTACCGAAGTTCACATCATAATCACCAGGCGGAATAAAAGCACGAGCAACGAATACGCGCTCTGGCAGGCTACGCCACATGCGGTCATCTGCCGGGCTTTCAGTCGCTGCAACGGCGACGTTGGCAGCGAGACCAGCGAGCATGCCAAAGTTTTTGTTCACCTGATCTTGTACCAGCGCCTTGGCAATCGCACGGGTTGCTGCGCGCAACTGGATACCTGGCAACTCATCTTTCAGCGCTTTACGTGCCATCACATTGAAGTCGGTTACTAGCGCTGTCTGCAATACTTGGTCGCCGACTTTGATGGTATTGATTACCGGTGCATCTTTATCCGGATAAATCGCCGGGAAAGCAAATGAGACCGTGACTAGTCCGCGCGTCGTCGGTATAGGGAATGCTACTTTTTGCGAGAGACGCGCCGGTGAGTGACCTGCCTCGATGACGAACAGCACATCGGTCACACCTTTTTTGCGGCGGAAACTGGTGCGCTGATCGAGACCTTTTAAACCATCTTCGAGCACCGGCAGATCCGGACGTAATTCATTGGCTTTACGATAGCCCGGCGCCGCCAGACCCGGCTCATTCAGTGCTTCGTAGACGAAGCCTGCGAGATAGTGGCTTAAGGCATTTTGATAGCCGTTTTTCAGCTTTAAGACTTCCGGATCATTGAGTGTTTCTACCGGGTAGCCGTTGAGCTCCTTGCTGCTGGTGGTGACGCCTTTTTCCTTGGCTTCTTTTTCAGCATCGGCAGTTTCTTTGGCACGGAATTCGGCGATCACTGCTTCGCGTTCATGGGTACGCTTGATATCGACGCGGGCAGTATCGAGGTCGCCCAGATTCAGGCGATTCATCGCCATGCGCGTAGTCAGCATGACTTTTTCGTAATCCTGACCTTCATAATCACGGCTGTTATCGCCCATGATCAGGGCACCGACCTGGCCCATCAGTTTTGCCGGATTACTCTTGGCAGTTTCTTCCCACTCCTTGACTTTGACATCGGCAACAGCGAATGCCGCCAAGCTGTCTTCATAGCGATTGCCGATGCGCATCAGCTCGCCTTTTTCCAGATTCAGCAACAGGTCGTTCTTGCTGCTGCCGGTGGTCTGGGCTTCGACCTGTTTAATCGCATCCT
The DNA here is from genome assembly GCF_049340185.1 of Undibacterium sp. Rencai35W. NCBI lineage: Bacteria > Pseudomonadati > Pseudomonadota > Betaproteobacteria > Burkholderiales > Oxalobacteraceae > Undibacterium > Undibacterium sp. Rencai35W. The sequence continues at coordinate 52,324 of NZ_JBMPPC010000007.1, forward strand.
CGATGCGCCCTTCTTTGGCGGTCGCTAATGAGGAAGCAACTTTGCTGTCATGCGTCGGGGAGGTAACGCAACCTGCCAGAACAAGCGCGGCAATGATAGGGGTAAATGCAATAGATAGGCGCATAGTCATCAGTAAGTGGGCTGCCGCCGATATATCCGGATCCCATCGCGGGGTCCCATCGGAGGTCGCAAAATCGTTATTGTTATCGGAAATGAAACGAGTAAGAGTATATAAAAAATTAAACAGATTAGCTTGTCTTTTTTGCTATTTAATTCTGAGTATTATTAATTACTACTGAAAGTAGTGATTTGAATCAATATTGAGCTAATTTATTTCACTTAACTGAGTATCTGCGAAACCTGCAAACCCACCAAATATCTCAGGACTTTTCGAGCCAGAGATCTATTTGATGCAGACAATCAGGCAAATGTGCGCCGAACGGACTGCGCAAGCCGTGATCAGCATCGGGATAGATATGCAGTTGTAGATTAGTTTTTTTTAATGCCCGGAACTGCTGCTCCAGCCAACCAGCCGACTCCACCGGCACAGCCTGATCGGCACTCCCCATGCAAAGCAAAATAGGTTTATTCAGGCTCAAGAGGTTATCGCTGTGACGCAATTGACTTAACTCCTGCCAGTACTGACGACTGCGCCCGTTGATCAGGATCTGTCCCCCAGTAAGTGGAATGAATGCGGCGGTGAGTGCGGCACTGCCTGATGTCTTGTCTACGATCTGAGGCAAAGCGCTGAGCAGCGCCTCATCGATACGCTGCACCTCCTTGAGCAATCCAGCATCGCCAGTCTCATTGCGCTGATTTGCCAGTAAACGAAATGCATCCAGCGGCTGCATGCCACCGTTTGAAATCATCACCAGATGCGTGATAGCAGGATGCGTCGCCGCCAGCTGGGCCGCCAGCTCCGCGCCTTCAGAAATTCCCATCATGACGATGCGGCGCGGATGTTGCCCCTGACTTTGCAGCAAGCGCAACTGGGCTTCAATGAATTCATTCTGATCTGCTTGCCAGCGACTCAGATGATCATCGCGGATAAAAGCATCACTGCATCCGGTATCGTCTTGCTGGCTATGTCGTTTTTGTAACATCAAAATACGCAGAGTACCGGACTCACCTTCCAGCCCGCGAAAATAGTCGGGGAGATATTTGCCCATGCTGACACAACCGGAACCGGGCACCACGAATACCAAGGTCGCCAACGATGCCGCGGCAGTAACGGATTGAGCCTGATTGGATTGACCGGCGGTGAAAAATAAGTGGTTGTCGATGCTAAAAAACGTCGTTCGCCCGCCATCCGCAAAGTCAAAACGCTGAGCTGAGGGGCGCGCGGAGGACGTCGTCACATTGACGCAAGCGGTCAGCAAAGCCAGGCATGAGACTAAGGTCAAGCACTTGAGGCCAGATGACAATCTGCTTGTTATACCCATTTTTTACCCATGTCTGATCTTAAATTCATTATGTAAAATACATTATTTAATTATATACTGGCACTGAGTATGTGATGTATTTAACATGAAGGCCAATAAATCATTGCGGATAAAGGCACATACAACAGATACTCCCCTATTTTTAATAAAATTACGTTTCACTACTGCGAGTCCCGCCGACTGTCAAGACTGGTGCAATCACGCAGAGCGCGTATCATCTGCGACTTGATTTTAATTATCCGAGTTTATTTTTACCCAATTATTCACACCATTATTTATGCTGCCTTCGATTGAACAACGTCTCGCCCTGGAACTTGCCGCCAAACCTGTGCAAGTCGCCGCTGCCATTACTTTACTGGATGAAGGCTCGACCGTGCCGTTTATCGCACGCTACCGTAAAGAGGCGACGGGTGGACTGGACGATACCCAATTGCGTTTATTGGAAGAGCGTCTGCGCTATTTACGCGAACTCGAAGACCGTCGCACTGCCATCATTTCGTCGATTGAAGAGCAAGGCAAAATGACGCCTGTGCTACTCGACGCAATCACGCATGCCGAAGACAAAACCCGCCTGGAAGATTTATACCTGCCTTACAAGCTCAAGCGTCGCACCAAGGCGCAGATTGCGATTGAAGCGGGCTTGCAAGATTTAGCCGATATCCTGCTGAGCGATCCGACCAGAAATCCAGAAGACGAAGCTGTCGCTTATTTAAAACCACCTTTCAGCACCAGCAACGGCGACAACCCCGGCGTAGCCGATACCAAGGCCGCACTCGATGGTGCCCGCCAGATTCTGATGGAACGTTTTGCCGAAGATGCCTCGCTGCTGCAAGCGATCCGCGAATACCTGCTAGATCACGGCATCGTCGAATCCAAAGTCGTCGCAGATAAAGAAGAGGCCGGCGCCAAGTTCGCCGATTATTTTGATTACGCCGAAACGCTGGGCACGATTCCATCACACCGCGCCTTAGCCCTGTTCCGCGGACGCCGCGAAGAAATGCTGACAGTTACACTGCGCCTCGATACTGAGGAAGAAAAACCAAAATGGGATGCCCCGCTGAATCCTTGTGAAAGCCGCATCGCCGCTAAATTTGGCGTCAGTAATATCGGCCGTCCCGCCGACAAATGGTTAGCCGATACAGTGCGCTGGAGCTGGCGCGTCAAAGTGTTCATGCATCTCGAAACCGAACTGATGGGCAGCCTGCGTGAAAAAGCTGAAGTCGAAGCAATCAATGTCTTTGCACGCAATCTCAAAGCCCTGTTGCTAGCTGCACCCGCCGGCCCGCGCGCTACCATGGGGCTCGATCCCGGCTTACGCACTGGCGTCAAAGTCGCGATCGTCGATGCGACCGGCAAGGTCATGGAACACGCGACCATTTACCCACATCAGCCACGCAACGACTGGGACGGCTCACTGCATGTATTGGCGCAGTTGGCGGCGAAACATAATGTCTCTTTAATCTCAATTGGTAACGGTACCGCATCGCGCGAAACCGACAAACTCGCACAGGATTTAATCAAGCTCAAACCCGAACTCAAACTGACAAAGATCGTGGTGTCGGAAGCCGGTGCATCCGTCTATTCTGCCTCTGAATTTGCCTCGAAAGAATTGCCGGATCTCGATGTTTCTATCCGGGGTGCCGTATCGATTGCACGTCGCCTGCAAGACCCGTTGGCCGAGCTGGTGAAGATCGATCCGAAGTCGATTGGTGTCGGTCAGTATCAGCATGATGTCGGCCAGTCGCAGCTCGCCCGCTCACTCGATGCCGTAGTTGAAGATTGTGTGAATGCGGTCGGTGTCGATGTGAATACGGCCTCCGCACCATTGCTGGCACGCGTCTCCGGCTTATCGTCATCAGTAGCGCAAAGCATCGTCAATTATCGCGATGCAAAAGGCATGTTTGCCTCACGCGCCGATCTGCGCTCAGTGCCGCGTCTGGGCGATAAAACGTTTGAACAGGCCGCTGGATTTTTGCGCGTGATGGGTGGCAATAATCCTCTCGATGCGTCCGCAGTCCATCCTGAATCCTATCCGCTGGTAGAAAAAATTCTGGCGGACATCAAGAAGGATGTGGCGGGTGTGATCGGTGATGAACGCTTGCTAAAATCACTTAGTCCCGCAAAATATGCGGACGAACAATTCGGCATCCCGACCATCACAGACATTCTGAAAGAACTGGAAAAACCTGGTCGTGATCCGCGTCCGGAATTTACGACCGCGACCTTCAAAGACGGCGTCGAAGAAATCCGCGACCTGCGTCCCGACATGATCCTGGAAGGCGTAGTCACCAACGTCGCGGCATTCGGTGCATTCGTCGATATTGGCGTGCATCAGGATGGATTAGTGCACATTTCTGCACTCTCCAACACCTTCGTCAAAGACCCTCATACCGTCGTCAAAGCGGGACAAGTCGTCAAAGTCAAAGTATTGGAAGTTGATGAAAAGCGCAAACGTATTGCGCTGACCATGCGCCTAACAGACTCTGCGCCGCAAGCGGGCAGTACGCCGGAACAAAAAGCCGATCGCAACGACGCCAAACGCCTGCAACAGCATCGCGGCCAAGCCGCGTCTACGCCGCCAGCGAATAATGCGATGGCAGCAGCGTTTGCCAAATTGCGGCCTTAAAAATGCAGATACCATTTGCTGACGCCTTGCAATCAGGCGTCAGCAATAGGTCTTTACTCCATCGCAATCTATTCAAATGAGAAGAGCGCGTCTCTTCACAGCAGTGCGAAGAGCTCGACCCGACCACGCCTCTCTCAAAGTTCAGCTCGGCCCAATCTAGCTGAATTCCATGTCATCACATATACTCCCCTAATATTGTTATAAAAACGGCCGAATCCACATATTACGATTGGGCTTTTAGATAATACTGAGGGAGAGTATTTAATTTTTCCCAATAAAAGCCACATCAACCAAGTGTACCGATAGCACTGCGGAGCCGCATCGCAGTTTCCTTTATAATGACGCCATATTATTAACCAAGGAATAGCTATGAGCGACGTTCAAGCCTGGATCAAAGACACCGTATCCCAAAACCCTGTTGTGCTGTTCATGAAAGGCACGGCGCAATTTCCGCAATGCGGCTTTTCCGGCCGCGCAATTCAATTACTGAAGGCGTCCGGCGCAGACAATCTGGTGACCATCAATGTATTGGAAGATGCGGCTGTGCGTCAGGGCATCAAGGATTTTTCTAACTGGCCAACGATTCCTCAGTTGTACATCAAAGGCGAATTCGTCGGCGGCTCGGACATCATGAATGAGATGTTTGAAAGCGGTGAATTACAAGCACTGATCAAAGCCTGATTCCGCCTTACTCCATCCTATTCAATATCAGCATATGAGCACACCACAACGCCTGATTATCGCCATCACCGGCGCAACAGGCGCGGTGTATGGCGTCCGGCTACTGCAAGCGATCCGCGATTTACCCGGGGTCGAGAGTCATTTACTGATTTCCGAAGCGGGCACACTGACCTTGCATCAGGAACTGGAATTACGCCGCAAAGATGTCGAGGCACTGGCCGATGTTGTTCACAACGTCCGCGATGTCGGCGCCTGCATTGCCAGCGGCTCATTCCAGGCCAGCGGCATGATCATCGCACCATGCTCGATGAAAACCCTGGCATCCGTCGCTCACGGCCTGTCAGACAATCTGATTACCCGCGCTGCAGACGTGATCCTCAAGGAGCGTCGTCGCCTGGTCCTGATGGTGCGTGAAACACCATTCAATCTCGCCCACCTGCGCAATATGACTGCCGTAACCGAAATGGGCGGCATCATTTTCCCGCCACTACCGGCGTTCTATCAAAAGCCCGCCTCCATCGATGAGATGGTGCAACACACAACCGCCCGCGTACTGGATCTGTTCGACATTTCTACCGAACTCGCTCCACGCTGGAATGGCCTGAGCAAAGCCCAGAACTAGGCGCTCAACAACAAATACAAGGCAAAGGCGAGGCAAAACACGGCACCGTCAGATACAACATGCGATGTGCCTGTCTTTTTGCAGGCTTTTGATAGCACACCGATTTCAAAACTTCAAAACCATAAAAGAAAAAACCCACCGTTATTGCTAACGATGGGTTTTTAATGGTGCCGGCTGCCGGAATCGAACTGGCTACCTGATGATTACAAGTCAACTGCTCTACCAAGTGAGCTAAGCCGGCGAAACTTTTTAAGAAAGTGATTTCTCAATCAATCTCGAAGAACAAAATTATAGACTACTTTATTATTTTTAGCGAGGGTTTTTCTGATTTTTTTTGTGGCTCCGCTGGTTTTTCTGCAAGCTGTCCTGCATTGCGATGCGCTTCTTCGATTTTTGAATTCACTGCCGCCAAACCCAATGCAGGTTTGCCCGTGACAGGATTTACAGGAACATCTGATACTGGAGATTCTTGCAAAGACTCAGAGAGATCGACCTCAAATGCCATGCCCTGACCGTTTTCACTCGCATAAATTGCCTGGACATTTTCAACCGGCACATAAATATCGCGTGAAATACCGCCAAAACGGGCTTTGAACGCAACAGCTTCATTGTCCATTTTCAGTGCGCTGGTCGCACCAAAGCTAATGTTTAACACAATCTCGCCGTTCCGTACGAATTCCATCGGTACCCGCGAAGCTGCATTGACCTTAACCGCCATATACGGCGTAAATCCATTGTCGGTGCACCATTCGTAAATGGCCCGCATGAAATAAGGCTTGGTGGATGTTTCTGACATACCTGAATGATTTCCTGAAGAAATAGTAGCTAAAGAATAGTCCCTGATTCTACAAACGACAAGGCTGACTTGAAGTGATCGCGTCAGCCTTTTCTTTTATGCTTCGTTAAAATTAACGACGCATGACTTTCTCAGATGGCGTCAGCGCTTCAATGTAGGCCGGGCGAGAGAAAATGCGTTCTGCATATTTCATCAGGGGCGCAGCAGTCTTGGACAGCTCGATACCATAATGATCAAGACGCCATAATAATGGCGCAACAGCCACATCCAGCATAGAGAATTCATCACCTAACATATATTTGTTCTTGATGAATAAAGGTGCAAGTTGCGTCAGGCGATCACGAATTTCAGCACGCGCCTTGTCTTGTACTTTAGCCGATGAAGTTGATTTATCGTTTTCCAGAGTATGCACGTGGATAAACAATTCTTTCTCAAAATTAAACAGCATCAGGCGCGCACGAGCACGTTGCAGCGGATCTGCCGGCATCAATTGCGGATGCGGAAAGCGCTCATCGATATATTCGTTAATGATATTGGATTCATACAGAATCAATTCACGCTCGACCAGAATCGGTACCTGGCCGTAAGGATTCATTGTCGAAATATCTTCTGGCTTATTGAACAGGTCAACATCACGAATTTCAAAATCCATGCCTTTTTCAAACAGAACCAAGCGGCAGCGTTGCGAGAATGGGCAGGTTGTACCCGAGTAGAGAACCATCATTTTTATAGTTCCTTAAAAACGATTAGGGCGAGGCGCCAATTTGCGCACCTCACCCTGGGATGACACATCCGCTCAACCAGGTTAAGCGGACGACTGAATTACTGAATTACTTTACTTCTTTCCAGAACGATGCGTTCAGACGCCAGGCCAAGAGGCTCAGTGTCGCAATGAACATCAACACCCAAACACCCAGGCGTTTGCGCGTATTTTGTGCTGGCTCGCCCATCCACTGGAGGTAGGCAACCAGATCACCGACAGCATTATCGTATTCGATTGGCGTCAAAGTACCGGCAGTGACTTTTTCAAAGCCAGCAAACTTATGCTCGACCTTGGATTCATCATGCGCATCTTTTTCTTCAACAAACTTGGCTGTGCGGGTACCTTGCAATTCCCACAGAACGTGAGGCATACCAACGTTAGGGAACACCATATTATTCCAACCTGTTGGACGGCTTTCATCTTTGTAGTAAGTACGCAGGTAGGTATAAATCCAGTCAGCGCCCGTTCCCTGTCCGGAAGCTTTGGCACGAGCAATCACGGACAAATCCGGAGGCACCGCACCGAACCAGGCCTTCGCGTCTTTTGCAGACAATGTTGTCTTCATCAGATCGCCCACTTTTTCGCCAGTGAACAGCAAGTTTTGTTTGATCTGATCATCGGTCAACCCGATGTCTTTCAAACGGTTGTAGCGCATTGCTGATGCAGAGTGGCAATTCAGGCAATAGTTGATGAATAACTTTGCACCGTTTTGCAATGCAGCCATATCGGTCGAACGATCAGGCGCCTGATCCAGAGGAAAACCACCTGAGTTCGCCAAAGCGAGCGCTGGAACCAGAGCCAGTGTCGCGATCATTTTTTTAAATAATTTCATGCTTATTATTCCTTTGGCGCTTAGTGAGCAGAGAAAGTCACGCGTTTTGGCACAGGTTTAAATGTACCCATCGCGCTCCACCATGGCATCAATAAGAAGAAGCCGAAGTAAATCACAGCACATACTTGCGAAATACGCTCACGTACTGGTGATGGCGGCTCTACACCAAGGTAACCCAGTGTCACAAACGCGATACCGAATACGATGTAGACATACTTGTGCCAATCAGGACGGTAGCGGATCGACTTGACAGGAGACACGTCCAGCCAAGGCAGGCCCGCCAGAATCATCACTGAGGAACCGAACAACACCACACCCCAGAATTTTGCATCTAGACCGAAAGGCATCATGCCGACAATCGCAACCAGACCTACGGCAGCAACAGCAATCTTGACCAACTGCGGCAATTTTGTCGTCAGGAAAATCAGCCCGACATAACCAACGATACCAGCCTGAACTACATACAAGAACTCTGAAGTGGTCGCACGCAATACAGAGTAGAACGGCGTGAAATACCAGGTCGGCGCAATATGCGGAGGCGTTTTCAATGAGTCAGCAGGAATGAAGTTGTTGTACTCGAGGAAGTAACCGCCCATCTCAGGTGCAAAGAAAACTACTGCACTGAAAATCGTCAGGAACACTGTCACACCAAAAATATCATGGAAAGTGTAATAAGGATGAGAAGGGATGCCATCTACCGGATGACCGTTTGCATCAAGGTTTTCTTTGATTTCAATACCATCTGGATTATTTGAACCGACTTCATGCAAGGCGATCAGATGTGCGACAACCAAGCCTAGCAAGACCAGCGGAATCGCGATGACGTGGAAGGAGAAGAAGCGGTTCAAAGTCGCGTCAGACACAACATAGTCACCACGAATCCATAAAGACAAATCAGGGCCGATGAAAGGGATAGCACCGAACAAGTTAACAATCACTTGTGCGCCCCAGTAAGACATTTGGCCCCATGGCAAGAGGTAGCCGAAGAACGCTTCAGCCATCAAGCACAGGAAGATAGCAAAACCGAACAACCAGATCAATTCACGAGGCTTACGGTAAGAGCCGTACATCAAAGCACGGGTCATATGCAAATACACAACAATGAAGAAAGCTGATGCGCCAGTGGAGTGCATGTAACGCACTAACCAGCCCCAAGGTACATCACGCATGATGTATTCAACAGAAGCAAACGCCAAGTTCGCATCTGGTTTGTAATGCATCACCAGGAAAATACCGGTCACAATCTGGATTACCAGCACCAGCATTGCCAGTGAGCCGAAAATGTACCAGAAGTTAAAATTCTTGGGCGCGTAGTATTGACCCCACTGGTCATTCCACAATTTGGTCAGAGGGAAACGGGAATCAACCCAGTTCAATGCCTTATCAACGACAGGAGCGTCTGCCGGCAGCTTTTTCTCAACAAATGCCATGATTAAGCCTCGCCTTTCTCATCTTTACCGATGACAATTTTGGTGTCCGACAAGTACATATGGCGCGGAACATCCAGGTTTTGCGGAGCTGGCTTGTTTTTATAGACGCGACCAGCAAGGTCGAATGTAGAGCCATGGCATGGGCACAGGAAACCACCAGCCCAGTCGTCCGGCAAGGAAGGCTGTGCGCCTGCCTGGAATTTAGAACTCGGCGAGCAGCCTAAGTGGGAGCAAATACCTACCGCGATCAAAATGTCCGCGTGTTCTTTACGAGAGCGGCTTTGCTTATCGCAATACTCTGGCATTTCCATGGTGTAAGGCTTTTGCGATTTTGGATCAGCAACTTTATCTTCAGTGCTGGCAAGGCTTGCCAGCATCTCAGGCGTACGCTTCAGTATCCATACTGGCTTACCGCGCCATTCTACGGTAGTCATTTCACCTGGCTTCAGCGCCGAGATATCCACTTCTACTGGCGCGCCCGCCGCTTTAGCACGTTCAGATGGCTGGAAAGTGCTGACCAGCGCACCTGCCGTTGCCAAACCTGCCACACCACCCGCCGCACACGTGGCGACGAGCAAGCCGCGACGGCCGGAATCGACCTGCTTTTCGATACTCATACCAACCCCAATCTATCAAAAATCAAAACTTAATGAAGCGTAAATATAACTTCTAGCAACCTTAAATTATAAAGGAGGCGACTGTGGTTTTAAAGCAAAACATCACGATAGAGTCAAACTGCACTGTTTTTTTTGAATTTTGTCGGTTATTTTGCGATTTAGACGCATACAGTTCCTCATGATGCAAGAATTGGTAACTTACCAACCGAAACAAAGTTTGACAAAAAAATCAACATTGCAATTTAGTTTGCAGCGTAAAATATTGTTGCTTTGTCATAATTAACCGGGAGTCACTATGAGTATGTTGAAAGAATTTAAAGATTTCGCCAGCAAGGGAAATGTCGTCGATCTGGCGGTTGGTGTCATTATCGGTGCCGCCTTCGGGAAAATTGTCGACTCACTTGTCGCCGATATCGTCATGCCTATCATCGGACGAATTTTAGGTGGCCTCGACTTCTCGAATTATTATTTACCTTTAAATGGCCAGGCCAGCAACCTTGCGCTGGCCGAAGCAAAAAAAACCGGTGCAGTTCTGGCTTACGGTAACTTCATTACGATTTCGCTGAATTTTCTTATCTTGGCCTTTATTATTTTTCAGATGGTCCGGTTGTTCAACAAGATGAAAAAAGATGAGCCAGTCGCAGAAGCTGCTACACCGGCAACGCCAGAAGACGTTGTATTGCTGCGCGAAATCAGGGACGCACTAAAAAAATAATCGCAGTCACTTCTTTTACTGTTTGCGTGTAAAGGCCACCTGCTGATCAGCGGTGGCTTTTTTTATGCCGGCTTCTTATACCGGATTCGGTATATCAACAAAGTGGTGTTCAATTCCAAATCGCCGCGCCACAAATTCCCCCAGCGCTTTAACTCCGTAGCGCTCGGTAGCATGATGGCCGCATGCCATATATGAGACGCCGGATTCTCGCGCCAGATGCACAGTAGGCTCAGAGATTTCTCCGCTCAGATAGACATTGGCGCCGGCATTAATTGCCTGATCCAGCATATTTTGCGCAGCACCTGTGCACCAAGCAATTTTACCCAGCGTCTGTTCCGGATCGCCAATCACTAAGGGCAAGCGCCCCAAGCGCTGTTCAATATGCACCGCAAATTGTCCGACCGTTTTGATCAAGGCATCGCTGATGACACCTGTCCAGCCCAAATCATCCTCACCAAAACGTCCTTCAGGACGTAAATCCAGGCGTTGTGCCAATTGCGCGTTATTACCCAGTTGCGCATGCATATCAAGCGGCAAGTGGTAAGCGAATAGAGATATATCCTGCGCCAGCAACAGCTTCAGGCGCCTTTGTTTTTGGCCAATCACCCGCATATCTTCGCCCCGCCAGAAATAACCGTGATGCACCAGTATGGCATCCGCATTCAGCCGAGCAGCTTCTTCTAGTAAGGCAAGGCTAGCCGTCACACCGCTGACGATACGTTTTATCTCAGACCGCCCTTCCACCTGCACGCCATTTGGGCAATAATCACGAAAGCGGTTAATCTGTAGCTCTTCTGCCAAAAACTGCGCAAGCTGCTCCCTGCTGACTGTTTGTGGATGCATTTCAATCTGATTCATTTTTTTCTGATCCTTCTATGCGACGTCTCTGGCTCTTATTTGCACAAACCATCACGGTAGTATTAGCTCTCTGGTTTATTGTAACCACCTTAAAGCCTGAATGGGCGAGCAAGGCATTGCGGGGCAATCAAAGTTTACAAATGACGTCAACAGTTACCATGCAAGAAGCCCCGGCAAACGCGGTGCCATCGCAAAATTCCTACCGTGCAGCGGCCAAACGGGCGATGCCTTCTGTCGTGAATATCTACACCTCAAAAGAAGCGCGACAGGCGAATAGTCCCCTGCTCAACGATCCGTTCATGAAACGTTTTTTTGGCGATCAGCAAAATCAACCGAATGAACGGCAATCAAGCCTGGGATCAGGCGTCATTCTCAGCCCAGAGGGTTACATACTGACGAATAATCACGTTGTCGAATCCGCCGAAGAGATTGATGTCGCTTTACCCGATGGCCGCAAAACAATTGCCAAAGTCGTCGGCACTGATCCTGAAACCGATCTGGCTGTTATCAAGATTGACTTGCCGTCCCTGCCAGCGATTACTCTAGGTCATTCAGAGCAAGCGAGTGTGGGTGATGTCGTGCTGGCTATCGGCAATCCTTTCGGTGTAGGACAGACGGTTACCATGGGCATCATTTCGGCACTGGGCCGCAATCACCTTGGCATCAACACATTCGAAAATTTTATTCAAACCGACGCAGCAATCAATCCGGGCAACTCAGGTGGTGCTCTGATCGACATTAACGGCAATCTGCTCGGCATCAATACGGCAATTTATTCACGTAGCGGCGGGTCGCTTGGGATTGGCTTTGCCATTCCGGTGACGACAATTAAAACCGTGATGGAATCAATTATCAAAAACGGTCAGGTCGTACGTGGCTGGATAGGCGTAGAGCCACAGGACATCACGCCAGAGCTCGCAGAAAGTTTTGGTATCAAGCAAAAATCCGGTGCCATCATCGCAGGTGTGATTCGCGGCGGCCCGGCGGACAAGGCCGGCATCAAACCAGGCGATATTTTATTAGCGATTGAAGGTAAGCCCGTTGGCGACACGACAGAGATGCTGAATCTGATTGCGCAATTACCACCGAATCAAAAAGCAAAAATTGCCGTGCTGCGTAATTCATCCGAATCCACGTTTGACGTCTTCATCGGCAAACGTCCCGCTATCAAACGCGAAGAATAATTTCAGGAAAGAAGTCCATGCATATCCGCGATCTACAACGATTTTTATTTGAATTATCGGAGAACAACAACCGTGCCTGGTTTGTCATGAATAAGCCGCGCTACGATATTTTGCGTGCAGAATTTCTGGAACTGGTAACGAAGCTAATTGTGCAAATCGGTAAAACCGATCCGGCAATTATCGGTTGTGAGCCAAAGAAAGCCTTATTTCGCATCAATCGCGACATGCGTTTTTCTGCGGACAAATCTCCTTATAAAACAACATTCTCAGCCTCAATCTTGCCTAGCGGTCGCAAAAAACCTAGCGAAGGCGGTGGGCCAGCCTACTATTTTCAGATTGATGCGACTGGCAGATTGTTTTTTGCGGTCGGCGAATACATGCCACCATCAGACCGGCTGCGGGCGATCCGCAATCAGATCGTCGCTGACCCTGACGGTTTTGGAAAAGTCTTGAAAAACAAGGCGCTTAAACAGATTTTTGGCGGTTTGCAAGACGAAGGCAAGCTGACGCGACCACCGAAAGGGTTCGATGCCGACTTGCCACATATTGAAGAAATCAAAAATAAGAATTTTATGGTCTGGACCGACTGCACGCTGGACAAGGCGAATCCAGAGGAAATGGAAGCCACGCTAGTGCAGGGCTTCAAAGCCGCCTACCCGCTGGTAAGCTGGCTACGCACCGCGGCTTAGTCGGCGACCTGATCGGGTGCCTGGGTTGCTTTGACAAAAACCGGAGCAACTAGCAAACCCAATTCAAATAAAAACCACATTGGTAAAGCCAGTGAAAACTGGCTAACGATATCGGGTGGTGTGACAATCGCGGCAACGACAAACGCACCGACGATGACGTAAGGGCGAATCTCTTTCAGCTTATCGACAGTCACCAATCCCATACGCACCAGCACCACAACAACGATAGGGACTTCAAACGTCATGCCAAAGGCCAGACACATCGACATGATGAAGTCGAGATAATTTTCTATATCTGGCGCTACCGTAATTGAGGTCGGTGCGAATTCATTGATAAATTTAAATACCCGGCCAAAAACAAAAAAGTAACAAAAAGCGACGCCAGATAAAAACAGGAGTGATGACGAAATCACCAAAGGAGCAACCAGCTTTTTTTCATGCGAATACAAGCCTGGCGCAATAAACGCCCACACCTGATAAAGCACCCAGGGTAAAGCCAGCATGAACGCGACCAGCAAGGTGACCTTCATAGGCACCAGAAAAGGGGAAATAACACCCGTCGCTATCATCTTTGCACCAACAGGCAAAGAGGCGATCATCGGTTTAGCGAGAAAGTCATAGATTGCAGAAGGACCAGGCCAGGCGAACAGTGCCGCGCAGGCGATCGCAATACCGATAGATGCTTTAACGAGGCGGTCCCGCAACTCGACCAGATGCGAAATAAATGTGTCTGCAGCACCAGACTCTAATGGGTCACTCATGTGAAATCTGTACCAGGGTAAAAGGAGATAGCTCTAACATCAGAAGAAACTGGCGGAGTTGCTACGTTTAGGTCTGTGTTTGGCGACTCGTGCAGAACCAGACATCACATGGCTACGACCACCATGGCGATGTTTATACCAACTGGGAATAGCCGACGTTCTCGCGAGTTTTTTACGGCGAAAATCTTTTGCCTTGACTGCCAGATGATTTGCGTCCGGAGGATTGAGCAAGGGTGACTCAGTATCTCGCCAGACAGATTCAATCTCATTTTTTGTTTGAGCCAAACCTTGGGCAATCGACTGCTCTACATCTTGAGCTGCGTCCTGTACATCCCTTTGCATTTTACGCAGCTCTTCCAGCTCAATCTCGCGACTGACTTCGGATTTGACTTCATTGATATAACGCTGGGCACGCCCAAACAAAGAACCCGCCATACGGGCTACTTTGGGCAGCTTTTCAGGACCAATCACGATGAGGGCAACAACGCCGATCAACGCTAATTTGCTGATACCAAGATCAATCATGCGTCAGCACTTCCGCACATCAAAGGTAGACCGGAATAACACATAGATTATTGCTTGGACTTTTCTTTAGCGTCGACATCAATTGTCGCGCCAGCCGTTTTATCGGCAACTTGTTGGGTAGCCGCTGGTTTTTCTTCTTCACCTTTGACGCCATCTTTGAAGCCTTTCACCGCTTTGCCGAGATCTGAGCCGATGTTACCCAATTTTTTGGTGCCAAAAACCAGCATCACAACAACTAGCACGATCAACCAGTGCCAAATACTCATAGAACCCATGATTTCTCCTAATGTGAGCGTTCACGCTCTGACAAAATACTGAAGAGTAAGAATCGTCGTCGAAGCTACTTTTTAAATGTTCGACATTCAATACAAATTAACGCTGCCCGCGCCACGGTTGTGGACCGCCGATGACGTGCATGTGCAGATGATACACCTCTTGCCCACCGTCTGGACCGGTGTTAATTAAGGTTTTGTAACCACCGGAAACCTGTCCGTCAGCATCCCTGCTCAGACCGCAACCCTGCTCCTTTGCCAGACGCGGCGCCAGGGCCAGCATCTTACCCAGCATGGACATATGTTCTGTAGACGTATCTGACAGGGTCTCGACATGCTGCTTAGGGATAATCAAAAAATGTACAGGCGCTGCCGGATGAATGTCCTTGAAGGCCAGAAATTCATCATCCTCATACACCACACTCGATGGAATTTGTTTCGCTACGATTTTGCAGAAAATACAGTTGCTCACGGTGTCCTCTTATTTTTTAAGCACTAGGGTCTGTTCAAGTAAACATTTATTCCTAACGCGCTGCTTTTTCATCAAGTCCGGACAAGCCCTCGCGTCTTGCTAATTCATTCAAGACATCTTGCGGTGTCAGCTCAAATTGAGCAAGCAGTACCATAGAGTGGAACCAGAGGTCAGCACATTCATACAAGACTTTGGATTTGTCACCGGAGCTGCGCGCGTCTTTCGCCGCCATCACGGTTTCAGTCGCTTCTTCGCCAATTTTTTTTAAAATCGCGTCGTCGCCTTTGGAAAACAAACGTGCCACATACGAGGTCGCAGGATCGCCTCCATTGGCAAGTTTGCGGCTCTCTATCACTTCAGCCAAGCGCTTTAGGGTTTCACTCATACGATATGACTTATCAATTGTGGAGGTTACTTATAGATCGTTTCCGGATCTTTTAAGACCGGATCAACAGCTTGCCAATCGCCATCACTGACGCTGCCTTCAAATTTCTGGAAGAAACACGAATGACGCCCTGTGTGGCAAGCGATGCTATCGACTTGCTCAATTTTCAGCAAGACGACGTCTTCATCACAATCGAGACGGATTTCTACTACCTTCTGAATATGACCGGATTCTTCACCTTTGTGCCAGAGCTTCTTGCGAGAACGGCTCCAGTACACGGCTTCGCCTAATTCGACTGTTTTAGTCAGCGCATCGCGATTCATCCAAGCGAACATCAGTACGTCATTACTCGATGCTTCCTGCGCGATAACAGGCACCAAACCCTGCTCGTCCCAGCGTACTTTATTCAACCATTTTGACGCACTCATGACAGTCTCATCGCTATCTGCTGCGCCACCATAAATTCTTTGGCTTCTTGCACGGTATGTTGACCGTAATGAAAAATACTTGCCGCTAATACGGCATCGGCACCGCCGATTTTGATGCCGTCAGCTAAGTCTTGCAAACCGCCGACACCGCCGGAAGCGATCACCGGAATAGATACTGCATCCGACACGGCACGTGTGAGACCGAGATCAAATCCTACTTTGGTACCGTCTCTGTCCATACTAGTCAGCAAGATTTCACCTGCGCCAAGTCGGGCCATATTTTGTGCCCATTCAACCGCATCCAAGCCGGTTGCATTGCGACCACCATGTGTAAAGACTTCCCATTTGCCCGGCGCTGTCTGTTTCGCATCAATCGCTACCACGATACATTGAGAGCCGTACTTCTGCGAAGCGTCAAAAACTAATTGAGGATTAGTCACCGCCGAGGTATTGATACCGACCTTGTCCGCACCGGCATTCAGCAGGCGGCGTACATCAGCGACTGTCCGTACACCGCCACCTACAGTTAAAGGAATAAATACCTGGGAAGCGACCGCCTCGATGATCGGTAAAATGAGGTCACGTCCGTCACTGGATGCGGTGATGTCGAGGAAGGTAATTTCATCCGCTCCCTGAACATCGTAGCGGCGCGCGATTTCAACCGGATCCCCGGCGTCGCGCAATTCCTGAAAATTAATCCCCTTGACGACACGGCCAGCGGTCACATCAAGACAAGGGATAATACGTTTCGCTAAAGCCATGCTTAATCTTCTTCGCTGTCTTGAGCACTTCCAGCCAGCTCATCGAGTTCGTCGGCACGCTCTTGCGCCGTAGCGAGATCCAGTGTGCCCTCATAAATTGAACGGCCGCAAATAACGCCCTCAATACCCTCCCCCTGAACAGCACACAAAGCCTCAACGTCTTGCAAGTTGTGCACGCCGCCGGAGGCAATCACGGGAATGCTGACGGCCTGCGCCAGCTTGACAGTCGCATCGATATTCACGCCGCCCATCATGCCGTCACGGCCAATGTCGGTATAAATAATCGATTCAACGCCGTAGCCCTCAAATTTTTGCGCCAGATCAATCACCTCATGACCGGAGAGCTTACTCCAACCATCCGTCGCTACCTTACCTTCTTTGGCGTCAATGCCGACGATGATCTGTCCCGGGAACGCGCTACAGGCATCCGCCAGAAAACCAGGATTCTTGACCGCAGCAGTGCCGATAATGATGTAGCTGATACCGTCATCGAGGTAACGCTCTATCGTATCCAGATCACGGATACCGCCGCCGAGCTGGACTGGAATTTCTTCGATCTCGTTTTCTTCAGCAAAATCACGCACCGCCTGAATAATGGCCTTGACTGCAGCCTCATTCTTTGGCTTGCCCGCAAAAGCGCCGTTCAGATCCACCAGATGCAAGCGACGTGCGCCTTGTTCCAGCCAATGGCGCGCCATATCAGCGGGGTTATCCGAGAATACGGTGGCTTGGTCCATATCACCTTGTTTAAGGCGTACGCAGTGACCGTCTTTCAGGTCGATAGCAGGAATGAGCAGCATGGCTTTATGAGTGTAGGTAAGTTAAAGCGAACTAAGTAGATAGAAAATAACGATAGAAATTAACTAAAAGGTTTTGACGAAATCAATCGTCAAGGGTTCCAGTGTACAAAGTTTTTATACAGTTGCAAGCCAGCATTTGCACTCTTTTCGGGATGAAATTGCGTGGCAAAAATATTGTCTCTGGCAACCGCACAGGCAAATGCGGTGCCGTATTCGGTAATGCCAGCGATATGTGCCGGGTTGGCAGGTTGCGCGTAGTAGCTATGAACGAAGTAAAAGTAGGCATCGTCCGCGATATCTTGCCAGAGTACATGCTGGTGTCCCTGCGCCTGTGCTTGCTTGACGCGGTTCCAGCCCATTTGCGGCACTTTAAAACGCGAGCCGTCGTCTTGTAACTGGCCGTCCAGAGCAAAGCGCACGACCTTGCCCGGCAATAAGCCCAGACCCGGTGTGTTACCTTCTTCACTGAGATCAAACAGCATTTGCTCGCCCACACAAACACCGAACAAGGGTTTATTACGTGCAGCCGTCATCACAGCCTCTTGCACACCAGAATCGCGCAGGCTGCTCATGCAATCTGGCATGGCACCCTGGCCTGGTAACACAATCCGATCAGCAGACTGGATATCGGCGACTTCACCAGAAATACGGACATCCGCCTCGGGTGCAACTGCGCGCAGGGCTTGCGCTACCGAGCGCAAATTGCCCATGCCGTAATCGACTACAACGATTTTATTCATGCTTGTTTGACTAAATTAAGTGAGCTGTATCAGTGTGCAACAACAGTTAGCTACAACAGTGAACTACCGCAGTGAAACAGAACAACGAACCAGAGCAGGCTGAAAAAACAGACTTACTTACAGGCTACCTTTGGTCGACGGAATTGTTCCGGCTGCACGCGGATCTAGCTCTGCTGCCATGCGCAGGGCACGGCCAAACGCTTTAAACACTGTTTCGCATTGATGATGGGCATTATCGCCGCGCAGATTATCGATGTGCAACGACACCAGTGCGTGATTCACGAAACCTTGAAAGAATTCGTGGGTCAGATCGACGTCAAAGGCACCGATCATGGCACGTTTGAAGGGCACATGAAACTCCAATCCCGGACGGCCTGAAAAATCGATGACGACGCGCGACAGCGCTTCGTCCAGTGGCACATAGGAATGGCCATAACGGCGTATGCCTTTTTTGTCACCGATGGCTTTCGCAAACGCCTGCCCCAGAGTGATACCAACATCCTCTACCGTGTGATGGGCATCGATATGCAAATCACCAACCGCTTCAATGTCCAGATCAATCAAACCATGGCGGGCGATTTGATCCAGCATGTGATCCAGAAAAGGCACGCCAGTATTGAGCTTTTGCTTACCTGTACCATCAATATTGATAGCGACACGGATCTGGGTTTCGTTGGTGTTACGACTTACTTCGGCGGTGCGTTGGGCTTGCATGATTTTGAGAGAGTTAAACTTAACTACTGAGACGCCTGGAGGGCGGCGATAAAGGCTGCTAAAAACAGCGCGTTTTCCTGCGGAGTGCTGACGGTAATACGCAGACAATTTTCCAGCAGAGTATGCATTTTACCCACATTTTTGACTAAAATTTTTTGTTCGAGCAATTTGGCAAAGACTTGTTCCGCTTTAGCGACGCGTATCAAGACAAAATTTGCTGCCGACGGGAATACTTGCACTCCGGGCAAACTCGTCAGCGCAGCGCTTAATTCGCTGCGCTGGCTACGCAATTCTGCAGCCTGGCTATCAAGGATATCGACATGCTCCAGCACAAACTCTGCAGCGGCCTGGGTCAGTACATTGATGTTATAGGGCGGACGCACTTTTTCGAATTCTTGCATCAAGCCAGCACTGCCCGACATATAGCCAAGGCGTATGCCAGCCAGACCAAGCTTGGATACCGTCCGCATCACCACCAGATTGGCGAACTCGGCGAGTCGTGGCATGAAGCTGGTTTGAGCAAAAGGCTGATATGCCTCGTCGACGATCACCACACCGGTGTCGCCAACCGCATGCAAAATCGCTTCGATCTCTGCAACCTCAAACAAGGTGCCGGTAGGATTATTCGGATAAGCAAGATAGATAATTGCTGGCCGGTGCTCGGTGATCGCGCTCAGCATCGCCGCCACATCCAAAGTAAAATCAGGGCGCAAAGGCACGCCAACGAATTCAAGTCCGGCAAAACGTGCTGACATCGCATACATCACAAAACCCGGAACCGGGGCCAGCACTTTGGCACCAGGCCTGGCACACGCAACCGAGACCATGCTGATCAGCTCATCCGAACCATTACCCAAGACGACGTCGAACCCGGCAGGTACACCGAGCTGACGGCTAATCGCTGTTTTTAAATGAGAATAAGACGGAACCGGATAGCGGTTTAACGCAACAGCGGCGAGGCGCTGTGCAAGCTCCTGCTTGAGTGCGTCTGGCAAGGTGTAAGGATTTTCCATCGCATCGAGTTTCACGAAACCCGCGGAGTCCGGCACATGATAAGCAGACAAAGCACGCACGTCAGAACGGATGATGTTTTCAATCAACGACAAAATATACTCCAGCCAGTATAAAAACGAAGCCCACTATTAATGTGCGGGAAGTATAGTGTTTTTGGCTATACTCCCCTAATACTCTTTTGCTATTAGCTAAATCAGACCTACATCAAGATCAAACCATGACCTTCAAAAGAACAAACACCTGTCTTGCCTAAACCTGCACTGCCAGACTATCGAGCCGCGCTGCAGTGCGTTCACAATATTCTTCGTTCAGTTCAAATCCCACATAGTCACGCCCGCAGTTACGCGCTGCCACCGCCGTTGTACCGCTTCCCATAAACGGATCCAGTACGATTCCGCCAACTGGACATGAAGCTTTAATCATACGCTCGACGATTTCCAGCGGCTTTTGGGTAGGATGATCTTCCCGCTCAGCATGTTCACGATGCAAGCGCGAAACACTCCAGACATCTTTAGGATTAAACCCAAGCTCAAGCCATTTCGCGCCTTCAAAAATTTTCCGGCTGCGCGCTTTTTTGGTCTCGGCATCGTAAGGGATACGGATCGCATCCAGGTCGAAAAAATAATCCTTCGCCTTGACAAAAAACCCGATCGTGTCATGCACCGACGAATACTTGCGCACACTGCCACCCATCGATGGTACCCGTCTGTCCCAGACGATTTCGTTCATCATCGTCATACGCTGTTTCAGCATCACGAAAATTTCGGGCGAATAGCGCCATGTCAGAAAAATATACAAGCTGCCATTAGCTTTCAGCTTGGGGAGTGCAGCATCTATCCACTGCTCGGTCCACGCCAGATAATCTGCCGACGCCATTTTGTCTGAATCGTTACCATAATCCTTGCCCAAACCATAAGGCGGATCAGCTAGTAGCAGGTCGACACTAGCGTCGGGGATTCGCGCTAAACCGGTTAGCGCATCTTCACAAAATATCTGATTACGCCAACTGCTCATACTGTCATTTCAAGCGCAATTCGGCGCTGCGTGCATGGGCTTGCAAGCCCTCACCATATGCCAGCTCAGCGGCCACGCGACCCAGTGTCTGAGCGCCCTGCTCGCTGACATAGATCATCGATGAGCGTTTTTGGAAATCGTAGACACCCAGCGGCGAAGAGAATCGTGCGGTACGTGAAGTTGGCAATACATGGTTAGGGCCAGCACAGTAATCCCCCAGCGACTCAGAGGAAAAGCGGCCAAGGAACATGGCACCGGCATGACGGATTTGATCCGCCCATTGCTGTGGATTGTCGGTAGAAATTTCCAGATGCTCTGCTGCGATGTCATTCGCAATATCGCATGCTTGCTGCATGTCTTTGACCTTGATCAGGGCGCCGCGATTGGTCAGTGAAGTACGGATCACTGAATGACGCGGCATGCCAGGCAACAACTTGTCGATACTCGCCCTTACCGCGTCAATATAGGCCGCATCCGGGCAAAGCAAAATCGATTGCGCGAGCTCATCATGTTCCGCCTGAGAAAACAAATCCATGGCGATCCAGTCAGGATCGGTCGTGCCGTCACAGATCACTAAGATCTCAGATGGCCCCGCGATCATGTCAATACCGACCGTGCCAAACACACGGCGCTTGGCAGCAGCGACATAGGCATTTCCCGGACCGACGATTTTATCGACTTGCGGAATAGTCTCGGTACCATACGCCAAGGCACCAACCGCCTGCGCGCCGCCGATTGTGAATACACGATCAACACCGGCGATTGCCGCAGCAGCCAGTACCAGAGGATTTTTGATACCATCCGGCGTCGGGACCACCATGATGATTTCTTTGACGCCAGCCACCTTGGCGGGAATCGCATTCATCAAAACGGATGAAGGATAGGCCGCTTTACCGCCCGGGACATAAATGCCGACGCGATCCAGGGGACTAACTTTTTGACCGAGCACGGTACCATCGGCTTCGGTGTAACTGAAGCCCGCAGAACCGCATTCGATTTTTTGCTGTTCATGATAGGAGCGTACCCGCGCGGCAGCGGCTTCCAATGCTGCGCGGCGCTCTGGTGTCAGTGAAGCCAGCGCTGCCTGCATTTCTTGCTGACTCAACTCCAGAGCCGCCACACTTGTCGCACTCAGGCGATCAAAGCGATTGCTTGCTTCCAATACAGCAATGTCGCCACGTTTTTTTACGTCTGCCAAAATCTGTGCTGCGGCCTGGTCAATCGCTGCATCTTCACTTGCCTCAAATGCCAGCAAGCTACTGAGTTTATGTGCAAACCCTAATTCGCTCGCATCTAGTTGCCGGATAGAGAGGGAGGACGTGGAGCTTGCAGATACTGATTCAGACATGATGTTCTCGTTTATTTTTTGGAGGCGCGCTCAAAGGCTTCGACGATGGGCTGCAAACGTTCGCGCTTCATTTTCAGGGCAGCCTGATTAACGACCAGACGCGATGAAATATCCATGATGTGCTCGACCTCGACCAGATTATTGGCGCGTAAAGTACTGCCGGTGCTGACCAGATCGACGATAGCGTCGGACAGCCCCACCAGCGGTGCCAGTTCCATAGAGCCGTATAATTTGATCAGATCAACGTGTACGCCCTTACTGGCAAAATGCTGGCGCGCAGTTTCGGTATATTTGGTGGCAACGCGCAAGCGTGCGCCCTGACGGACGGCATTCGCATAGTCAAACCCCGCAGACACCGCTACCGACATGCGGCATTTTGCAATATTCAGATCGACTGGCTGATACAAGCCCTCGCCACCGTGTTCGTGCAACACATCTTTACCGGCCACCCCCAGATCGGCAGCGCCGTATTGGACATAGGTTGGCACATCAGAAGCGCGGACGATAATGACACGAATCGCAGGATCATTGGTAGCGAGGATCAGCTTACGTGATTTTTCCGGATCTTCTGTGACACGTATACCTGCGGCTTCCAGCAGCGGCAATGTTTCTTCAAAAATCCGGCCTTTGGATAAGGCGAGTGTGAGTTGAGTCAACATTATTTCACGCGCTTAATCTGTGCGCCGACGGCAGACAATTTGACTTCCATTCGATCGTATCCGCGGTCTAGGTGATAGATGCGGTCAATCAGTGTGTCACCCTCTGCTGCCAGACCGGCAATCACCAATGAGGCCGAGGCACGCAAATCGGTTGCCATCACGGGGGCGCCTACCAGTTTTTCTACACCGCTAATCGTAGCGGTGTGGCCATCGATGTCGATCAGGGCACCGAGGCGGTTCATTTCCTGCACATGCATAAAACGATTTTCAAAAATCGTTTCAGTGACTCGGCTATTACCTTGCGCGATGCAGTTCAAGGCCATGAACTGCGCCTGCATATCGGTCGGGAATCCCGGGTATTCTGTGGTGCGGAAACTGACTGCTTTTGGACGACCGCCCATTTGCGCACGAATCCAGTCGGTACCGCTGGTCAATATCACACCAGCCTCGCGCAACTTATCGAGTGCGACATCGAGAATATCGCTACGGACATTTTTCAAGGTAATGTCGCCACCTGCTGCGGCCACCGCACACAGGAAAGTTGCAGTTTCAATCCGGTCGGCAATGACGGTGTGCGTTGCGCCGTGCAAGCGATCAACACCTTGAATAACGAGGCGATCTGTACCGATGCCTTCAATCTTGGCGCCCATCGATACCAATAAATGAGCAAGATCTGTAACCTCTGGCTCACGTGCTGCATTTTCCAGGACGGTTTCGCCTTCTGCCAGTGTCGCCGCCATGAGCAGGTTCTCGGTGCCGGTCACGGTAATCATATCGGTCACGACACGGGTACCTTTGAGCCGTTTGGCTTTTGCATGAATGTAGCCAGCTTCGATCGTGATCTCCGCACCCATGGCTTGCAGACCTTTGATATGCTGATCTACAGGGCGAGAGCCAATCGCACAACCGCCTGGCAGGGACACTTTTGCCTCGCCAAAACGCGCCAGCAATGGTCCTAACACCAGAATCGATGCACGCATGGTCTTCACCATATCGTAAGGCGCTTCGAGTCTGTCAATCGCTGCACCGTTCAATGTGACGACGCCATTTTCTTGAGTGACACGCAAACCCATTTGCCCTAAAAGCTTGAGCATGGTCGACACGTCTTGCAGTGACGGGACGTTATGCAGAATCACGTCATCAGCGGTCAGCAAACCGGCACACAGAATCGGCAGAGCCGCATTTTTCGCGCCAGAAATATTGACGTCACCATTCAGGCGTTGTCCGCCTGTAATCAATAATTTATCCATTATTTTTGAAATTCTTCTGGAGTTAAGGTTTTCATCGATAATGCATGAATCTCTTCCCGCATACGATCGCCGAGCGCAGCATAGACTAATTGATGACGCTGTATCAGGCGCTTGCCGGTAAAGGCGTCAGAAACAATCACCGCGGTGAAATGCTGGCCGTCGCCTTCGACTTCGAGGTGGCTGCATGCCAGTCCATCGGCAATATATTTTTTAATTTGTTCGGGAGTAGGAAACACGGTCATTCTTTCAACTTAATTTAATTCAGTACATTAATACGTTTGCTGTGCAGTCGGCCATACAGTCCACGTCAGCAAGCAGCCACTTTGATAGACAGCTGGCAGATTAATGCCGGAGTTTGTATCCACGCTTCAACATCAAAATCGCAATGCTAGTCAGTGCAAATGAAAAAATCAGCACGACGGCAAGACTCGTCATCGGGTCGACATCAGAGTGTCCGAAAAAACCATAACGGAAGCCATCAATCATGTAGAAAAATGGATTGAAGCGGGACACTGTTTGCCAGAACGGTGGCAAGGAATGAATCGAGTAAAACACGCCGGACAAAAAGGTGGCAGGCATGATCAGGAAATTCTGGAACGCGGCCAGTTGATCAAATTTTTCCGCCCAGATACCAGCGATCAGGCCCATCGTACCGAGCATCGCAGCGCCCAGCAAGGCGAAGATAACAATCCACCACGGTGCAACAAAACTCAGGTCTGCAATCCACACCGTCACCAGGAAGACGCCCGTACCAACAGCAAGTCCTCGCACTATTGATGCGATAACATAGGCGCCAAACATTTCCCAGTGAGATAAAGGGGGCAACAAGATGAATACCAGATTGCCGGTGATTTTGGATTGAATCAGCGATGAGCTCGAATTTGCAAAAGCGTTCTGCAAGACACTCATCATCACCAGACCGGGAATCAGAAAGGCCGTGTATTTCACTCCCGGGTAGACTTGCACATGAGCCTCAAGCGCATGACCAAATATCAGCAAATACAGCAAAGCGGTCATGATAGGTGCGGTAATAGTCTGCGTCGCAACCTTCCAAAAACGCAAGACCTCTTTATAGAGCAGCGTTTGAAAACCGATCATTTTCCATCCCCCATAATTTGCAGGAAGACATCTTCCAAATCGGCCTGCTGCAATTGCAGGTCTTCAATCACAGCACCTGCTGTGCGCAACGCAGCCAGTATCGGCTCTACCTGCAGATAATCGGTAACACGCAATACATAGTCATTACCGCTCTGATGTGTAATCAAGCCACGCAGGCTATCCGGGAAGTTGCCGGCGGTTTGCGCATTGACAGTGACTTTTAACTGCGATCCTGAAATACGCTTGATCAGTGCTGCGGTGCTATCGAGCGCGACGACTTTGCCGGACTTCAGCATCGCAATACGATTGCAAAGCGCCTGCGCTTCTTCCAGATAATGCGTGGTCAGTACGACAGTGTGGCCTTCTTTATTTAGCCGTGAGATGAACTGCCATAAAGTCTGGCGCAATTCGACGTCAACACCTGCAGTCGGTTCATCCAGTACGATCACTGGCGGTTTATGTACCAGCGCCTGTGCCACCAGTACGCGTCGCTTCATTCCGCCAGACAACGCACGCATATTGGTATCGGCTTTGTTGGTCAGATCGAGATTGTGCATGACCTCGTCAATCCACGGATCGTTGTTACGCAAACCGAAATAACCGGATTGCATACGTAAAGTTTCACGCACGGTGAAAAATGGGTCGAACACTAATTCTTGCGGAACGACGCCAAGATTTTTACGTGCCGCACGGTAATCGGTGACGACATCATGCCCTTGAATTTTCACCTGACCTGCGTCAGCACGATTCAGTCCCGAGATGATAGAAATGAGCGTAGTTTTTCCGGCGCCATTCGGGCCGAGTAAACCAAAAAATTCGCCTTCTTCTATCGATAGCGAGACACCGCCCAGCGCCTGTAGCGACTGGTAGCGTTTTTCAACATTGGTAATTTGTATGGCGGCCATGAGGACGTTGTAGTGCTAGCGGACTAGCTTGCTTATCAAGAATGCGCCAAAGAGATGGCGAAAACCTTTGATTATAGGGGATTTTTGCTTCAGGTACCGGATTGTCTCAAGCCTGCAAGAATCAACGCGGCCGGATGGGACGCTAAACGGAAGTTAGCTTCAATGTCGCTCGGCTGCGGATGGCGACATACCTAATAATTCGGCAACACCATACAATGAAATTAAGCTAAGCAAATTGGCAGGCACGGAATGGAATTCCATGGCCTTACCGACCACAGAGGCTGCACGTTGCCAATCAAGCATGATGGCAACCACAGACGAATCTACCACGGCTAAAGCGGACATATCAAATACCGTCTCGCCTTTAGCAATTTCAGACAAGCCAGCCTGCGCAACGCTGACTGCGTTTTGCAAGTTAATTTCACGGCTTGTTTGATACATGGCTTAACCCCAGAGATAGATTAAATAAGACGGTTTATTTCTTTGCAGCTGTGGCACTAGCGAGTTTTTTGTTTTTTTCCGCCAATGTTTTAATCAGGCCATCGATACCAGACTTACTGATTTCAGCAGTGAACGTCCCTTTGTAAGTCTCGACCAGCCATGCACCCAGCACATTGATGTCATAAATTTTCCAACCTGTTGCCAGTTTTTCCAAACGATAGTTGAGCTGCAAAGCCTCACCGTTCTTTTGAATTACCTGACTACGCACTTCAACCTCAGTATCTTCAGCTGCGGCACGGAAAGGCTTGAATTCCAGACGCTGATCTTTAATCTGTGAAATAGCACCAGAATAAGTGAAGATCAGCAAGCTACGGAATTCGCTGATCAATTGTTTTTGCTGATCAGGCGTAGCGTCACGCCAGCTCTTGCCTGCTGCCAGGGATGTCATGCGCTGAAAATCCACGAAAGGTAAAATTTTTCCTTCCACCAGATCAAATACGCGCTTCTGATTTCCTGACTGGATATCCTTATCGCTCTTGGCAATGTCCATGATCTCCTGACTGAGACGCTTGACCAGCTGATCAGGCGCTTCATCTGCTGCCATACTGGTTCCAGCAAATGCCATGCTGGCAAACATACAGAAAAGGAATTGACGAATATATTTCATAGTTATACTTTCTTCGCGCTCATGCGCTTGATCAATGTGCTTATTTAACCACTCGCGCCATGCAATGGTTGACCAGTTTTATAATTACTTACAAATCATGGCCTGCATAAAATGCCTGGAAGTGTCAGATAATTCTGAAGCGGCATGCGTAGATTGAGCCGATTTCTACAATTTCAAGCCTGCCTTACTCTTCATCGGGCTTAATCTGACTTGCACGCCTCTGCAAATAAGCATCACGAATAAATACATATTTATCCAATGCCGCCTCTTCAATCAAATTACCAGCATCCAGCACAGATGCACGCTTATCAACCAGACGCAGCACTGTTCCAGTATTTCTGACATATACCGGCGTCGTATAAGACCATAAATCCCCCTTCAGATCGATAGGCGTCACAACTGCGTCGCGCAAAGTCGAAGGACCAAACACCGGCAACACCAGATAAGGCCCGGATTTCACGCCCCAGGTTCCCAGAGTCTGTCCAAAGTCTTCTCTGTGTTTAGGCATTCCCGCTGCTGATCCGATATCGATTAAACCGCCCAAACCAAACGTAGTATTAACTGCTACACGCATTACATCTGTCACGCCATCAGCCACTCGCCCCTGCAACAGATTATTCACTGCAGTCCAGACATCACCGATATTGCCAAAAAAATTGCCGATGCCTGTTTGAACAAAAGACGGCGTCACAGTTTGATAAGCCTTTGCAACCGGCTTCAAAATCGCCTGATCAATTGCATCATTGAAACTGAACATGGTGCGGTTAAACCCCTCCAGCGGATCACGGGGATTATTCCCGATATTCGTTTTCTCACTGATCGTGCTTAAGGTTTGTGTGGTGGTGTTTTTAATTTCTTTGACCGTATTCGTGCCACAGGCATTCAGGAGCACCGTGAGCGCCAGTAATACGCCAATATTTTTAAATTGTAATGTCATTTGCTTTCATCCTTGCCTTCAGCGGCTTTACTGAACAGGAACTGACTGATCAGATTTTCCAGAACAACTGCCGACTGAGTCATTTTAATTCTGTCACCGGCAGCCAGATTATTGGTGTCACCACCCGGCTCCAGTCCTATATATTGCTCACCTAACAAACCTGCTGTAAGAATTTTGGCAGAAGTATCTTTAGGAAATTTATAACGATTTTCTAATTGCAAGGTCACACTTGCCTGGTAAGTTTTATCGTCAAATTTAATTTCACCGACGCGACCCACTACGACGCCAGCACTCTTCACGGCGGCACGTGGTTTTAGCCCGCCGATATTATCGAAACGCGTAACGACCTCATAAGTCTTATCAAACGACAGCGTACTCATATTACCTGCCTTGAGCGCCAGAAATAACAAGGCGGCAGCACCCAGTAATACAAACAAGCCAACCCAGAAATCCAGTGATTTTTTTTGCATAGACACCATCCAATTCATTCAATAAGCTCACCCATCCGGGGAGCGCACAACCTGTTTACGCTTACTGCGATATCTACTGAAACATCCAGGCCGTCAGCAAGAAATCCAGCCATAAAACTAACAGAGAAGAAATAACGACAGTCCGCGTTGTCGCACGCGCCACACCTTCAGGAGTCGGCTGCGCTTCATAACCCTGAAACAGAGCAACAAAGGTGACTGCGAAACCAAATACAATACTTTTAATCACGCCGTTACCAATATCCTGGAATACGTCAACGCCAGCCTGCATTTGCGACCAAAACGCGCCGTTATCAACACCGATCAGTTTCACACCAACCAGATAACCGCCGATAACACCCATCGCGTTGAAGATCGCCGTAAGGATAGGCATCGCAATTAACCCTGCCAGAAACCGTGGCGCAATAACCCGCTGAACCGGATTCACTGCCATCATTTCCATTGCCGCCAGTTGCTCACCCGCTTTCATCAAACCAATTTCCGCAGTCAGTGAAGTTCCCGCACGACCAGCAAACAATAGTGCAGTCACTACAGGGCCAAGTTCACGCGTGAGTGATAACGCGACCAGCAGGCCCAGAGCTTCCTCCGAACCATAGCGATTCAGTGTGTAGTACCCTTGATAACCCAACACAAAGCCAACAAACAGGCCAGAAATGGCAATGATCACCAGAGAATAATTTCCGATGAAGTGAATCTGATCAGTTACCAGCCGCGGTCTGCGCCAGAGACCGAATGTACTGAATAGAATTTGAAAAAAACTGCGTGTTGCATATCCCAGGTCACCTGCAGTTTCTCTGACCAGTTTTCCAAGACGAGCAATCATCGCGCATCCTCTTGATTTTTTATGGGCGACTTAACCGGAGCATGGATACTCAAATCATCTGCCATCGACTTGCCCGGATAATGGAATGGAACAGGGCCGTCACTTTCAGCATTCACAAATTGTTTAACATAAGGATCGCTAGAAGTACGCATGTCGTCAGGAGTACCTTGTGCAACAATTTTTCCTTGAGATAAAAAATACACATAATCTGCAATCGCAAACGATTCATGTACGTCATGCGACACTAGAATGGATGTAGACCCCAAAGCGTCGTTCAAGTTCCTGATTAGATTTGCAGTAACGCCCATAGAGATAGGATCAAGGCCAGCGAACGGCTCGTCGTACATAATTAACTGAGGATCCAGTGCAACAGCTCTGGCCAGCGCAACGCGGCGCGCCATACCACCAGAAATTTCCGCAGGCTTCAATTGTGCTGCATTGCGCAAACCGACTGCCTGCAATTTCATCAACACCAGGTCTCGCAACATATCCGGCGTCAGATTCGTGTGTTCACGAAAAGGGAAGGCGACGTTTTCAAAAACACTCAGATCGGTAAAGAGAGCGCCATGTTGAAATAACATCCCCATCTTACGACGCAAAGCGTACAACGCATTTGTGTCAAGAGCGTGTACAACCTGACCATCAACGGCAACCGAGCCCTGCTTAGGCTGCAACTGCCCGCCAATCAGGCGCAAGATCGTAGTTTTACCCGACCCGGAGCCCCCCATTACGGCAATAACTTTGCGGCGCGGAAAATCCATATGGAGCCCCGATAAGATCGAGCGGTCACCATAGCCAAAGTGTAGGTCACGAATTTCGACGAGATTAGTCACAGATAGGTGATAGGTTTGCAAAGCTAAGATTGTAATCCAGAACGAGAAATCAGGCTTGCAAGCAATTCACGCCGTAAAAACAAGCAATTTATAAAATATTTCTTATAACCATAATTGATGAAATTAAATTTCAAAAAACAGATTGGATATAGAATTTATTTTTTACACAAACCACATTTCAAATATTAAATAAATGAACCTTAAGTCAGCAATTAATATTTAATTACCATTTTGGCTACAAATTTACATTAACTGAGTAAATTTTTCATTCGTTACGAACGTTACGTAAAAACACGGATGACTTTGGTAGATCTGGGCCACAATGTAAAAAGGCCCGTAAACAAAGTTTAATGGCCTTTTTAAAAACTACATAAATGAAGCAATCACCGCGGCAGTACAGACTCCCCCATTAACGCCATATCTACCTCACGGGCGCACTGACGCCCTTCTCTGATCGCCCATACGACCAAGGACTGGCCGCGGCGCATATCACCTGCTGCATAGACTTTATCTACATTGGTTTTGTAACAATCGACGCCGTCCGTCGTTGCTCTGGCATTGCCGCGGGTATCTTTTTCTACGCCAAACGCATCCAGCACTTGCTGGACTGGCGAGACGAAACCCATGGCCAGCAAGACAAGGTCTGCCTTCATTTCGAATTCTGAGTCAGGCACTTCCTGCATTTTGCCGTCTTTCCATTCCACACGAACGGCGATCAGCTTCTCGACTTTGCCATTTTTACCTTCCAGACGCTTTGTTGCCACAGCCCAGTCACGCTCACAGCCCTCTTCGTGCGAGGACGATGTGCGCATCTTGATTGGCCAGTACGGCCATACCATCGGCTTGTTCTCTTGCTCAGGTGGTTGCGGCATCAGTTCAAATTGGGTTACGGATTTAGCGCCATGGCGGTTAGATGTACCAACGCAATCCGAACCTGTGTCACCACCGCCAATCACCACAACATGCTTGGCAGTAGCCATGATTTGGTCCTTGACCTTATCACCGGCGTTGACTTTGTTTTGTAATGGCAGGAAATCCATCGCAAAATGCACGCCTTTCAATTCACGGCCTGGCACTGGCAAATCACGCGGTGTTTCTGCACCGCCGGCGATAATGACAGCATCAAAATCTTTTTGCAG
The DNA here is from genome assembly GCF_049340185.1 of Undibacterium sp. Rencai35W. Classification (NCBI taxonomy): domain Bacteria; kingdom Pseudomonadati; phylum Pseudomonadota; class Betaproteobacteria; order Burkholderiales; family Oxalobacteraceae; genus Undibacterium; species Undibacterium sp. Rencai35W. Next base: position 84,053 of record NZ_JBMPPC010000007.1, read on the forward strand.
TTGCTCTGGTGTGACGGTTTCTTTCGACCAATTTGTGACCGTCGAAGGAAAATCTTTGCCAACCAGCGTGCTGATACGGAAAACAACGCCCTCTGCTTGCATCTGCTCCACGCGGCGATCGATATGAGATTTTTCCATTTTAAAATCAGGAATACCATAGCGTAACAAACCACCGGCGCGATCATTTTTTTCAAACACGGTCACGCTGTGCCCGACGCGTGCTAACTGCTGCGCAGCAGCTAAACCTGCGGGACCAGAACCAACAATCGCGACCTTTTTACCAGTTTTGATCGCAGCAGGTTGCGGTACGACCCATCCATTTTCCCAGCCTTTATCGATGATGAAATGTTCGATCGACTTGATCCCGACTGCGTCGCTGTTAATACCCAAAGTGCATGCAGATTCGCAAGGTGCAGGACAGATGCGGCCTGTAAATTCTGGGAAATTATTAGTGGAATGCAGTGTATCTAATGCAAGTTTGTAATTGCCGTGGTAAACCAGATCGTTCCAGTCGGGGATAATATTATTGACAGGGCAACCGTTATTGCAGAACGGGATACCGCAGTCCATACATCTTGCACCCTGAATTTTTGCCTGGTCATCATTGAGATGCAGCGAAAATTCTTTGTAATGCTTTTTACGTAATTGTGGCTCTTCGCTTGCTTCTTGCAAACGCTGGTATTCCATAAAACCGGTTACTTTACCCATGTCTATTCCTTCGATTCTGGTGCGGGCCTTGCCCGACTATTCAACAGATTTGCCGGCGCGGGCTTGCGCCCGCGACACTCAACAAATCAACAAACATCTACACGATTAGGCGGCAACTTTCTGCTTGGTGCTCTGTGCTTGTTTGGCAGCGAACATCTCAGCAAGCGCTCGTTTGTATTCTGTCGGAAATACTTTGACGAATTTAGAACGTCCGCGGGCCCAATCGTCCAGTAAATTACGTGCACGTGTGCTACCGGTATGTTTGAAATGACGCTCAATCAGACCACGCAAAATAGCTTCATCTGTCTCGCCTTCACCACCACGTACGCGACTGTGCCAGATCGACGGATCAACCGTGGCGACCTGTACATCGCCCGCCATCACCGGCTCCAGTGTGACCATGGACATATTGCATTTGGCTTCAAATTCACCATCGGGATCGTAGACGTAAGCAATACCGCCAGACATACCCGCAGCAAAGTTACGGCCCGTGTCACCTAATACGATCACGGTACCGCCTGTCATGTATTCACAACCATGATCGCCTGTACCCTCAACGACTGCCAGTGCGCCAGAGTTACGTACCGCAAAGCGTTCACCAGCGACGCCATTAATATAGGCTTCACCTGAAATCGCGCCGTACAGTACGGTGTTACCGCAAATAATATTGTCTACTGCCCAGCCGCGGAATTCCGTGTTGGGACGAATGATGATGCGTCCACCGGATAAACCTTTGCCGACATAATCGTTACCCTCACCGACCAGATCCAGAGTGACGCCATGCGCCAGGAAAGCACCGGCAGATTGGCCTGCCGTGCCTTGCAACTGAATATGAATCGTGTCATCTGGCAAACCCGCATGCCCATAGCGCTTGGCAACCTCACCGGACAACATGGTGCCAACAGTACGGTTCAAGTTCTTGATCGGTGAAATGAAAGAAACTTTTTCACCGGTTTCCAACGCTGTTTTTGCCTGCGCAATCAGCTTGTTGTCCAAAGCATTTTCTAAACCGTGATCCTGACCGTCGACGTGTTTAATTGGTGTGCCTGCAGCGACTTCTGGCTGATAAAAGATACGGCTGAAATCTAAACCTTTCGCTTTCCAATGTGAGATTGCTTTCGATTTATCGAGTAAATCTACACGGCCAATCAATTCTTCATAAGTACGGATACCCAGTTGCGCCATGATCTGACGCACTTCTTCTGCGACAAAGAAGAAATAATTCACGACATATTCTGGTTTGCCGGAGAATTTCGCACGCAGTACCGGGTCTTGCGTCGCCACACCAACCGGGCACGTATTTAAATGACACTTACGCATCATGATGCAACCTTCGACAACCAGCGGTGCTGTCGCAAAACCGATTTCATCTGCGCCCAGCATTGCTGCGATAGCGACGTCACGGCCTGTTTTCATCTGACCATCAGCCTGCACCCGGACGCGACCGCGCAAGCCATTCAGTACCAAAGTCTGCTGTGTCTCAGACAGGCCTAATTCCCAAGGCGTGCCAGCATGTTTAACGGACGACAAAGGTGATGCGCCTGTGCCACCGTCATGCCCGGCAATCACCAGATGATCAGCTTTTGCTTTGGACACGCCAGCCGCAACAGTACCGACACCGACTTCGGACACCAGCTTGACGGAGATGGAGGCTTTTGGATTGGCATTTTTCAAATCATGAATCAACTGCGCCAAGTCTTCGATCGAATAAATATCATGGTGCGGCGGTGGTGAGATCAAGCCCACGCCCGGTACTGAAAAACGTAATTTCGCAATGTATTCCGATACCTTATGACCAGGCAACTGCCCACCCTCACCCGGCTTCGCACCCTGTGCCATCTTGATTTGAATTTGATCGGCAGAGATCAGATATTCTGTCGTCACACCAAAACGACCGGACGCAACCTGCTTGATACGAGAACGCAGGGAGTCGCCATCTTGCAAGGGAATATCGACTTCAATCTGATCTTTACCGATCACCGAGGCCAGAGTTTGTCCTTGTTTAATGGGGATACCTTTCAGCTCTTGCTGATAACGCGCCGGATCTTCACCACCTTCACCGGTGTTCGACTTACCGCCAATACGGTTCATCGCGATCGCCAGCGTTGCATGAGCTTCGGTACTGATAGAACCCAAGGACATTGCGCCAGTGGCAAAACGTTTGACGATGTCTTTTGCCGGCTCGACCTGATCAAGTGGAATAGCTTTCACAGGATCAATCTTAAATTCAAACAGACCACGCAAAGTCATATGACGCTTGGACTGATCGTTGATGATCTGAGCGTATTCTTTATAAGAATTGAAGTTGTTAGCACGCGTCGAATGCTGCAATTTGGCAATCGCATCAGGTGTCCACATATGGTCTTCACCGCGAATACGGAACGCATATTCGCCGCCTGCATCCAGTGCATTTGCCAGCACAGGATCACTACCGAATGCCAGCGCATGCAAACGCAAAGCTTCTTCGGCAACTTCAAACACACCGATGCCTTCAACATTCGATGCGGTACCTTTGAAATATTTGTCGACCAACGATTTATTCAAACCAATGACTTCAAAAATCTGCGCGCCGCAGTAGGACATGTAGGTCGAAATACCCATTTTCGACATGACCTTCATGAGGCCTTTGCCAATGGCTTTCGTATAGTTGTAAATCGCCTTCTCTGCAGACAAATCACCTGATAAATCTTTCGCCATATCTGCCAGCGTCTGCATTGCCAGGTAGGGATGAACAGCTTCCGCGCCATAGCCTGCCAGCAAGGCAAAATGATGGGTTTCACGCGCAGAACCTGTTTCGACTACCAGACCTGTGGTGGTGCGCAAGCCTTTAGAAACTAAATGTTGGTGAACAGTAGAGGTCGCCAGCAAAGCAGGAATCGCCACATTGCCTTCATCCATCTTACGGTCTGTGATGATCATGATGTTGTGGCCGGATTTGACCGCATCCACGACTTCTGCGCAGATCGATGCCAGGCGAGCTTCAATACCATCTTTACCCCAGGCGACCGGGTAGCAAATATCGAGTTCGTAGGATTTAAACTTGCCACCGGTATTCGCACTAATGTTCCGTAACTTGGCGATATCAGAAAAATCTAATACCGGCTGCGATACTTCCAGACGCATCGGTGGATTGATATTGTTCGTATCCAGCAAATTTGGTTTTGGTCCGATGAACGACACCAGCGACATAACCATCGCTTCACGAATCGGATCAATAGGCGGATTTGTTACCTGTGCAAACAACTGCTTAAAATAGTTGTACAGTGGTTTGAGTTTATTCGACATGACCGCCAGGGACGAGTCATTACCCATGGAACCAATCGCCTCTTCAGCACTGGTCGCCATAGGTGCCATCAGGAATTTCAAATCTTCTTGTGTGTAGCCAAATGCCTGTTGCTGATCCAGTAAAGTCGCGCTGGATGGTTCTACTGCTTGCTCTGCTTTTAGTGCATTGAGCTTGATACGTACTGATTGTATCCACTGCTTGTATGGCTTGGCATTGGAGTAGGTATCTTTGATTTCTTTATCGTCGATGATGCGGCCAGCATCCAGATCAATCAGGAACATCTTGCCTGGTTGCAGACGCCACTTCTTGATAATTTTTGATTCAGGAATCGGCAAGACACCGGATTCCGACGCCATCACCACCAGATCATCGTCCGTCACGATGTAGCGCGCCGGACGCAGTCCATTACGATCAAGCGTACCGCCGATCTGACGACCATCGGTAAATGCCATCGCTGCCGGGCCATCCCATGGCTCCATCATCGCCGCGTGGTATTCGTAGAATGCACGACGGTTGTCGTCCATCATAGTGTGATTTTCCCAAGCTTCCGGGATCATCATCATCATTGCTTGAGCAATCGGATAACCCGCCATGACCAAGAGTTCCAGCGCGTTATCAAAACTCGCCGTATCAGACTGACCTTCAAAAATCAGCGGATACAGTTTTTGCAGATCGTCGCCGAGCACTGCGGACTTCATCACGCCTTCACGCGCACGCATCCAGTTGAAGTTACCTTTGACGGTATTGATCTCACCGTTGTGCGCAATCATGCGGTAAGGGTGAGCCAGCGGCCACTCAGGGAAAGTATTCGTAGAGAAACGCTGATGCACCAGCGCCAGAGCGGAAACGCAACGCGGATCTTGCAAGTCTTTGTAGTAGACGCCGACCTGATCGGCCAGCAACAAGCCTTTGTAGACAATGGTACGGGCCGACATCGACGGCACGAAGTATTCTTTGCCGTGGATCAGCTTCAATGCCTCAATCGCGTGCACAGCCGATTTACGGATGACGTAGAGTTTGCGCTCCAGCGCATCCGTCACCATGATGTCGGCACCGCGACCGATAAATATTTGACGGATTACCGGTTCTTTTTCGCGTACCAAAGGCGACATTGGCATATCGGTATCGACAGGTACATCGCGCCAGCCCAGTACAACCTGACCTTCGGCACGCACCGCACGTTCAATCTCTTGTTCGCAGGCCAGACGAGAAGCGTGTTCTTTCGGCAGAAAAATCATGCCGACGCCGTATTCACCGGGGGGTGGCAACTCTACGCCCTGCTTGCTCATTTCCTCGCGATAGTATTGATCCGGAATCTGAATCAGCACACCAGCGCCATCGCCCATCAATTTGTCAGCACCAACCGCGCCGCGATGATCGAGATTTTTTAAGATCAACAGACCTTGTTCAACAATCGCGTGAGATTTTTTACCTTTGATATGTGCCACAAAGCCCACACCACAGGCGTCGTGTTCGTTAGCTGGGTCGTACAGGCCTTGCGCATGCATCATGATTCTCCACATTGAAAATAGGGTTGAATCGTAGAATAGTGCAGCGCAATAGAAATCACAACAAGAACATTTAGGGTCAGAGTGAAATTAAATTCACATAAATTTTTAAAAAATTAAATTAGGGACATAGTAAATACAGGCAAATTTAAATACGCTTAACGACTTTATACCGCCTTCTCCAGCACCTTTCTTGGCCTGCCACGTTTCATTGGCGCTACCCGACGTTCGGTTAAGCGAACCATTTCTGCCTTGAATGCATCGGAACCAATCAGCCACCCTTTCAACGCCGCATCCATCATGGTGGCAATTTCCGCAACAGCTAATGGCTTTTGCATCATCTCCTTGTACGCCGCCTCACGCTGAAATGGTGTATTGCCCAATTGCCAATACAAAGCATGATCCGTCACCAGCGGATCTATTTTCAAGCCGATATGGTGCTGATAGCTCGACCATGGATATTCCTGTGCATCAGCGACGACTTTTGTTCTGATCGGGTTACTTTCTATCGACAAGCTGCATTTCAAAAAGTAGGCTCCGGCCTCCAGCACCGTCGCTCGATAACGCCCCTGCCATAAGCTACCGGACCGCTGATATTTACGATTAAAATAAGGGACATAGTGACGCCCCACCCATTGCATCATCTTCGCAATCCCTGCTTCATCCGATGGTGTAGCAAGCAAATGCAGGTGATCCGGCATCAAAATATACGTATGTATCGCTACCTGAAATGCTTTTGCAGCATCACGTAACCATTGTAAAAAGATGACGTAATCCTCCGTATCCTGAAAGATTCCCTGAGGATGATTGCCCCGCTGGATAATATGATGAAGCTGTTGCGGAATCACGAGACGGCTGAGTCTGGCCATAATAAAAAATCACTTTATTCACAATCGTGAAGGCATTGTAAAACAGTGAAAATAAATCTGGAAACAAAGTGATACAAATACAAAGGAAGATAATGTCGTTTCCACTTTATGCTCTGGAACTCAACAAAACTCTGGCTTATCTGAAATAATGCAATCGAACCTTTCTGTATCCTCACAGTCATACAGGAATCAAGGCATATCAATAATGTACAAAATCATTTTGATCATTAACACGGCATGTGACTTTAGTAATATGGAATTGGAGAACGGTAAATGAAGAAAAACCTACTGGGACTGCTGTTTGTCTTTGCAGTCTCCACACATGCAGACACATTAGAGCCCACGTCACCGCAATTGCTATTACCTCAGCAATCACAATCGCAGGCTGCAGCGCTGAGCGCACGGTTCCTGACGCGTTTCCACTACAAAGCGACCCCGCTTGACGACGCGATGTCAGAAAAGATTTTTGACCGTTATCTGAAATCGCTGGATCCGGAAAGACTGTTCTTTACTCAAGCTGATATCAATCAATTTTCCAGTGCCCGCACTAAACTTGATGATGCAATTTATCAGGAAGACCTGAATATCCCTTTCGCCATTTTCAATCTCTATGAAAAACGTCTGGTCGATCGTCTCACCTATGCGCGGGATATTTTGAAAAAAGGATTCGACTTTACTAAGCAAGAAAGTTATTCCTACGCTCGGGAAAAAGAACCGTGGCCGCAGTCAGAAGACGAGGTCAAGGATCTCTGGCGCAAGCGGGTCAAGAATGACTGGCTGCGTCTGAAGCTGGCTGGCAAAGACGAGGCCGCGATCAAAGATACGCTGGATAAGCGCTACACCACATCGATCAACCGGGTGCGCAAGTACAAGAGTGACGATGCCTTCCAGGTCTTCATGAATGCCTATGCAACGTCGATTGAACCGCATACCAATTATCTGGGGCCGCGGGCATCCGAAGATTTTGATATCGCGATGAAATTGTCCCTGATCGGCATCGGCGCGGTACTGCAAGAGCGCGATGATTACACCACCATCCGCGAACTGGTCGCAGGCGGCCCGGCCTCTTTGTCCGGTCAGCTAAAAGTGGGAGATCGTATCGTTGGCGTCGCTCAAGGTAAAAATAGCTCGTTCACTGAAGTCATTGGCTGGCGTATTGATGACGTCGTGAACTTGATACGCGGCACCAAGGATACCGTCGTCACATTAGACATTTTGCCTGCGGATGCCAGCCTTGACGGCAAGCATCAGACAGTGAGCCTGGTCAGAGACAAGATCAAGCTGGAACAACAAGCCGCAAAAAAATCGATTATCCCGGTCAAGAGCGGCACGATCACGCGTCAGATCGGCGTCATTTCATTGCCGACTTTTTACCAGGATTTTGACGCCAAGCGTAAAGGTGAAAAAGACTTCCGTAGCGCCACACGCGACATTTCTCGTTTGCTCGACGAACTTAAAAAAGAAAAAGTCGATAGCGTCCTGATCGACTTGCGTAACAACGGTGGCGGCTCGCTGGCCGAGGCAATCGAATTAACCGGTTTGTTTATCGACAAAGGCCCTGTCGTGCAGCAACGCAATTCCCAAGGAAAAATCAGCGTCGAGAGCGATAACGACGCCGGTGTCGCATGGAATGGTCCTCTTGGCGTCCTGATCAACCGTGGCTCCGCATCCGCCTCCGAGATTTTCGCCGCAGCGATTCAGGATTACGGTCGCGGCGTCATCATCGGCGAACCTAGTTTCGGCAAAGGTACGGTGCAAACTCTGGTCAACCTCGATCAGATGGCGCAAAACAGCAAGCCGAAATATGGCGAGCTGAAGATGACCATCGCACAGTTCTTCCGTATCAACGGAGGCACTACGCAATTGCGTGGCGTCACGCCGGATATCAGCTTCCCTAGCCTGACTGATCCTGAGAGTTTTGGGGAATCGAGCTATGACAATGCCCTGCCCTGGACACAGATCAAGGCTGCCGATTACAAACCAACTGGTGACCTGACCGATCTGCTGCCACTGCTACAAGTACGCTATGAATCACGTACGGCAAAGGATAGAGATTTCCAATATCTGCAAGAGGATATTGCCGAAGTTCAGACACTGCGTAAAAAGAAACTCATTTCTTTAAACGAAGCAGAACGACGCAAAGAAAAAGAAACACAAGAAGCCAAAATCAAGCAACGTGAAGCAAGCGAAAATGGCGGAAAAGCACCGACAAAAACCAAGTCTAAATCAGACGATGGTCTACAAGCGAATGAACGCAATTTAGCCGCAGATATCGCCGCAGAGAAGGAGCAAAAAGACGCAAAGGATGTGCTGCTGAATGAAGCTGTTCATATTTTGAGCGACGAAGTGGATTTGCTAAAGACGAATGCCAAATTGGCAGCACGAGTCTTACCTGGCAACGCACTCAGCGCGACGCAGAAGCACGACTAATCTGAACTGCCCACCAAGACGTTTTACCAGCTTGACTAAAAGCCTGCGGATCAGTATCTGCAGGCTTTTTTATTGGCATTGCAAGCTACAAATCTTGTATGCATGTTCAGAACCAAAGAATATTTCTGCTACGATGTTCCTGATATTTTTTAGACGCCCAAAAAAGGAACTTGTAAAAACTATTTAATCCATACGTCATAGTGCCACTTAGTCCTGCCTGTGTCTCTGTGTCTCTGTGTCTCTGTGTTGAAAGGTCTTGGTTTTCGCGTAAGTCCTGCAGATGTGTTTTTTTAATTTAGCGCTTTTTAGAAGCTATCAAAAGAGTATCCGCAATACTGGTGCGGCTTCTGGCATGAAATGCCTTTGTAGGCCGCATGCAGACTGCGGGTTCAATATTTCAATTCCTTTTCAATTGCCCTTAAGTTACTGCTAAGTTAGCGCTGAATTACAACTCAACTACGACTAAATGACCGCTGAATGCGGTGTCAGATTTTAATCAGCACGACCTTTAACTTATATCAATCATGACGACGTTTTTCACATCCGCGACATCAGCAACATCCACCGCTCAGGCAGCCAGCATATTATCTGAACGGCGCCGCACCGGCACTCAGGGCGAGCGGCTGCCAGAATCATGCCGGCCCGGCGATCTGGCGGCTGCGCTGGCGATTCAGGCATGCGTAACAGCCGAACTTGGTGCTACTGTCCGCGCCTGGAAATGCGGCACACCCTCTGAGGGCAAACTAGTAATCGCACCAATTTACACAATCGCCCAGGCAGAACAAGGTCACTGTCAAGTATGGAACAGGATGGGCCAGGTACGCATAGAACCGGAGCTTGCGTTTGTCCTGGCGCAGAACCTGCCAGTGCAGACAGAACCGTACAGCAATGAGGAAATTGACGCCGCTATTGGCTCGGTCCATCTGGCTTTGGAATTAATCGATAGCCGCTACACCTCGCCGGAATCCGTCAGCTTCGTAGAAAATCTGGCTGATGGTTTATTGAATCAAGGTCTGTTCATTGGTCCGCAAATAAGCGCAATGGAATTGAGCGCAGTACACGCCGGTGCGCGAGAACATTTATGTATTGATGTTCATACAGGAGCTCAGGCAACAAAGCAATTCAAGGGCCGTCATCCCGATGCTGATCCACGGATTCCCTTGTACTGGCTAGTCAATTATTTGCGTAGTCAGGGCCAGGCTTTACTGGCAGGGCAAGCGGTCATTACCGGGTCGTATGCAGGTAGCTTTGAAGTACCGATAGATGCGGAGATCACGATAGGTTTTGGTGGCCTTGGAGTGCTTCAAGTGCGGTTTTCGACACGCTAAATTCATGGTTCAACACCAATCACGCCAGTCACGCCAATGACACCAATCGCATTGAAATACTGACGAAATACCCATGAAATTTGAATTAAAATCAGATGCGGCTACAAGCAAATCAAATCAATTATGCCGGGACTGGCAAACTGATCGTAAAACAGGTTCCCATCCCGGCTGCACTCTCTGCATCAATTTTTCCATCCAACAAAGAGGTGACAATATTGTGAGTAATGTGTAAGCCCAAGCCTGAACTTCCGGCCCCCAGCTTGGTCGTGAAGAAAGGATCGTAAATATGCTTCAGATCCCCCTCAGGAATACCGACGCCATTATCTTTGATCGATAGCTTTATCCATTTTGGCTGGACACTGGCAGCGATCTCAATCGCTCGATGAGCGCATCCCTCAAACGCATGAATCAGGCAATTGTTGATCAGGTTGATCAGTACTTGTGCCAGAGGACCGGAATAGCTCTCAATCGTCAATTCTGGGGGCAGATTTTGCACTAGCTGCACCGCATTTTTTTCTAGCAATGGCGTCATCGTGCTGACAATGTCTGCGACAAAATCGGCTAATACAAAAGTCGATCGCATGTAATTCGATTCGTCTATCGATACCTGCTTAAAGCTGCTGACCAGATCAGCAGCCCTTTGCAAATTACGTTGCAAAATATCACTGGCCTGTATGGCTTCAGCGAGGTAATGCTCTAGGGAAGATCGCTTCATACCCTGCTCATAGGCATGCGCAAATTCACGGGTTAATTCTGACAATGTACTGGCGACCATCAGACCGTTACCGATGGGTGTATTGAGCTCATGTGCGACACCTGCCACTAATGCAGCTAGCGCAGCGAGTTTATCCCGTCTGACTAATTCTTCCTGTGTAATGCTCAGATTATGCAGGGCGCTGGCAAGCTCATGATTCGCCTTGCTCAATGCCATATTGCTGACCTCAGCCCGCTCTTTTGCTATCGACAATTCAGCAGTACGCTCGGTCACTAATTCGGTCAGATGGTGACGATGGATTTCTAGCTCCTGCTCACGGCGGGTGCGCTCGATCGCAATCCCCGCAAGATGCGTCGCAACGGCAATCAGCGTCATATCGGCAGGACCCGGGCTGCGCACCTCGCGGTAATACATCGCAAAAGTGCCTAGCACCTTATCTTTGTTCAGATAAACTGGTGACGACCAGCAGGCCCGCAAACCGTGTTCAGTAACCAGTTGTTTATAAGGTGCCCATAAAGGATCGGTCATGATATCGCTGACGATGACCATCTCTTTCCGATACATCGCTGTGCCGCAAGAACCGACGGCAGGTCCTATCTCAAAGCCGTCGAGGACAGTCATATAGGATTCAGGCAAACTCGGACCGGCACCTTTGCGGATGTGAACACCATCGTCATCCAGCAACAAGACCGAACACAGGACACCATCAGACTGGGCTTCGATCAGCAACATCAACCGTGTCAATGTCTCTCGTAAAGGAGCGCCCTTCGCGATCATCTCCAGCAATTCGTTCTGACCGTTACGCAAATCCTCGGCAAGCTGTACCGCTTTATCCTGTTCGAGAGTCATCATCCGCACCCGTCTCCGTTTGCAATAATTTAGTGTAGGCGAAAACTTATCACTTGTACATGTATTCAATCACCGGGACGACGTCATAATCAGTGCAAACATGCGCAGCAAATCTCATCTGTCGATCACAAGAACACCCGCCATAAGCAACATAAACAAAACAATAGAACTACATACCAGGTGTCACATTGAATCCGCAGGCAGGATGCGGCTCTTAAAGGCATTTCGTGCCAGCAGGCGCGCCCAGATTGCGGATCAATTTTAAAATTGATGCGGTATCACATCACTTCGGCTTAATTTGCTCTGTTCTTCTATCGCTATGTGGTGAAGCGATCTTGATTTTTGCCTGAATCTTTATCAGTGATGCATTCATAGAGACCACAGGTTTTTTTGATTTACGTGTGGGCATCCTTGACATACATAATTGACGGTGATACCTTTATGAAAGCGCTTTCATGACATTGCGTTAAAATAAATAAGCTGGGCAATATCACCCGGACATGACGGCATAATCGTCACGGAGACAAGCAGATGCAGTTGATCATCACAAGAATAATGCGAACCACAAAACCCATGACAGCAAAGGTTGCGCCTACCTGGTCCGGCATGGGAAACTGGCTACTGCTCGGCTTACTGTGCGGGCTATGCGTACAGCCGCATGCACGAGCACAACCGGACGCACAAGCAGATGCCGCAGCAGCCAGAGTGCTGACTGTCGCCGCGTACCCTGCGGTAGACGCCATCGTCAGAGCGGCGATTCCTGCCTGGAAAAAACTCCATCCGGATGTCGAAGTCAGGGTCGTCAGCCGTGAGATCAGTGACCATCACACTGCGATGACTACCGCTTTATCCACTGCGGGAAACTTGCCTGACGTGATGGCGCTGGAAGTCACTTATGTAGGACGTTTCTCACAAGGTGGCGGTCTCGATGATTTGTCACGCCCGCCATTTGACATCAAACAATACCAATCGCAATTCGTTCCGTATGCATGGCAGCAAGCGACCAACCGTCGCGGTCAGGTCATCGCAGTACCTACCGATATTGGTCCGGGCACGCTGTTATACCGCACCGATCTGCTAAGCAAAGCAGGGATCAGCGAAGCAGATCTGACCAAGTCATGGGACGACTATGTCGCAGCCGGTGTCAAAATCAAAGCGGCAACCGGTGCCTATCTGCTGGCACATGCACGCGACATGAAAGACATCCTGATACGCACTGGCATACAGCCGGGCGAAGGCCTGTACTTCGACAGCCAGTCGAATGTACTGGTCAGCTCACCGCGTTTTGTCAGAGCCTTTGAACTGGCCCGCGCAGTACGCCAGCAAAAACTTGATGCCAGGGTGAATGCCTGGTCTGTTGATTGGGCCGAGGGGTTTAAACGTGGCAGCATTGCTACGCAGATGTCGGGCGCCTGGCTGGCAGGTCATTTGAATAACTGGCTAGCCCCCGGCACACGTGGCTTGTGGCATGCAGCGCAATTGCCAGAAGGTGCATTCGCGGCTTATGGCGGTACTTTTTACGCAATCCCACGGGCAGCAAAAATAGAGAACAAAGCCTTGTCCTGGGACCTGATCAGGTTACTGACTATGAACCGCGCTATGCAATTAAGCGCCTTCAAATCAGCGGATGCGTTTCCCGCTTTAACAGAAACCTTCGATGATCCCTTTTTTGCTCAACCTATCGAGTTTCTCGGTGGTCAGGCAGCTCGCTTAGGCTGGCTGGCAGCTACCAAAAAAATCAATGCCGTCAGCGTGCACAAACAAGATGCTTTTGCAGATGAAGTCATTAATACAGAACTAGACAAAGTGCTGGAGCGCGGCAAAGACATCAAAACGGCGCTGGCCGATGCGCAACGATTGCTACAGCAACGCGCGCATCGCTGAACCGGCATGGACTCCGCTCTCACTTTGCCCGACTCCGCGACCATATCGCTAACCGACATCGCCCACTTCCTATGAAATTGCCTACCCTGCGCCTGTCGCCCGCTCACATGCCGTATGTATTGCTGAGTCCATTCGTCGTGCTCTTCGTGGTGTTCGGCGTATTCCCACTCGCGTTCTCGCTGTATCTGGCATTTCAGTCATGGGAGCCAACCAGCGGTCTTGGTGCGATGACATTCGTCGGCTGGAGTAATTTCAGTTTTTCGCTGCAAGATGAATGGTTTTGGAAATCCATGAAAAATACCCTGTGGCTGGCGCTGGCCTCAGGTATTCCACAGCATCTGATTGCGATTCCGCTGGCCTACTTTATCCACTCGTCATTCAAGCGCTTACGTAATGCTGTCATCGGTGCGTATTTCATGCCGTATATCACCTCATCAGTTGCCATCGCGATTTTGTTCAGCTCCTTATTTTCGACGGATTACGGCTTGATCAATCTTGGCATCCAGGTGCTGCGAGAACTGCCTCTGATTGGCTCCCTCATGCCGGCGCAGACAGTCAACTGGCTCAATGATCCGGACAACATCAAACCGGCAATCACCATAATTGTGTTCTGGCGTTATGTGGGCTTTAACCTGGTGCTGTATCTGGCAGCACTACAGACAATTCCGCCAGATTTATATGAAGCAGCGCGCATGGACGGCGCTGGCCGGTGGCAGCAATTCTGGTACATCACGCTGCCCAGCCTGCGGCCTATGATTTTTTTCGGTGTGACTCTGAGCGTTATCGGTGGCCTGCAATTATTCGAAGAGCCGTTCATCCTAACCGGTGGCCGCGGTGGCTCAGATCAGGCAGGTATGACAGCGGCGGTCTACCTCTACCGTATGGCGTTTGACTTCAATGATTTTGGTGCGGCCAGCGCGATGTCGTGGTTGCTGTTTATCGTGGTGGCCTTGCTGACCTGGCTCACCAACCGCGCCTTCCGTCAGCGCAGCGCTTAATTCTCAGAGAACTCTATGAAAACAGAACGCCTCGCCCCTTTTGCTGCGTATTGTATCGTCGGTATCGGTATGCTGATCATGTTAGCGCCCTTCTACTTCATGTTTGTGTTTGCCACACATTCGCGTACGGAGATTTTCAGCCTGCCGCCTCCCATGTTTTTTGGTGACGATTTTTTAAATAATCTGGCGATTCTGACGAAACGCATTCCGTTCTGGCGCAACCTCGGATGGAGCGTTTATGTCGGACTGGCATCAACTCTGCTAACCCTGCTGTTCTGCTCCATGGGCGGGTATGCGTTTGCGATGTTTGAATTCCGTTATAAAAAAGCTTTTTTTGGTATCGTGATGGGGACGATGTTGCTCCCTTCTTTCATGAGCATGATCCCGACATTCATGATTATGGATATGCTGGGCTGGATCGATCAGCCTCGGGCACTCTATATCCCCGGCGCTGCCAGCGCATTCGGCATATTTTTAATGCGGCAATTTATCAGCTCATCGATCCCGCGTGAACTGATCGAAGCGGCACGCATGGATGGCTGCAGCGAGTCAGGTATCTACTGGCGCATTGTCCTGCCCTTACTCAAACCTGCGCTTGGCACTCTGGGGTTAATTAGTTTTATCGCCTCATGGAATAACTTCATCGGCCCGCTGATCGTGATGCGCTCACCCGACATGTACACCCTGCCTTTAGCATTGCGCAGCATTCAGAGTCCGGTAGATACCGAGTGGGGAGCCTTGATGGCTGGTTCGGCAATCGCGACACTGCCTCTGCTTATTTTATTCGTGATGTCCTCGCGTCAGCTGATCTCTGGACTGACCGTCGGTGCGGTCAAGTAAGGACAAGCTCTGCCGGAAAATTGTCGCTCGCTATTCAATATACAGACCGTCAGGTGCGCTATTTCACACCACAAAACATACTGCAGCACTACACACCATCACATAACTTTTAACTAGCACCACATTATGAATAACATTGAAACCGCTGACCTGCATGCTACTTTCCCTGACGACTTTGTGTGGGGCGTTGCCACCAGTGCTTATCAGATCGAAGGCGCGGCCGATCAGGATGGTAAAGGTCTCTCGATCTGGGATACCTTTTGTCGCCAGCCGGGCGTGATTGCCGACAACAGCAACGGCGATATCGCTTGCGATCACTATCATCGCTGGGAAGAAGATCTGGATATGATAGCCGGGCTCGGCGTTGACGCGTATCGTTTCTCTGTGTCCTGGCCACGTGTACGTCCCGGTGGCTCGGGCGACTGGAACGAGGCCGGTCTGGCGTTTTATGAACGTCTGGTCGACGGTTTGCTAGCACGCGGCATCAAGCCTTATCTGACCTTAAATCACTGGGATTTGCCTGACGAATTGCAAGCTGGCGGCGGCTGGGCAAATCGCGCTACGGTCGATCGCTTTGTGGAGTATGCACTCGGGATCGCTTATCGTCTGGGTGATAAAGTCGTCTCGATCGCAACACACAACGAACCTTGGGTCGTTGCGGTACTGGGCCACGAAAGCGGCGTATTTGCCCCCGGCATCAAGAATCGCCAGACGGCGATTCAGGTGTCACATCACTTGCTGCTGAGCCACGGTCTTGCCTTGCAGGCGCTACGTGAATCCGGTTGTAAAGCCAGCCTTGGTATCGTCCTCAATCTCTCCCCCATGCATGCAGCCAGTGACGCGCCTGCCGATCTGGCAAAAACCCGGCTCGAAGATGGTCGTCTGTTGCGCTGGTATATGGATCCGCTGTTCAAGGGGCGTTATCCGCAAGATATTCTCGACGATCTCGGTGATGACGCCCCTGTCGTTCACGCTGGTGATATGCGGGCAATTGCGACTGCGATGGATTTTTTAGGGGTCAATTATTATTCCCGCTCGGTAGTCAGTGCAGACAAACCCTGGGATGTCCACAGTAGTGGTCGTGATGTAACCGATATGGGATGGGAAGTCTATCCGGAGGGACTCACAGAATTGCTGGTGCGCCTGCATCGCGATTATCCGGTACCGCCCTTGTATGTCACAGAAAACGGCGGCGCCTTCAAAGACCAGCTAAGCGATGGTCGCATCCATGATACGGGACGTACCGACTATATCCAGCGTCATATTGCAGCAATGGCCGACGCCATGCGGGAAGGTGTCAGGATGGGTGGTTATATGGTCTGGAGTCTGATGGATAATTTCGAGTGGGCATCGGGATACGAAAAACGTTTCGGCATCGTGCATGTTGATTACGACACCCAGATCCGTACGCTTAAAGACAGTGCGCGCTGGTACCGTGATTTTCTGGGGCGACAAAAAATCAAGCGTAGTTCAGGTCAATAAAATCAGACGGCGACTCGTATAAAAATCATCAGGAGACAGCAAGATGGGACAAGTTTCACTCAAAGGTATACGCAAAAGTTATGCTCAGACCGAGGTCATCAAAGGTATCGATCTCGATGTAAGAGAAGGTGAATTTCTGGTATTTGTCGGGCCGTCTGGCTGCGGCAAATCGACCACCTTGCGTATGATCGCCGGGCTGGAAAGTATCTCTGAAGGCGAGCTTCTAATCGACGGAATACGTGCCAACGATCTGCGTCCCGCCGATCGCGGCGCGGCCATGGTGTTCCAGAGTTATGCACTGTATCCGCATATGACAGTGGCTGACAACATGGGCTTTGCGCTGAAAATGGCTGGCGTCTCCCGCAAAGAGCGCGAACAGCAAGTAGAGCGCACCGCAGAGATTTTACGCATCACAGATCTGCTGGGACGCTTTCCTAAAGATCTGTCGGGAGGGCAGCGTCAACGTGTCGCCATCGGGCGCGCGATTGTACGCAAACCCAAGGTTTTTTTATTCGATGAGCCGCTGTCGAATCTTGATGCATCGCTGCGGGTGAATATGCGTATTGAGCTGTCACGACTGCATAAGGAACTTGGCACCACCATGATCTATGTCACTCATGATCAGGTCGAGGCGATGACCATGGGAGACAGGATTGCCGTTTTCAATCAGGGCAAGATCGAACAATCAGGGCGACCGATGGAGTTGTACAACAGTCCGGCGAATGAATTTGTCGCCGGCTTTATCGGCTCACCCCGCATCAATTTTATCGAGCGTCCGCGGTCAGGCGTAGCAACCATGCCAACGACAACAGCATCCGCGCATCACATGCTGTGGCAACAGTTGACCAGTCGTATTACTGATACTGCACAGCGGGTCGGCATTCGCCCTGAGCATCTGAGCCTGGCTCCCGCTGGTCAGGGAATTGCGGCGCAGGTCGAGCTGGCAGAACAGTTAGGTGACGCATCGATCATTCATCTGCGTATTGATGGCATGGAGCAGCTGCTGGTTGCCAAAATAGGAAGCGATCATGCTGCGCTGGAAGCCGGTCAGATGGTTGGCCTGATCCCTGACCTGACGCGCCGGACGCTGGCGTTTGACAATGATACTGGTCTGCTGCCATGAGTACTGTCCAACATCGTATTGCCGGTACCATGCGCCACTTTCTGACGCGATATAACCAACGCCCTGGTTTAATCGAACAGGCTGCTCTAACGCTGTCGGCCACAGCCTTACCGGAGGCAGGCGAACTACCGCAATTGCTGGTCAATCGACAGCGTCGCTTTCAGACGCTGGAAGGATTTGGCGCAGCCTTTACCGAATCTGCTGCGGTAACCTGGCTGGGCTTGCCGCCAGCGCAGGCTGAGCAGGTATTGCACGATTACTTTGATCGCCAGCATGGTCATGCCTACCGGCTGTGCCGAGTACATATGAATAGCTGCGATTTTTCACTCGGCAATTATGCGCATGCCGAGGTCGCAGACGATATGGTGCTTGAGCATTTTTCGATTGACCGAGATCGCCAGGCGCTCCTGCCTTTCATCAAAGAAGCTCTGCGTGTTGCAGGAGAGCCGATCAAACTGCTGGTATCGCCATGGAGTCCGCCGGCCTGGATGAAAAGCAATCATGAGATGAATCATGGCGGTAAGTTGTTGCCGCAATATGCGTCAGTATGGGCGCGTTGCTATGTGCGTTTTATACAAGCTTATCAGGCTGAAGGTGTACCCGTGTGGGCCGTGTCGGTGCAGAACGAACCTCTCGCGACCCAGAGCTGGGATTCATGTATTTATACCGCAGAAGAAGAACGCGATTTTGTGCGCGATCACCTCGGGCCCGAGCTGCTAAAGGCCGGTCTTGGACACATCAAAATAGTGATATGGGATCACAATCGTGACCTGATGGTAGAGCGTGCGAGTGTGATTTATTCCGATCCGGCTGCGGCACAGTATGTATGGGGTTGCGGTTTTCACTGGTACGGTGAAGATCACTTCGATCATGTGCAACTTGTGCATGATGCCTGGCCAGATAAGGCACTGTTATTCACTGAAGGTTGTCAGGAAGGTGGACCACATCATGACTCATGGGCATTGGGCGAACGCTATGCACGCTCCATGATCAATGACCTGAATCGCTGGACCGCAGGCTGGATAGACTGGAATCTGTTACTCGACGACAGCGGCGGCCCCAACCATGTCGGCAATCTGTGCAGTGCACCGATCTTGGCGGACCGCACGACCGGCAATCTGCATCACCAGAGTTCGTACTATTACCTCGGGCATTTTGCCCGCTTTGTACGCACCGGTGCGCAGCGGGTCTTATGTGCATCGAGCAAACAGGATCTGGAAACCACGGCCTTCGTCAATCCCGATGGCAGTACGGCGATCATTGTGCTGAACCGCACGGATACTGCGATCCGCTTTTGTTTGCGCATTGATGACGGCCGTTGTGTGAGCGAGTTACCGGCGCGTTCCATGGCAACCTATTTGCTGGATTAAGCCTGGGTAAAGGAGGAGCCTGCACTCAATAAATAGCTATACTCCCCCTGCATTACTCTCAATATAGCCTCATTCCGCACTGTTTATGAAGGCATTGAAATAATACTAGGTAGTAGTATAGTAATTCTGTAGAGAGATCAAGAACCGGAAAATGATCAACGGGCGATACAGGATAGGCCATCCTGTACTGCGCTGCGCAGGTCAGTGGCTGCGACACTCAGACCCGCGATCTGTGCCGCACATTATTTCGGCTTCTGATACACACGCACATAATCAATCTCCATCTGTATCGGAAAGACGCTATCGTCAACCGCGCCACCAAGATCGCCACCGATGGCAATATTGAGTATCAAAAACTGAGGCGCGTCGAAAGGCCAGCGTGCCAGACCGGTGTGCGGATTGGCATAGACCAGATGGATTTTGCCATCAACGCCAAAACTGATCTGCTCCCCCGTCCATAACATCTGATACGTGTGAAATGCCGTGCAGGCATCGGGAATCTGTGTATTCGCGCCAGTCCCGTTGGCACCACTACCGGCAGTGGTATGGATGGTGCTGAAGACGTTCGCCGGCTCTTTGCCGATTTGCTCCATGATGTCGAGCTCTCCCATGGCGGGCCAGTCTCCTTTACTACCCAGCATCCAGATCGCTGGCCAGCTGCCTTTACCACAAGGCAGTTTGGCGCGGATTTCAAAATAACCGTAGGTCCAGTCCTGTTTGCCCTGCGTAGTCAGGCGCGCCGACGTGTAATTCTGACCGCCCCAGTCGGCCTCTCCACTCAACGCCTCTTTGCGTGCGGTGATGAGAAGTTTGCCATCCCGTATCTGCGAATTGTCTGCGCGTGCGCGGCTATAGTATTGCAGCTCATGATTATGCCAGCCTTGCTTGTTCATACCGGTGTCGTACGTCCATTTCGTCGTATCCGGCAAACCATTTACCGCAAACTCATCAGACCACACCAGAGTGTACCCGTCAGGCACGGTCAGCGATGTAGTCGCTGTCACCGCTGGCGCCGCCTGGCTATGCGCTTCGCCACCACAACCCGCCAGCAGCATCGTAAATATTACCGGCATGACGGACATGGTGGATAGAGCGGACATACTGCGACGGCGGGCTGTGTATAGTTGTTTCATTCAAGTCTCCGTGTATGTTTATCGTAATCAAATCCTGCCAGCGGCACAGTGCGCAGCAATAAATTCTGCCTGGACCGGCATCGCCTTAACACATTGCGCGATGACGTTCTCGACATTACGCAGATACGCCACCACGTCCTGCTCCGGTGGCAGATCGGCGAAGGGGTGGTAGCTACGCGGCACAAGCCCCTGCCCGATCATCACCTGCAGCCAGCTCATTTCAGTAAACAGCTCACCTTGCTCAGGATAGATGCGGCCATTGCTACTGAATAAATCGATCTTGCGCTTCAGCGTATCGGGAACCGACATCGTGCGGCAATAATTCCAGAACGCAGAATCAGTCCGTGCGGTAATTTTGTAATGCAGAATCAGAAAATCACGGATCTGCTCATACTCGACATGCGTCTGGCGATTGTATTCAGCAATGTCCTCGTCATCGAATCCGGTGTTCGGAAAAAATTTGACGATGCGTGAAATCGCAGTCTGGATAAGATGAATACTGGTTGACTCCAGCGGCTCCAAAAATCCGCTGGCAAGCCCGACAGCGACGCAGTTACGGTTCCAGAATTGTTTACGCCGTCCGGTCTGAAAACGCAAATGACGCGGCTCGGCGAACGCCTTGCCATCAAGATGCTGCATCAGGATCGACGTCGCCTGATCCTGCTCCATAAAACCACTGCTATAGACGTGTCCGTTACCGGTGCGGTGCTGCAAAGGAATACGCCACTGCCAGCCTGCCGCATGCGCGGTGGAGCGTGTCATCGGAATCAGCGGATCAGCCGATGCACATGGCACCGCGATCGCACGGTCACAAGGTAGCCATTGTGACCAGTCCTCATACCCTGTGTGCAAAGTCTGTTCGATCAGCAAGCCGCGCTGACCGGAGCAATCAATGAAAAAATCTCCCGCGATCTTCTCACCGTTTTCCATTACAACAGCATCGATATAACCATCCGTCTCATGCTGCAATACCTGCATGATTTTCCCCTCGGTGCGCACCGCACCCAGCTTCTCGGAAAATTGTCGTAGATAACGAGCGTATAAACTGGCATCAAAATGAAACGCATGTACCAGATCATGCAGAGGAGAACCCGCCATATCTGGTCGTGAGCGCATGAATTTGGCTTGACGCGGTGCGGCGGTATTGATCGAATAAGCTTCTAGCGGACTGGCAAGCCCTGATTGCGCCAGGCGTAACCAGAAATGATGAAAAGGCAGCGCATCCGTAGCCTGACCGACGCGGCCAAATCCATGAATATAGCGCTGACCCAGCTCGCCCCAGTTGACAAACTCGATACCCAGTTTAAAAGTACCTTGCGTTGCGCGTAGAAATTCATCCTCATCAATCCCCAGCGCACGATTGAATTCATTAATATGCGGAATGCTCGCTTCGCCAACGCCGATAATACCGATTTCGTCCGATTCGACGACGCGGATATGGTGCGTAGATCCCAATAATTTGGACAGGGCTGCGGCTGTCATCCAGCCAGCGGTACCGCCACCAACGATGACTATGGTGCGGACAGGTTCGAGGGGCATAGACGATGTGCCTCTATAGGTGAATGGATCAGACTGCACAGACATCGCACCTGATATAGTGATGATCAAAGAATCCGCCGTACTGAGTACCTGCGGCCGAAACTGCTCTTAGCTGGCACTCATGGCAGAGTGAAGCAGTCTGTCATAGTGTGACAGACTGCTTCAATTTTACTGCTGTTTTTTCAGCGAATTTATGTCACTAAAACAGCACTAAGGTCGTAGCGAAACTGGACTAACACTACCCGTATCGCTTAGAACTTATAGTTCAGGCCGACCAGAGTCTGTCTGCCGAAATAATAGGTATAGTTCGGCAACAGCATTGACTTGTCCGGCGCATTTTCACCCGCCGACACGGTATTCTGGGTTGGCTTGTCCATGACATTATTCACCTGGAATAAGATCGATAATCCTTTGTAAGGACCATTCTCGAATTCATATCCAAACTGCAAATCAACCACTGCATCTGCCTTCTGTGTACGAGTCGTTGAGTTCAGGAAAATATCGCGGGTCGTCGCCGTGAATGCCGAGCGATAACGTTCACTGACACGCGCTGAAAAGCCTTGTTTCTCATAGTAGACCGTCATGCTGCCGGAGGTGCCGGACAGGCCATTGAGTTTAACTTCCTGGCCTTGTTTGTCAAAAATAGAACTGCTCAGATAAGAACCGCTGGCGACGACACCAAAACCGTCCAGCCATGAATGTATCAAACCACCTTCCAGAGCACCCGATAATTCAAAACCACGCACAGTACCACCTTGTCCGTTGGTTGGACGCATGACCGGACCGTATTGTTGAATGATGACATTCGCAGGCACATCTGGCGGTCTTGGCAAAGCAGAGTTGTCACGTGCCGTCAATTCGTTGTACACATAGTTCAGCAGATTCTTGCGGAAAGCGGCAACCGAGATATAGCTGCGCTTGGCAAAATATTTTTCCAACGAGAGATCAATCGAATTGGCACGCCACGGTTCCAGCTCAGGATTGCCGGAGTAGGCCGTTGTCCATTTACCCTGATCAGGTCCTGGCTCCTTGATGACAGTCGGTGTACTGGTGCCAGCGCGCATATCAACGATGTTAGGACGAGCCAGTGTTTTTGCCAGACCAAAACGGGCGATCCAGTTATTACGTAAATCGGCGACCAGATTCAGGCTAGGCAGATAATCGGTGTAGCTGGCGCTACCGGAGCGGGCAAACAATTGCGTAATATCCGGTGTCGCATTATTACCGCGATATTCCCAGCCAGTCGAGTTCTGTTTGGTGTCGATAATTTGCAAACCAAGATTGCCGCGTAACGGAACTGTCGCGACTTCGGTATCGATATCGAGCTTGCCAAATAGTGTGGTGACTTTTTCGTGCACGCCAGAATCGTTGTCCACTTTTTGTGCGAACAAAGGTTGCAGCGTTACCGTCCCCTGACTTACCAGAGCCGGTACATCGATGCGTATCAGCCCGGGAATGCCAGCCCATCCCATATCCATCGGCGTACCTAAAGCGGCAGCAGGAATATCGCGGATATAATTGCCATTGCTGTCTTTTTTCATCAGCAGGCGCGATTCATTTTTGCTGACTTCTTTATCACGCTGGGTGTAATTCGCACCGATGATCAGGTTACTAAAAATCCCGTCCATTGAGCGCTTTACAGACAAGCGTAACGATCTGATCTGATCTTTAATTTGTGGATTACGTACTGCACCAGTGTAAGCATCCTGATCACCGACAAAATCAAAACCAGCCTGATCGCCGAGCTTAACAATCGACGGAGTAGCAAGATAGTTACTCTGTAATGGCGACCAGGTCTGTGCGCCGCCATTCACTGGCACATTCCATTTGAATGCACCATAAATCCATTTTTGCGATGCATTGTCATACGGCGCTGCATAAACTTCGCTGTAGGTTTCATCACGTACATCACGTGAATAACTGACATCGGCAACCGCGGTCCATTTGTCGTTGAGTTTAAGTTCTGTGTTCCAGCCAACCGCAGCAATAGTGTCTTTGCGCTTGGTATCAAAGTTGCCAGTAGTGACGGGCATCTGATCAGCCGTCGCACTGCTGGTGAAAGTATTCTGGCCAACTTGGGTCGTGCCGATATTCGATAAATTCGGACTGACTCCACCGCCCCAGGTCGCGAACATACTCGATAAGAATTTGCCGCCAACTTCATGCGTATCGAATTTTGAATAGTACAAATCGAGTGTGCTGTGCAGGTCTTTGTTTGGCTTGTATTCCAGCACGGCCATCAGACCATCACGGGTGTTTTTCTTGGAAGATGAGGTCGCGGTCCAGAACATCGGCAACATCGAATTACCAATACTGCCGCCCGCATACGGATAGGCGGACTTGGCATTGCCGTTGACAGGCAATCCATACGGCGAGAAATCGCCATAGGTGACTAATTCTGTTTGCTTGACTTGCGATCCGACATTCAGCCGTGCATAACCGAGCGCGACGCCTATGGTGTTATCGGCGAACTGATCAACATACGACAGGCTCACACGCGATCCGGTAGGACTGACGACATCGGGAACCAAAATACCATTGGAGTTGCGCTCGCCACGCACATTGACGGCCACTTCGCGGCCACGCGTATCCAGCGGACGACGGGCGCGCAAATCGACGGTGCCTGAGAGCCCCTGACCGATCAGAGTGCCGTCCGGCGTTTTGTACACAACAGCAGAACCAATCAGCTCCGACGGGAATTGATCGTACTCGACAGTACGTGCATCATTTGAACTGACGACCTCGCGACCGTTCAGCAAGGAGCCTGAAAATTCTGGCGACAACCCTCGGATCGAGATCACATTGACACGGCCATCAGGGCCACGTTGTCCGACGACACCCGGCAGACGCGATAAGGCTTCGGCAATACTGACATCCGGCAATTTGCCTAATTCTTCGGCAGAAACAACCTCGACGATAGAGTCTGAATTACGCTTGGTTGATAAAGAATCTTCAATACTGCGACGTATTCCCGTTACCACGACGGTGGCAGTTTGTGTCTCCGCTGTTTGTGCAGTTTTGGCTTCAGCCGGCTTTTGTTTGTCATCCGCCGTCTGCGCTTTGGCGGCGCTGGTCGCCATCATCAACAATGCGCAAGCAGCCGCCATCGGCCGGACTAAAAATGGAGGGCGAGTGAGGCCCTGACGGTAAGGTATCTGTGACGATGTCATCGTAAGTCTCCGTTATAGGTTATCGCGTACAGCCATTTTGACTATCACGATTTTTTTATTACGCTTGTTATGAAAGCGCTTTCATAATAAAACATGATTTCTGCATTTGTCAATTTAAGCAATAAGAAAAACTGTGCGAACGCAGCAAAAATGGCCTCTGTCATAGAGGCCAAACTTCAAACACCGCAAGGGAAGATTTTTAGAATAGAGGCAGAAAAGAGACAGTCGTACAAACCGGCGTTTGCCGAGCGTATTTACTCACGGTCACAAATTGAATGCCTTGTATAAAGCAGGCGATGCGTGCTGAATAGCAGGAGAACAGCAGACGAGTAATGCGTAAGAACGACAGACAGCATACGGTTCAGACTGCAAACTGATTCGCCTAAGCCTCGGGCGTAGCTTGCAAAATCCGAGTAGAAGCCCGGACAATCAGGCGCGGCTCAGGCAAGCTCTCTACCGGTGCCTGACCTGCAAGTAATTGCAATAAAGAAGAGGCCACCAGACGCCCCAGCTCGTGCGCCGCCTGATGTATCGTCGTCAGCGGCGGTAGTGAATGTGCAGCACCCGCCAGATCATCGAAACCGACCAGCGAAATATCATCCGGCACACGCAAACCACGCCGATGCAAGGCGAGTGCAGCACCAAATGCCATCTGATCATTGGCTGCAAAAATTGCAGTGAAAGGTTCGCGACTATCGATCAACTGCTCGACTGCCATCAAACCACTTTCTTCATGATATTTACCGGGCAGCACCAGGGCCTGATTAAAGCGTACACCCGCCGCTTTTAAAGCAGCCCGGTAACCACGTAGACGCTCCATCGCATCAGGATGCAAAGGATCGCCGGCAATAAAAGCAATGCGACGATGGCCGAGTGCCAACAGATGATGGGTCGCAAGACGCGCACCTTCAAAGTTATTAAAGTCGATGGAAAAAAGATTCGGCGCCTGCAGGTTACGCCCGGTCACGACGACGGGCATCGATGCCGATAAATGATGCAAGGCATCATCACTCAGGCGACCGGACAAAATAATCATGCCATCAACCCGGCGCGAGCGCAGTACCTCGATACAACGCGCTTCTTCTGCGGCATCCCATTTGCCGCTGACAAATAAAGGACTATAACCGGCAGGCGTCAGCACCTCTTCGATACCGCGCAAGGCGACACCGTAGAACGGACTATCAATCGCCTGCGTCACAACACCGACACTCAGCGTGCGCCCGCCTGCCAGGCCGCGTGCAATCGGATTAGGGATAAATCCCAGCTCCGCAATAGCACGGTCAATCGCCTTACGTTTCTCCTGACTGACAACGGCCGTGCCATTCAAAATACGCGATACGGTACTCGGCGACACGCCACTCGCTTCAGCGACCATGCCAAGGGTGACCTTTGCGCCTGTTGCAATTGCTAATGCCTTAGTTTTGCCAGCTTGTTTTGTTGCCTTCATATTTTGATCGATGTGATGACTTTGCCGCATTGTGACACAGTGAGCGAGGATTTCGCCAAACAGGAATTGCTTGTTCTTGTAAAGAAGCGCCGGAGTCGTTGCATCAAGTTATCTCAAATGCCTTGCTCTCCGCGATCAAAACCAAGCTGGCACCCCCGAGATCAAGGCAGTACAGTAGAGATCAAATGAGGAAATCCGCCGTCTGTCGTACCGTCACAAACGACAATGGAGTCCGGCAAGGACTCCATTGTCTTGGATCACGGTTGCAACAAAATACCAAGGCGACACTAAACTAGTTACATCCGTCTTGTTTTACATATCCGTTGCATTATTCTTATTTTTGAATGATGACTTCAACCCGACGATTCGGTTGCAGGCATGCACGTAAGGCTGCACTATTTTTGATTTCACTACATGATGTAATTTGCTCCGCCATACCGTGACCATCTACCAAAATAGGCATATTGACACCCTGTTGTTGCAAATAAGTTTTGACCGTATTCGCGCGCGCCAGGCTTAATCGTAAGTTATATGCGGCATTGCCAAGACGATCGGTGTAACCGATTACCTTTAAACTTGTGACACCGGTTTTTCCAGTATTAATTTTTTGCGCCAGCTCATTAAGCTCGGCTCGTCCCTTAGACAACAAATCCTTATCACTCGATTTATCAAAATAAAATAAGGCATCTGCAGAAAGAGTAATTTTTTCAGGCAAAGTCGGTACCGGCACAGTTGCTGGCGGTAAGGTCACAACAGACGATGCTACCGGAACAGGTTGACAACTGGCAGCAGCCTGCTCTGCGGCACCAGTTAAATCTTCTGCTATCTGTACATAGGGTTTGGCATGGCGCCAGCCAGCTTCGCGGATTTCATTACCAGCATGAACCAACTCAACTTCGGCACAGGCGGTTTGCTGTGTGGCACAACGGTAACCTGCATGCTGCTTCAGTGCATCGTAGCGCGCCCACAAATCTGGACGTAATTTTTCAGCTTGATTGACCAGAGGTGTATCTTGACCCGGATTCTGATGCATTTCCAATGCATTCAGAATCCGCTGACTCTCGCCCAGGGCAGCTGGTGGAAAATGACCTCTGTCATTACGCGTATATTCATGAAAAGAGACATCTAGCCAGCATTGTGCTTTGGATAGCTGATAATCGGCAACGCGCAATCCGCCGTCATTGAGCTTCTTGATTCTTTGCTGCGTCTCGCGATAGACGCCGTTGTCGCGATAAATAGCGCCGTCACTGATACGCTCTTGCTGCGCTGAGAGCGCCGTATTTTCCGCTGAAAGCGCGACTGGCAAAAACATACTATTGATCAGTACCAGGAATGGAATGGTGAGTAGCAGACCTTTGCCCGAGGAGTGTGCTGTCTTATTATAAGAATGAGTCATGATGTACTTTCTAGTATGCTTGAGATTAACGTGCCAGCGATGGATTGCGCTTGGTATCGCGCCCTCCAAACAGGTCTTCATCAAATTTAAAACGAATGCGGAAATACACGCCGCGATTGGTATAGTCGTTCCCGGTCAGATCGCGGTCACTGTAACCACGCCAGTTATAGCCAGCTGATAACCATAAATTATCCTGAAGCTGATAACCGACTTCTGCACCCAGTGCTTTTTGTGACGCATGTCCTTGCGGGCTATACGTTACAGATGCAAGGCCGCTGACATCCCAACGTTTGGCAATATCGTAAGTAACTCGCCCGCTGACCAGATAGGCGCTGTAAAACGCATTGCCGCCATCAAAATAATCACGCTGCCACTTGGCCGCAGTGCGCGCACCCAGCCACCATGGGCGTGACGGATGGTATTCTCCTTGCAGCGACAGGACGTGCTTGTCAAAGCCCTGACTAGCGGTTGGGTCACCCGGATAATTGCCTCCCATACCGTCGCTACCGTAAGGCGGCAGATAAGTATTGGTGCCGCTTTTATCTCTCTGTACCCAATATTCATATCGTGCCAGTGCGTTGAAGCGATTAGTATCCGTGTCACGGTAGGCCAGACCCAGTTGTACTTTATCTTCCCAACGGTTACCGGTGTAGCCACGGTTATCGGTGTACAGCAGATAATTTCGACCTAAGAAAGTCCAGTCACGATTGATTTTTCGCGCTACCGTCATCGTGTTGAGCCAACTATCGTTTCCTGCCATTAGCGAAGTAACGGTGCTAGCCGGAGAAGATGCCAGATTAGTCTGAGTGATCTCGCGATCTTTCAATCGTCGCCACTCCAGACGCGCACCAAGCATCCACAACTCGTCGGGACGCCATTCAATGCCACCCGTGAGTGCATAAGCATCCTGTACTTGTCCCCGATAAATACGCAACGATTCTGCTGAACTTGATAACTTGACTGTTTCACTCACGTTCCAGGCATTACGCACGCCGTTCGCCCATTGCAACTGATCACCGCTGAACGAATCGCGCATGCGATATTCAGAAAATACTTTTTGGTTCGGTAAATATTCGGTGTCCATACCAAATACAAAGGCATTGCTATCGTAAATGCCGTTACTGGCTTGCGGTGATGACAGGCCTGTGGTCCATTCATACTTGCCATACAAACGACCCGTTTCGCTGAAGCGATAAGCAGCACCTAGAGCGGCTCGGTGATACTGATCTCCTGCTACGCCATGTTCATATTCGCCGAACATATCAAGCTTCTCCGTCAGACGATATGTAGAACGTAAGCGTATGCCTGTACTGCGATAACTGACACCGGCCAAACCATAATTACCGCCATCAAGGCCGTAACCAGTTTGGGGATTAATCAAACTGGAACCATAACCAAAACCGATTTTCGATTGCGGATCGACGAGTAAACCCGAACCAAGACTAAGTAAAGCTCCGGCATAGTTACCTGCCTCTTCTTTCGTATGCGTGACAGCCAAATCGATGTCCAGGCTTGGCGTAACCGCATTACTTGCGCCGATAGCGAATGCGTCGCGGGAAGCATCGGCAACGCGTTGCTTGCTATGAGTACCCTCGACATAAGCAGTCCATTGATCATCAAGCTTGTCGGTAATTTTTAATGCCGCTTCTTCCCGCCCTTGTGTGAGCGATGCTGCTGCATTATTAAAATACGGATCGCTTTTACCCACATACAGACGCGCTTGCAAGGTCTCGCTCTGACGCAACGCTTCGATACGCCAGGCATTACCCTCTACTTCTTGCAAACTCCCCCCAGCAGGCGCGGGCTGACCGTAAGCGGGTTGCAGGCCATAGGCACTACCACTGACTGATGCACCAAAACCGCCGCCAAGTACACTCCGGGTTTTCGCATACTCGGTCACGATATTGGTGTACTGATCCGGCTTGTAACTCGCATTGGCACTCACAAGTGTGTATGACGCGTAAGGATTTTTATCCTTGACGTAGTTACCTCCAACCTCTGTGCGATCACCAATTTTGATTTGCCCGTCAATACCATAGACCCAAAAAGTTTCGCCGCCCGAATCAACTTCATAAGTGACTCGTAAGGATTTTGGATTGCCGTTCAAGTCAACTGAAGGCAAAGACTGATTCAGTAAAATACGCCCAGAAAAAGGTTCGAAGCTATAGTCGGCATAACGCTGTAACGCCGTAGCCGATAAAATCACAGCAGGCTGATAGCGATCACGGGTAATAATTTCGACTTTTTCAGAACCGGATACTGCATCATGTTTGGATACAGCAAACGGCCCAGAGATGCCTTGTGCTGGAAATTCCTCCACCAGTTGCACCAGATTATCTTTGGTAACAAAACCATTGAGTAAAATCCCGTCCTGATCGTAATGAGCACGCATACCGTTCATGCTGCGACTGTAATTACCCAGATCGCGCTGACGCAGACTGGCGACTTTACCGCCACCAGCTAACTGACTAAATCCATCAGCCGTAGTAAAGTCGCCCCAAAGCAAATACGATTTTTCTTTGTCGACCCTTACGTATAATTTGGAAGTCGATTGCGCATCGAATCCACGTACCGATGAATCGCCATATACCGCGTAATAGTCATCGGGACGGATAGAGCGAAACAGCTTGGAGTAAGTATCCTTGTCAGAGTCATAGGCCATCGTCAGCAATGCGTCGCCCTTGATTTTTCCTTTCAGAAAAAAAGCAGCGCGTAATGCGCCCAGGCGTTTACCGTCGCTGCTGCTATGCGCAAAACTGCGAATCTCCTGTTCAAATCCGTCGTCACGTCGTGCTCCGGTCAATTGCAACGGTGAGCGCGCATCAAAGCGAATAATCCCCTCGACCAATCCGACAGCCAGCATCTCACGCAGCTCTGGCAAGAAGCTGATCACGCCCTCGGCACGGACTCGTCCCGCTGTAATACGTACGGTCACATCCTGTGGCTGTGAAGGCGCGATCAATAACAAATCCGCTTTGCCATCAATGACTTTCATCTGCGTACCACGGGTAATTTTGTCCTGATCCAAACTCCCGGAACCGAATTCATCTGTACTGGCGTCAGGTAGCTGAATGCGTCCGCCGGTACTTTCTATGGTGACATAGGTCAGTCCTTGAATCAGCTCACCTTGCTGATCACGCACGCTGATCGCTAAGCGTACCGGTGTTTGCCCGTCGGCCGGCAAACTATTCTCTGCGACTACAACACGGATCTGTCCCACCTTGCTATTGGCGGCATAATCGACGCTGTCAATACGCGCTGCCAGAATGCGCGGAGCGTTTGATGGCAGATTGCTGTTACTGTTATTAAGCGCCGCCGCATTACCGGAAGACTGCTCAAAATTACTTTGCGCTCTGGCTGGCAAGGCACTTGCAACTGCCAGCGCCAGAACGGTAAAACGCAAGACCTCAGGTGAGGTAATCAACATGGAATGCATGGCAAAGTTGGTAGTGAAATTAGGCTTAGTTCGCACGACGTGCTCCCTGATTGATATCCAATTGCGGAACAGGTGTGTCACGTTCGCTCTCTGTGTCTGGAGATACTGGCTTCTCAGCTTTCTCAGTTAAGCCGTCGTTACGAGGCTTGACAATCCGTTGCCTTGCACTGTCCGTACCCTGCTGTGGATAATTAGCGGCCTTACCTTCAAAGATCAACGGACTGCCGCCCCTTTTTTCAACATGAGGACCAGTAATTTCACCTTGAGTGCGACGTGCTTTAACTTGTTCCAACACAGTGTTAGAACACGAGCCTTCAATAAAATCTGCGCGCTGTAATTCTCCGTTTTTCAGATCAAGAAACAGGCTATTAGCATCTCCCGCATTACGATTGCTACTGCTCACTAAACGACTGCCGCGTGGCAAAGTCGTCTGATCCACTTTAAGTACATGGGTTTTTGGCGAAAGACCACAATAGCTATATTTACCCTCGCTATCGCTGATCAGAAATGTTCCGTTTTCCACATACAAGCGCACTCCAGGTATGCCAAGTTCTTCCTGATCCTTGATCTGATTACCGTTACAGTCCACATAGATTGCACCAACAATACAAGCGTCATTACTGAATACGCCACCGGTCACTTTAACTTTGGCACGTGCTTCATTCGCACAGTTTGGATTGCTATTGAATGGACATAACGCAGTTACACGATTAACACCGTCACCCTGCATAGCACCGGCACCGAGACGAACGCGATAAGTAATCGTGACACTTTTGCCTGCGGTAATGCTATCGAGTGCATAAGTCAGTTGTGCACCTGGTGCACCTTTCAGCGATACTAATTTGGCACCTGTCACACGTGAAGAGTTATCAATCAAGCGGAAGCCTGCTGGCAAATTGTCAATGATGTTTGGTTGCGGCACTGACGAATTACCAATATTGGCGATCGTCACTGTATAGCTCACCATGTCACCCAATTCTGCTTCCGTTTTATTGACGACTTTACTGATCGCTAACAGGGCTTTACCTGTCAATGTCGATGCAGCACTGGCACAACGCAAGTCAGCACAATCGATTCCCGGCACAGGTGGATTTCCGTTGTCGCGGTTATCGCCACCACCACCAACTGAGGCGTAATTGATGACAATGCCAGAACTCATCGTGGCACCTACTGTGACTGGCACGATGATGCTGACACTACCGCCTGCAGCAATCAAAGGCTGTGTTGGCATGAAGTCGAAACGTACCAGCACGCCATCGGTAACCGTACCGCTGCTGACGACATGAGAAATCACGCCGTCTTTGCTATTCATCGCACCGTTTAAGTTCAGGCCAGCTGGCAATTTTTCTATCAGATGCATCACACCATCTGTCGCACTCTCACCCCTATTTTTGATCGTCAGCACATACTCGCCATTGCCACCCAAACTCAAGGTCGCAGGAGCAGACTTAGTCAGTGTCAATACCGGAGGTCCTTTGATTACTGCCGTATCGCTACTGCAATGATCGACATCCGTACAAGCTGGGCCGGGTGGAATCTCAATCACAGGATCATCGCTGACGCTAGCATAATTCGTCGCATTACCCGCTGCGGCAGAACCGATATTGACGTTCACCGTTAAGGTAACAGCCTGACCAGCTTCAATCGCCACCGCTGGCGTGAAATCAAACTTTACAAGCTGACCATTGACGGTCAGGTTATCGACCGCACCGGCAGCACTGACAATAGGATTTGTATTGATGAGTGTCATACCGGCTGGTAGCAAGTCACTCAGCGTCAGCAAACCAACCGTTGGTGTCGTCCCGTTATTGGTAATCGTCAAGTTGTACACACCAGGCTTGCCAGCCACGAGTGAACCTATATGTGTTTTTGTCAGTTTCAGAGCTGGCTTGATAATTGGCGGGAGTGCTGCACTAATCGTCACGGTGTCATTACTACAATGCGTGACATCGAGACAGTTAGGTCCTGCTGGAATTTTTACAAACGGATCGCCACCGCCACTGACGGCAGAGAAGTTAACGACAGTACCCGTAGCGGTAGATGCGACATCGACATGAATAGAAATTGTGATCGTCTGACCGGTAGTTACCGGATTTGACGGGGTCAGGCTAAATGTCAGCATCTGACCATTGACGACGACACCGCTGACGATTCCAGACGAGGCCACGACGGGGTTCAACTTGCTGATACTCATGCCAGCCGGCAGCAAGTCACTAATGTTCAGCACATCGGTGCTGGCACTGTCACCAACATTACTGATATTGAGTATATAAGTCGCTGGCTTACCCGCAGTCACATCGCCGCTATGGCTCTTGACGATTTTAAAAGAAGGCGGAGAAAACGGTTCAGGCCCGTTGGTGACCGCAAAGTTGGTCTTGCTCACTGCCGTACCAGACACCAAAGTAATGGAGCTGATTGTATTGTCATTAGTGCGGACACCATGTACAAGGTTACCGGCATCCTTGCCCGGAAAAGCGCCGCCGGCCTCATTGATAATCGATGGAGACGGATTCGTTTTGACTATCTGGTACACAGTACCCGGACGCAGATTGTTAAAAGCATAGCTGCCATCTGCCAGTGTGGTGGTCGTCATGCTGACGGCCTGTCCAAGGTCATCGGTGCCAGTCAGTGTCAGACTTACCCCCGGGAAAGGCCAGTCCCTGCCCTGTGTATAGTTAGAATTTAAAGCACCCTTTTCGGTATAGACGACACCGGCAATGCTAGCGGGAAGAATTTCACCAAAATTATTATTGATCGATACGGCAGCGCTGTTATTAATCACCACATCGCGCAATTGACTAGCAGTAACAGTCGCATTAATTTCATTCATGACACCCGCGGTACCGCCAACGCTCACACCAGATGTGTTCACAAAACCTCGTGTACCACCATCATTGGCACCTGGTGGACTAGTTACCAGACCGACTGTTCCTGCTGTCGTTTTGCCGCGTAGAGTTGTGACACCAGTCACCACGGGCTGAGCCACCTGCTGAATGACGGTATAGCGACCTGGCTCGTCCAAAGCAAATTGATAAAAGCCTGCGCCGTATGTTGAGTCAGTTCCGGTAACCACTGTCTTGCTGACAGGCTTATCGTCACCGGCACAAACGACCGGACCAGCACCAATGGGACCAGCCGTATCCAGAACACCGTTCGCACCTGCGCCACAACCGATCAGGTTGATTGTGACGCCATTGATACCAGTTTCTGCTACATCCTTATTTCCATCATTATTTGTATCGACATAAACAAAGCCTGACAAATATGGTTTTTGGATTTCAGGAAAATCAAACTGAACACCATTGCCGCCGCTTGCCAGCACAACTCCGGCAATAACACTGCTCGTCGACGTGTTACTAGTGCTGTAACTAGCACCACTCGGTGAGACATTCGTACTTGTTGCATTACGGATCGCACGAGCGGTATTTCCTTGTGCTACGCCGTTACCGTAGGCAGCAGGCTGTGTCTCTGTAATCGTATAACCAGCGGCATCAGAAGGAGCGAGATTCTCAAACAAATAGTCTCCGCGCACAGAACCTGGTCCCGCAGCGGCGCTACTGGTGATAACTACACGAGAAACTGCATTGCCGTATTTGTCCGTACCGGTCAAAGTCAGCGTGACACCGCCTATGCCCTGATCGGTGATCAGGGTCGTACCATCCTGGTCACCGTTGTTGTTCAAATCAAGAAATACACGGCCTGCAATTTTGGCATTTTGTACTTGAACCGTGGCAGTTTTCGTATTGTTATTAGGATTGTTATCGACGGCGATATCATCACCGTTACTATCTTTCCCCGGAAAAATACTGGCGCTGTTAATCCGGTTCGTCAGGTAAGGTGCATTGAGTGCAGAGCCGTCATACAAACCGGGGACTGCACGTGCAAATAGTTTCAGCGTAATTGTATTGGCGACACCTGGCGGAAAATTACCACCAATATCGCAAGTGATTTTTTGTTGCTGCGCCAATGTTGTAACGACATTGATACCGTTGGATATGAAGCAAACATTGTCCGTTCCATTGGCAGGTACAACATTACTCACGACCAGAGCACCACTTAAGGTAGACGCACTTCCTGAAGTAACAGAGACGACCGGTACTTGAGCACCCGTATTGATCCACTCAAATCCAGTTGGCAAAGTGTCTACCAGACGCATCTTTGGTGTGGTCGCTGTACCGTTATTGCGCAAGACGATGCTGTATTCAACTGGCTGTGCAATATCTACCGGCGTTGCTGTTATCGTCGTTTTGCTGACAACTTCCAGATCTGCTTTAGGAAATACAACGTTATTTACCGCAGCGAGATTATTACCCGCCAATGCAGGATCGGAAGAACACTTACCTGAACTCTCATATACGTTGGTTTCGTCAGCACACACAAATACTTTGTTGCCGAACGTGACGGGGCCAGTTGCCGTCCCTGTCATATCCATCGCAATCTCAAAGTTCACTTCCTGTCCAGCATCGAGAAAACTATTCGCTACAACGGCATCCAGTTTACAAATGACGTTGGCGTCGGCACTGGCTTGCGTACAAACGACAGCCTTGCTGGCCAGCGCATAACCAGAACTGGCGGCAGCCTGGTTCAGCTTGTCAGGCATAGCTGCCGCCATCGAGATGTGGAAACCTGCAGGCACCGTCAAAATGTCGGTCATGATCACGTCTTCTGCACGGGAGGGACCTGCATTTCTTACGCTGAAGCGATAACGTAACTGATCACCGATCAAAAACTGCGTTTGCCCGGCAGGATATACAGCAACCTTACCTTGCTGCAAATCGATGGCAGGCACTTTAATGTCGAAGCTGACCGATTTACTATTATTCGAGGTAGACGCTGCGTCATTGCAAGCAGCGGAGAGTGATCCATTGGTTGCCGTTTCTGTTTTAAATTCGCAGTAGCTCGGGTCAAGGGTAACGAATGCCGTATTGACGACACCGGCATACAATACGCTGTTGGCCGCACCGCCAAGCCCGGCTGGTTTTTTAATACGCGCCTGGATGCTAATGGTTTGAGTTTCATAGCGATTAATCTGCGCCGTATTGGTACAACTGATTGCACCAGTCACGATATTACTGGCAGCACAACTGATCTTTGCGGGATTAGAGGGGGTAACGCTGATGACATCATAGGCAGGTACCGCTAAAGTTGGCGCGCCCGTGTTTAAGGTATCGGTGATTGTAAATTGTCCCGCACCCGTGATATTAGCTAAACCCAGATTTTGCGCAGTAATTGTGAAGGTAATGATCTGCCCCACAGAAGGAGTCGCTGGTGTCACCGTTTTAGTTGTCAGCGCAACGTCCACTTGTGGCACGACTACGACAGCCGCATTATCATTCAATTGACCACCGGCTGAAGCACTCAGGATGGCATTCGGTGAAGTCAGTGTGGCCGTATTTGTCAGCGTACCGCCATTCAGCGCACGCGATACCGGCACATCAATCACAATCGTCGTATTCGGCGGAACATTCGTAAAATTACATGTCAGGGCAGAGTTACCTGCCGCAATATTTGGACAACTACCAAAGGTATTCGGCGTTGTCATCACCGTGATCGCAGGCGTCTGAAAACTCGGTGCAGGAGAACCTGTCGTCGCGACATTTACGATGCCAGGGATATTGTCAGTTAAACGTAACGTAGGAATAGTTTCCTGTATCGCATTATCTGCAACGCTTGGTGTTGTCACCGTCATGCGCCAGTATAAAGTTGACGCCGCGCCGCTCAGTGTCGGAGCATTAGCAGCCAGGTCAAAATAATTTGTGTTATCGACAGAGGACTCTTTTTTAATACTGACTTGCGCTTTACCAGAGACTACGGGAGTCGCAATCAATCCGGTACCGGCGTCAGCACAATCATTCCCAGTACGGCCACCGTCAGGAGGTTGCGGACCATCCGTATCAGCCAAGCCCAACGCCGCTAGCGCCTGCGACCCGGTACACGCACGGTCAGTCAATTCTACCGGTGCAGCAACCGTAGCAATGGTCGAAGTAAAACTAACTGTGTCAGCAGCACCAATTGCAAGGCTACCTGGCCCTGCTTTTTCACAAGCAATCCGAGTTGTCTTATTGACGTCACCGACAAAAGCCGGAGGCACAACGCCTGTACTGACAGCACAGACCCATCCAGCAGTAACACCGGAGATAACACCGCTATCCACTTCCTCTGGACGCGCATAATCGACAATACGCAGCGGATGTGTCGCATCATAAGTAGCAGCACTCGGACTAGCGGCGTCATTACGTACAGTCAATGTGGTGGTTACGACAGTACCTGACGGCTGTGGTCCGCCCGGGGACTTCCCTTTTGACGCACGTAAGTCAGCGAAGGGATTCACTATTTGATAAGGCAACAAAATACTGTTATTGGCTGTGTTCGCATCGGCGCGACCGGGAGGCGTCAAGACAACGACGGGAAAACTGGATGCCTCCGGTGCGGCAGGCGTCGTCAACGGGATACTGAAACTTTGCTGAGAGCCGACATTGAGGGCGCCAACAGTACAGCTCACCAAAGTGCCGTTATAGCTTGTGCCGCCAACCGTTAATGATTGTGCTGCTGTCTGTGTACAGCCTGCTGGCAAGATACCAATCGTGAATGTAGCCGGCACAATCGTTTCTACAACACCTCCAGATGGACTGTTCAAAGGTCCATTGTTTTTATGCGTCAGAGTTAATGTCTGTGCGGTACCAATAAGTTGTGCGGCAGAAGGAAAACTACCGAGAGCCTGCACATCCGTACCAGGATCAACGACATAATTGACATTAGCGACGTTGTTTGAAGGATCCGCATCAAAATAGTTGTTGTTACCCGAAGCTACTGACACGGTGTTTGTGAACGAACCATTGTTACCCGGTACACCTGTCACCACAATCGAACTGGCATTCAACTGCGCCAGAGTAAAAGCGCCGCCATAAGTACAGGTTAGTGTGCGTGTGGAATTGGCATTCGCTGTCGTGTTACAGACAGGCGTCAGTCCAGTGAAGCTAACGGAACTCAAGGCATAATCCGTCGATGTACCGGGTAGATTATCAGTCACCACAATCGACGCACCGGCAGGGACATCATCGCCAGAAGTAATTTTTGGCGTAAGGGTAAAGACAACCGTACCTCCGGTAATAGCATTACCCGCCGGAGAAGTTTTCGCCTTACCGACAACAATATCGCCCGTACTACGGACCGTGCCAGAAAAAGTGGCGGCTGGAGGTGACGTACCCGTCGCCGTCAAATTGAAACCGCCCAGCGCCAAACCCTTGACCGAAAAGCTAATTGTGCCCGCGTCACCAGAAACACCATCAGGTACATTGCACACCATATTAGGTGCGTTATACACACAGCCAGCCGGTGGCGCAGGAGGATTTACCGTCAACTGCGCCGGAATAGGCATCGTGATCTTGTCACCGGTAGCTGTCGTCGTACGAGACCAGTCAATGCTGACATTGACGATCTGACCCCGGCCTAAATCTGTCGCTGATGTCACTGACGTTGCCACCACCTGCGCTTGTGCCTGTCCTGCACACAACAAGAAGGTGACGACAAAAACTCCCAGACTATCGCTAGCCCGCTCTCGCCATTTGTTCGACCCGATACAGAAATCAATGGCACGAATAAAGTAAGAAAAGAGAGCTTTGGTAATCATGGTTTCCTGTTCACACGCACAAAGCGGGTGCCGATGGGTTGTACAAGGCAAGCGGTGGAAGTATTCGAGTCGAATCCCAGAAGGGATTGAGTAGGACA
Organism: Undibacterium sp. Rencai35W; assembly: GCF_049340185.1. Lineage (NCBI taxonomy): Bacteria > Pseudomonadati > Pseudomonadota > Betaproteobacteria > Burkholderiales > Oxalobacteraceae > Undibacterium > Undibacterium sp. Rencai35W. The sequence goes on from NZ_JBMPPC010000007.1 coordinate 123,292, forward strand.
GCAACTTCACATTACGTTGAGTGCCGATTTACAAAGTCAGACTCAAGCGCGGACGAAGTGTAGTGTAATTTGCTAGAATTGTTTTTAAGAAATTGTTAAATTAACAGAATAGAAAATGTAAAATTACATGCCATAGTGTCAATCTATTCAAAAATTCAGATCAAAAAATTCCCTCTGAACGCGATTATTTTTTGATGGCTGCCAGCAAAAAGATGTCGCGATGCCGGATTCAATCGGTCTTGTGAAGAAGTTGTCTGTATTTGGGTGTACCGATGGCGATGTAGTGATGAGATTTGTCGGACAACCCGCCAGCTACATGCCGGCGACAGAGATTTATTTGTAGTTTGACATCGTCAGACCAGATGCTTTAAAGGCGTTACGCGGCGCAGATCTCACCCGTGTCCCGCGGGATGAGATCAACAATCTGCATGCAGCGAATATCTCTACGACGTTAAGCGTCACCTTAAAAAAAAGGTTGCTCAACAAAGAAGACGTGTTACCGGTCCCATGCGGCCCCGACACGTTAGCGATAGCCTATACCTTAAAGCTGGGCAAAGAAGTGATCCCCTTAATCCACTATTTTGATACAGAAACCATATTCGCAGGCGAGAAAAGTACCATCGTCTTTGAGCAAGATGCAAATTCAAAAACGTATCTGTTCACATTATTCTCGACCAATCACCCACCCGAATCGTCTGTCCGAATCAATATGTTGCCTGTCCAAAATGGAAACCCGGTCACTCGCACTTACGAGAATGTAGTCAAGTCATTTAATATTTTTTATCGTGATGACAAAGCAAAACTGCTGAAACAAATCCAGGAAGAAATCGAGAACTCTCTCAGTGGCCGTAGACGAATCACCATTCCCTTAGTCGCCATGCCTTAACAAACCGCCTGTCTATCTGTCTGAGGCACATACTGCGCATGCCGTTCATTTGGAGTTTGTGTACGGTTTTTTATCACCAACAGATAGCTCATGAAGCAACGAAAGAACGTCGATTCAAACACAAAAACCAATGATTGCTTGCCTATTCATAGCGATTCAACTAACTTTAGATAGTAAGAGACTAGACTTAAAAAATATCACCTTATTCAATCCATATAACAACAAGATAAATGCCTTGAATTAATTCTCCCGCAAGGGTGTTTCAGAATCGGTATTGTTTGATCCGGTAAATATTTTCGTCGTTTTCCTCTCTGAATCTGGTCGCTAAAAATTATCATTTCCGGAACAGCATACGTGCATCAAAAAATCGGCAAATTAATAAAAAGATCCATAAAAATTCAACGGTAATTCAAGAAAAAAGAGCTCATTATTTTTATATCGTTCGCACTTTGATTACTTCCATGGAGTTGTAAATGAATATTCGCAATTTACCCATTGGCACTCGTCTTGGCGTTGGATTTGGATTGGTTTTATTGTTGGCTACCTTGTCATCCGGCATCGGCCTGTGGCGCTTGAGTGAGGTTGCGGCGAATACTCGTGCCATGATGCAGGAGCCCTTGAAAAAAGAACGGCTTACCGAAGAATGGTATCGCATTACCGTCGCGGGTCTGAAGCGTACGCTAGCGATTGTTAAGAGCACCGATCCCAGTCTCGCCGATTTTTTTGAAGCCGATATAAAAAGTTCGTCAACCCGAAATAACGAGATCCAAAAATATATGGAAGACCACATCAGCTCATCGGCTGAAAAAGATCTGCTACAAAAAATCATCGTGGTCCGAAAACAATATATCACCACCCGCGACCTGATCAATAACGCAAAAAAAGCAGAGCAAGCGGACGAAGTTGCAAAATTATTTGAACAATTTAAACCGATGTCCGATGCGTATCAAAAAAGCGAACTTGACTATCTCGAATTTCAAAGAGAATCGGTAGATAAGCTCAGCAAAAATGTCGACGACATTGCCTCTGATAGCAAAATACTGGTCATGTCCCTCATTTTTGTTTTCGTTATTTTCGGTGTGATTTGCGCATGGTATTTAACGCAGGGCATCACCAGACCTATGAACAATGCAGTCAATCTGGCAAAAAGCGTTGCAGACGGCGACCTGACAAGCAAAATAGAAATCCATTCATCAGATGAAACGGGACAACTGATGCAAGCGCTCAAAAACATGAATGACGGTTTATTGAAAATCGTCAATGAAGTGCGTAGCGGCACCGATACCATCGTCAGCGCCTCGACCGATATCGCAAATGGCAATCTGGATCTGTCATCACGTACCGAGATGCAAGCCAGCTCGCTGGAAGAAACCGCGTCATCCATGGAAGAACTCACCAGCACCATGAAGCAAAATTCTGACAATGCGCGACAAGCCAATCAGCTCGCTCATGCAGCCTCTGAAGTCGCCGTCAAAGGTGGCGCCGTAGTCGCACAAGTCGTCAACACTATGGGTTCCATCAATGAGTCATCGAAAAAAATCGTCGACATCATTGCCGTGATTGACGGCATCGCTTTTCAAACTAATATCCTCGCCTTAAACGCGGCAGTAGAAGCTGCACGCGCGGGGGAACAGGGCCGCGGCTTTGCTGTTGTTGCATCCGAAGTCCGCAATCTGGCGCAACGATCAGCCAGTGCAGCGAAAGAAATCAAAGCCCTGATTGCCGACTCTGTTGGCAAGGTCGAAGAAGGTTCTCAGCTGGTTGATCAGGCTGGCGCCACCATGAATGAGATCGTCCAGCGCGTCAAACACGTAACCGACATCATGGGCGAAATCAACAATGCCAGTAACGAACAATCCTCCGGTATCGACCAGATCAATCAGGCGGTCATACAGATGGATGATGTAACGCAAAAAAATGCAGCACTGGTCGAGGAAGCTGCCGCCGCGGCAAAAAGTATGCAGGATCAGGCAAATAGCCTGCTCGATGTCGTCAGCGTATTCAAACTAGCCTCACCAGCCAGCTACAGAGCGCCCTATCTGGCGAGATGAATAGAATCGGTCTTCATGAAATTATGGATTTTTTTATTACTGGCGACTCTCTTGTCCGGGCAGTCATATGCAATCGAGATGATGCAGTTTCGTGTTGCGGCACAAGAGTCTTCTGAACCAAAATTTATCGCTGCAACACACAATGGCAAATCCGCGATCACAGGTCTTTGTGTCGATATTTTTCGTGCCATAGAAAAAGCAGATCCCATAATTCAATTTACCGGAGATCAGGCATGGCAACCACGCGCACGCATTGACAACAATCTCAAATCGGGAGCACTCGATGTCATTTGCGGCGTACAACATATTGAGCGCTTTGAGGCCATCTATGCGTTTATTGATACGCCTCTATTTACCGTCAATTATTTACTCGCAGCACGCGCAGACGACAGCGTCGAGATTAATAGCTGGGACGATATCCGCAAACTAGGTAAAGACGGCATCATCCTCGCCATGCATGGTTTTGGCATCGTCGATATTCTTGAGGATCTCGGCGGACTGACAATCGACTCGGGCGGAACAACTCCCTTGTCTAACTTAAAAAAATTACTGGCTGGCCGCGGACGTTTTTATTGCCATCGTTCACCCGGTATCAAAACCGATATTCTTAAAGCTGGCATGGGAAACAAGGTCAGACTGATTAGCAAATTACAGTTCTCAGAAAAACTGTATATGGCGACGTCGAAGTATGTGCCAAACAGTGACCGCTTGAGAATCCGCGCAGCGCTCAACATACTGCAAGCGAACGGAGAATTAAAAAGGCTGATGGATAAATATCAGGAGTGAGGCTTTTTGCTATCGAGATAGCGATCTGAGGTAAGGACATCTGCTTTTAAGAATTCTTTGTCAATTATTTTTTATGCTCTTGTGTCAATTGATATGTTAGTTCTTATATTGTGCAGTCTGTAAGCTGATAATGTTTTCAATTACAGGAAGCTTGAGGAGTAGCCGCGCAGCAGCAACCTCTGCCGAAACCAAAGTTTGTGCGGAAACTACGTCTCTCGCTTCGATCATAATAGTAGCGGCCTTTGCTTTCAGTTCCAGACACCAGGGAACGTTGTGCTCAACTTGAGAAAGCGCCTCTTGTTGAACGCGCGCATCAATCAACTCTCCATTTGCAAGCGACGCCATCATTGCGTGGTAGTGATGCCATGGATTTCCGTCTGCCTTTGCACGTAGATGTTTGGCAGCATCGTTCATTGAGGAAAAATGCTCACACAAGGATAGAACTTCAATCGCGGCCTGAGACGCGTATTTATCGGCCACCAAAGTAAAACTCTGCTGATCGGTAAATTCGGCAAAACCTTCTGCTCGCTTGCACTCATCGAAAGAAAGATAATCCTTGGCATACCAGAGCCATGTTGCTGCGACATTGAGGTACGTGCCTTTGCTCCAACCGCTTGGTTGAAACTCAACCACAGCAAGCCACCATCCGTTGTCCTTTAGCCAGATACGGGATCTTCCCTTCCGTTTCATGCCGATGGCCGGTAAATAAGCTTTTGCCGCATTGGCAATGATGTCGCCATGCTGTGTGAAGCGTGGACTATTCATGTTATGCCTAACGTTTAAAATGAGAGATGGCGTCTAGTTTGCCGAGCGACGTATTTTCCATAAAAGGATTTGAGTTCAGAATGAGTGTGCTATTCAACCAACTTGTTCTCAACTGCATACTTCTTACCCTTGAGCGTGATCTCAATATATGACGGCGATAGTAGTCGAACGAGGCCTTCGGACTTAGCTTGTTCCAAGAGAATATCCAGCATTGCTCGTGAGCCACGCCACTGCTCGGCTATGTACTTATAGGATATATAGGCACCGTCACGTGTCTTTTCGAAGATACCTATAAGGTAGCGCATTAGCTCTAGCAAAGCATCTCCACTACGTTTGGCCGTTCCCGAGACCGGTTCGAATGGACTTGTGGAGATCTCTGGCTTCACGAATAGCGGGGCACAATGAATTGAGCGCGTCAGATCGTCAAATACCTCTTCAAATTGATCTTCTCGCGAGAAATCTAGATACAGCTTGGACGTAAGAAATGTCGGAACTAGATGTGTTCCCTCTTGACGGATGATGGGGATCACTTTGTTAGTGTCGACCTTCTTCATCAAATCAGCGGTGACAATCATCTTCTCATAACCGACACCACCAGTTCCAGCATTGGCCTTTTCAACATACTTCTCTGTGCAAACCATAATAACGCGATCTGCGTTCGCTAAATTTCTTTCCATGAAAAGCGGTACATCATCACCTGGGCCGAGATCCCATTGATCTAGCGCGGCATCAATACCGACATTTCGTAGTCTTGTTGCAAGTTCCAGAACCCACTTTTTGTGCGATTGAGAGTCATGTGAGTACGAGACGAATACTTTTGGAATGGTCATTAGCTTTGATGCCTCTGTTGAGATAAATGTAGTGAGTACGATATCTAATATGCAATATATAAAAAATGCCAATTTAACATGGAATGTTGCGATACATCATGAAAATTTAGCTCTCTGGAAACTCTCTTTATTTTTGGTTCTTACGTCAACAAACTGCATAAATATGCAACTATAAGAAAACAGAAAAACCACGCAAGCCACTATTGATTTCCAGACGACTGCTCGATCAGGTCTGAGAGCGTATTTGGTACATGCATTACAGTCTCCAGGCTGGGGAAACGATTAGTGCCGAGTGCACTGGGCACATCCGGCGACCTAGTTGGCAGCACTGGCTTAATATGGTGGCTATGAAGTCAATCTTCAGTTCAAACAATCCCACTTATCGTATGTATTCCTTTGCCAAACAAACTGGCAAAAAAACTACCCATTTATTTGCGACGAAATAAAAAAAGCCTTGATAACTCAAGGCTTTGAATTACAACTTTACTCTTCATATCGCAGGTACGAATGAGAAGTTTTAGAAAGATTAAAACGGAATGTCATCATCCATATCCGAAAAATTCGGTGCAGGGCGTGATGCTGGTGCCTGACGTGGTGCGGATGATGGTGCTGGTGCGCTTTGACGTGGTGCTGACGGTGCGCCGCCGTATTCGTCCATCGGTGCGCCGCCGCCCATGCCTGGACGTCCGCCCAGCATTTGCATGGTGTCGGCTTTGATGTCGGTCGAATATTTTTCTACACCGTCTTTGTCGGTGTATTTACGGGTGCGCAGGCTGCCTTCTACGTAGACTTGGGAACCTTTTTTCAGGTACTGACCAGCGATCTCGGCGAGTTTGCCGAAGAAGGTGATACGGTGCCATTCAGTCTGTTCTTTTTTCTCGCCAGTGGCTTTGTCTTTCCAGTTTTCTGTTGTTGCAACAGTGATGCTGGTCATGGCGTCGCCGCTAGGCATATAGCGCGTTTCTGGGTCGCGTCCGAGATTGCCGATGATCTGGACTTTATTGAGGGATGCCATGTGTTTCTCCTGTGATTCAGTAAATTTCTGTCATTTAAGTGTTTAATTCTTTAGGCTGGAAGCTGCTGCGAGGCTTTGGCGCGACGTGGCAATTCTGGCATATTGTTTGCGATTATAAGCCAGAGCAGGGTCAGAAAGGCACTTACAATAAATACGGAAGATGCACCTGCATGCTGTTTTACCCAGCCACCAAGCAAGCCGCCGCAGGCCAGACCTAATGCCTGCAAGGTGTTATACACGCCCAGAGCAGCGCCTTTGGCGGCTGGCGGTGCGATTCTCGATACCAGGGACGGCTGACTGGCTTCGAGAATATTAAAAGCCAGAAAAAACGCAAATAGCAAACCCATCAAGATCGCGGGATTTGTCAAAAATTGCCAGAATCCGATCTGTACTGCGAGCAGTAATGCAATTGCGGCGACAAATACCTGCTTCATCTTGCCTTGCTTTTCGCCCACAATAATCGCTGGCAACATCGCAAAAAATGATCCGAGTACGGCAGGCAGATACACTTTCCAATGCGATGCCAGCGGCATGTCAGCATATTGAATCAGCGCCGACGGTACAACGACAAACATCGCTACCTGGGTCAGATGCAGGACGAAGACGCCGTAGTTCAAGCGCATCAATTCAGGATTTTTAAGCACTGCGCTGAAGGTGACTTTTTCTTGTGCTGTCCCATGTAGGGCCGGTACCGCTGGCATAGCGGGGGTGATCCAGATGACGACGCCAATCGCGGCAACGGACAGTAAGGCCGTCATGATGAAGATACCGTTCATGCCGATGCCTTGATACAGCGCCGGGGCAGCAACCAGAGATAGCGCAAAAGTGATGCCGATCGAGCCGCCGACCATTGCCATCGCTTTGGTGCGGTGTTCCTCGCGGGTAGCATCGGCGATCAGCGCCGTAATTGCCGCAGAGATGGCACCTGCACCTTGGACAGCCCGGCCTATCAGGATGCCCATGACGGTGTGTGAAAAAGCAGCGATCAATGCACCGCAGGCGAACAACGTCAGGCCAATGACGATAATGCGCTTGCGGCCAAATTTGTCCGATGCAATCCCGAAAGGAATTTGCAGGCACGCCTGAGTCAGGCCGTAGATTCCCATTGCCAAGCCAACCAGGGTCGTGTTGTCACCATCAGGCAAGGATTTTGCATGGATCGCAAAGACCGGCAAGATCAGGAACAGGCCCAGCATGCGTAAAGCGAAGATAGATGCGAGAGAGCTGCTGGCCAGGATTTCCGCGCGACTCATGCCGTCTGGCAGAGGATTCGGGCTGGTTTGTGTTGCAATAGTCATCATACAAACGAATCACAAAAACGGTGCAGAAACAAAGCGGATACGTCACCCGCGTTAAATTTCAAAAACCCGTTATAGTATCAGGTTGCTTGTTCCCGAATCAAAATCCCGGGACGCCACATCATCCTTTTGGAAAGCAGTTGATATGACACAAAATACGGCCAAAGTTCGCTCAAAATCGGCTAAAGCCAGCAAACCAGCAGAGATTGACTTTGACCATGCTGGTCTCGTTGCGCCTAAGAAAGAAGAAATCCGGATCCGCGGCGCACGCACCCACAATTTAAAGAACATCAATCTCGATCTGCCCCGCAATAAGCTGGTGGTGATTACAGGTTTATCGGGTTCCGGCAAATCCTCACTGGCTTTCGATACGCTGTACGCGGAGGGGCAGCGCCGTTATGTGGAATCGCTGTCGGCATATGCGCGCCAGTTTTTGCAATTGATGGAAAAGCCGGACGTCGATCTGATTGAAGGTCTGTCACCGGCGATCTCGATTGAACAAAAAGCGACGTCGCACAATCCGCGTTCGACCGTCGGCACTGTGACCGAGATTCATGATTATCTGCGTTTGCTCTACGCCCGCGTCGGCACACCGTATTGCCCTGATCATCCGGAAAATCCTTTAGCAGCGCAGTCTGTATCGCAAATGGTCGATACCGTTCTGGCGATGCCGGAAGATACCAAGCTGATGATACTTGCACCAGTCGTCGCCAACCGCAAGGGTGAGCACCTGGATCTGTTCGAGCAAATGCAGGCTCAAGGCTTTGTGCGCTTCCGCGTGCAGAGCGGTACGCATGATGCAAAGATAGTTGAAGTCGATGACCTGCCGAAATTAAAGAAGACCGAAAAACATACGATCGATGTCGTGATTGATCGCGTCAAAGTGAAGGCCGAGATCAAACAACGTCTGGCAGAATCCTTCGAGACCTCGTTACGTATTGCGAATGGCCGCGCTCTGATCGTGAATATGGACACCGGTCATGAGCAATTATTTTCGAATAAATTTGCGTGTCCGACCTGCGGTTATTCTTTGCAAGAATTAGAGCCGCGCCTGTTCTCTTTCAACAATCCCATGGGTGCCTGCCCGGAATGTGATGGACTAGGTCATATCGAATTCTTTGATCCGAAACGCATCGTCGCTTTCCCGAATCTGTCGTTGGCAAGCGGCGCGGTCAAAGGCTGGGATCGACGCAATCAATTCTATTTCCAGATGTTGTCGAATCTCGCTGCGTTCTACGAGTTTGATATCGACACGCCGTTTGAACAATTGCCGGAATCTGCGCAGCAAGTGATTTTGTATGGATCGGGCAAACAGAATATTCCGTTCACCTATATCAATGAACGTGGCCGCACGGTGATCAAAGAACACACCTTTGAAGGCGTGATCCATAATCTGCAACGCCGTTATCGCGAAACCGATTCAATGGCGGTCAAAGAAGAACTCGCTAAATTCATCAATGAAAAACAATGCCCGAGCTGCAACGGCGCACGCCTGCGCATCGAAGCACGCTATGTCAAGGTCGGTAACGGCGCGCAGGAAAAAGCCATTTATGAAATCAGCGCCCTGCCCTTACGCGCCACTCTGAGCTTCTTTGAGTCGCTGGTATTGACGGGAGCAAAGAAAGAAATCGCCGACCGCATCATCAAAGAAATCGGCTCACGCCTGACCTTCCTGAACAATGTCGGCCTCGATTATCTGTCGCTGGATCGCAGCGCCGACACGCTGTCCGGTGGTGAAGCGCAGCGTATTCGCCTCGCCTCACAAATTGGCTCCGGCCTGACGGGTGTGATGTACGTACTCGATGAGCCATCAATCGGCTTGCATCAGCGCGATAATGACCGTCTGATCGACACGCTGAAGCATTTACGCGATATCGGTAATTCTGTGCTGGTGGTCGAGCATGATGAGGACGCGATCCGCTGTGCTGACTTTGTCGTCGACATGGGGATCGGTGCCGGGGTACATGGTGGCGAGGTAATTGCCCAGGGTACCTTGGAAGACATCATGAAGAGCGAGCGCTCATTGACCGCGCAATATCTGAGCGGTGCAATGGGAATTAAAGTACCGAAAAAACGTACGCAATTCAGTCCCGACAAACAATTCGTGATTGAAGGTGCGCGCGGTAATAATCTGAAAAACGTGACGCTGAAATTACCGGTCGGCCTGCTGACCTGCGTCACAGGCGTCTCCGGCTCCGGCAAATCTACGCTGGTCAATGACACGCTCTACCCTGCTGCAGCCCGCCACCTGTATGGCTCACAAACGGAGCCGGCTGCTTTTGACAGCATCAGCGGTCTGGAACATTTTGATAAAGTCATCTCGGTAGATCAAGCGCCGATCGGACGCACACCACGCTCGAACCCGGCGACCTATACCGGCCTGTTCACACCAATACGTGATCTGTTCTCAACAGTACCGGTCGCCAAAGAACGTGGCTACAGCGCCGGACGTTTCTCATTTAACGTCAAAGGCGGTCGCTGTGAAGCCTGTCAGGGCGATGGCGTGATCAAGGTCGAAATGCACTTTTTACCTGACGTCTATGTTCCCTGCGATGTCTGCCACGGCAAGCGCTATAACCGCGAAACACTGGAAGTCCAGTACAAGGGCAAGAACATCAATGAAGTGCTGAGCATGACGGTAGAAGACGCGTATGAGTTCTTCAAACCTGTCCCGGTAATCGCTCGTAAACTACATACCCTGCTGGACGTTGGTCTGGGCTATATCCGTTTAGGACAAAGCGCCACTACGCTCTCTGGCGGTGAAGCGCAGCGCGTCAAACTGTCGCTGGAATTATCGAAGCGCGATACCGGTCGGACCTTGTATATCCTCGACGAGCCGACGACCGGCCTGCATTTCCATGACATCGACTTACTGCTCAAAGTAATCCACCGTCTGCGCGACCAGGGCAATACCGTCGTCATCATTGAGCACAATCTCGACGTGATTAAAACCGCAGACTGGATCGTTGATCTGGGACCGGAAGGCGGCGCAGGTGGCGGCGTGATCATCGCCAGCGGCACGCCGGAACAAGTTGCCGTCAACGCGGACAGTGTGACAGGCAAGTATTTACTGCCGCTGCTAAAGAAGACCAAATAAATTGCTCAGATAGTCGTTTCAGATCAATTGAAGATGGGTTTCAGAATCAGTAACGTAAGCCCGAGATGTCTTCAAAAAAATAGGCAAGTTGCTTTTGGGTGTGAAAGGTAACAGGAATTTTGAGATGATTTTAGACATTATCCAGAAATGAACCCGCAATCCAGATGCGGCTTCCAGAGGCATTTCGTGCCAGAAGGCGCATAGATATTGCGGATTCACTTTTTAATTCTTGTTTTCAGACCGGTAGCGGGTGCTTGTTTATAATGAGCACCCGTTCTGCCAACACAGACACTTTACTCAGCAACACCAGAACATCACTACAAAAACCTACCCGTGCAATAACAATACCGATGACAATACGATTGATAGTCGGGTTGGGAAATCCCGGCCCCGAATATGAGCAAACCCGCCACAACGCTGGCTTTTGGCTGGTTGATCAACTCGCGACAAATGGTTTGCAACGCGATAAAAATTTTAACGCTCTGGTAGCCAAAACACGGATAGCCGGTGAAGATGTCTGGTTGCTGGAGCCACAGACGTTTATGAATCGCTCTGGTCAGTCGGTCGGTGCGATTTGCCGCTTTTATAAAATCACACCCGATCAGGTCTTGGTTGCCCACGATGAACTCGATATCTTACCGGGCATCGCCAAACTAAAACTCGGCGGCTCCTCCGGTGGTCACAACGGCTTAAAAGATATTACAGCGGCGCTTGGCACGCAGGACTACTGGCGCCTGCGTCTCGGCATCGGTCATCCGCGTAGTCTGAATTTGCAGCAAGGCGTGGCTGACTTCGTGCTACATCGCCCGCGCAAAGAAGAACAGCCGCTGATCGATGAATCGATTGCCCGAAGTCTGGAAGTTATCCCGATGCTGGTGGAAGGAAAATTTTCTGCAGCAACGATGCAATTGCACACGGCAAAATAAGCATCCCGTTAGCCGTCTTCATTGCATCCCATCACACTCAACAAAACCACGACACAATGAGTTCAGCCATTCAAATTCATGCCGGTAAAACCGCTCTGGAACATCTCCGTACCAACGGATTACATGCCAGCGATATTGCCGTCATTCCGGCAGCGGCAGGTGGGCCCAAAGGTTTGATTTTGCAAGCGCTGGACCAATGGCTGTTTGGCGAATGGCTGCCGTCTGCACCACGTGAACGCAGTCTGATCGGCGCATCGATCGGCGCCTGGCGCATGGCCGCCGCCAGTCATGCCGATCCGGTTGCAGCGTTTCAGCGTCTAGGCGATTTATATTGTGAACAGCGTTATCCTGAAAAGCCATCTGCACGCTACGTGACGGACGAGATTCACCGACTTTTACAGGCATTTATCGGTGGTCATGAAGATGAGATTGTGCATCAGCCCTTGCACCGTTTGCACCTGCTGGCCGTGCGTGGACGAGGACTACTGGCTGCACCGCAAAGCAGTGCCAAAGCCAAAGCAGGTTTCGTCGCGGCGACGTTTTCGAATCTCGCCTCACGTGCCAAACTGGCGAAGCATATGGACAGAGTCGTCATCGGCGACATGCGTGATCCGCTGTTTTGGCTAAAGGCGAAATTCGATCATTTCGATACGCATTTTTCTTCACTAACGCCGGATAATCTGGAGTCAGCTTTACTGGCATCGGGGACCCTGCCCTTGATCATGGAACCGGTACGCCATATTCCGCATGCACCAACCGGTACCTATTGGGACGGCGGAATTATTGATTACCATCTGGCGCTGCCTTATTCACGGCTGACCGGTGGTAAAGAAGGCGGGCTAGTGCTGTATCCGCACTTTACTGATCATATCGTACCTGGCTGGCTGGATAAGCCTTTGCCATGGCGTCGCGGCAGTCTGGGTAAAGACCGTCATTGGCTGGATAACGTGATTATGATCTCGCCATCACCTGCTTTTTTGCGAACGCTGTCGCGTGGCAAATTACCTGACCGGAAAGATTTTTTTTATTACGGTACTGACCATGATTTCCGGATTCAAAACTGGAAACTAGCGATTGCAGAAAGTGGCCGCATGCGCGATGCGTTTGCGGCATTTGTCGAGCGCCCCGACTTGAGTCAGGTATTGCCGCTGTAGTTGACTGTCCACGAAAAAATTAAGCGTACAGATAAACGCAAAACAAAGCGTGCACGCCTTGTGATTGCCGAATCTGCGCTGACGGTTGAATGCTAACGGGCACTAGCTTAATTGCTGGTACATACTGGTAATACCATCCATCACTTCGAGTATGCGTTCGCTGGTGGATGCGACATTATTGGCGCTGAGTAGACGATTGCCTGACTCACCACTTTGGCGCAATGCACTGTCAAAGAACATCCATTGCTGCTGCGCCAGCGCCAGCTCTTCTTTCATTTTTCCGCTATTGCCGGGAGCAGCCATCAACGTCTGCATTCCGGCGATGAATTCTTTGCGCGATGTATCCAGTTTTGCACTGGCATCTAGCGGCGCAACATCCCATTGCAGCGCCTGATAAAATTTTGCCATACGTTGTGACAGCATACGTTGACGGCCAGCGACGTTCACTAATTGTCCTGCTGAGCTACCTGAATATTTTTCTAACTGGAGCGTGGCTTTTTGCGCCATTGCCAAGACATCTTCATTGATCACCATGATGTTCCTGGCATCTTGCTGATTCGGTGTTTTACCTGCTAGGACCTGCTTATAACTTAGCCAGGATTTTTCCATTTCGCTCAATACTTGTTTGTTATCGACCGTCGGGGCAAAAATTCTTAACTCAGCTAACTGACGATCAAATAACGTCATTGAATTATCGAGAATTTTTCGGGACTGCTCGACAGCGATTCCCTGACCAAGTTGTAGATAGGCTTTGGCCAGGCGCTGCGACAACATTCTCTGTCGTCCGGACTTATTAATCGCCTCATTGATATTCAGTACCTGTGCTACGGAATAAGAAAACAATCCTAGTCCGCTACTGATTAATACGGTCTTACCAATGAAGCTTCTTCGATTCATCATGACGCTCTCCTTTTAACGTTAATTTTGTTATACCCAGCATAAGCAAAATTAATGCCCAGAAATTGCGCCAAATTGATGCCAATTATTCGCCCTCTGATTTTTCAGATGTCAAAGCGCCGTCGGGCAGGCGACCGCGACGGCTTAAAGCGTCTCTTAACAAATACTCGACTTGCGCATTACTACTCCGCAGCTCCTGTGCGGCTAGGCGTTCAATCTCTGCCCACAGTGCAGGATCGATACGGAGTAAAAACGATTTTTTCCCTGGACTGGCCATGTCGTTAATGGCTTGAATGGCTTGATGGAACAGTGAGCTGATGCAATTGCGCGTACAGGCGGTCTGGCTCGGCTGAACCAAGACGGATAGTGCTGCCGTCTGCCTTGGTAATCCTTACAGCACCGCTGCCTGCAGCGTTGTATAGCATGCCTTCTTTGGTGAAACGTATTCCCCAGCCCTCGACCCAGCGGGTCTCGCATAATTCCACGTGACGGATCTCATTGAGAGGCAGTTTCCATGCGGGCCAGCCGAATACACCAAAATGCCAGCGCAGATGCGTACTGTCGATCTTGATAGTGAGACGCCCTATCACGCCAAGTACGAGGAAATTAATTCCCGCCATCGTCAGTAAAGCGCGCAAGCGCGCGGCCGTATCGAGGCCGTTGGTTTCTATCGTCATCACAATCAGCGTGATCAGCGGTAAGGTGATCCACAATACTTTCATCCACTGACTTTGCTGGTATTTAATTTGATTCACACTTGGTTCCTTTATTCTTGACGGTTTTTTTAAGCTCCGTTTTTATATGGATGACTCGCTGATTCTTTTTGTATTGTCTGCCTTAGGCGCTGGTACGAAGGGACCTTGCATCCGAAATTTGATGAAGCGCTCCACCTTCTCCTGGCCAAAAATCTTCATCAACCAGGCTAGCCCGAAGAAGCATATCGTCAGCGCTAATACCGTAACAATCATGACGCCGATAATCAGTAAAAGTGGATGCATACCAGCTCCGTTCAATTAGTAAAGTGACTGAAAACAATCAGCCTCAATTGTAAAGCGTACCGGTGTTGATAATCGGTTGTGTCTCTTTATCCGAGCATAAGACGACGAGCAGATTGCTGACCATCGCGGCTTTTCGCTCATCATCGAGATTGACGATCTGACGCTCGGATAAACCTTTTAAGGCTTCTTCCACCATCGAGACCGCGCCGTGGACGATTTTTTTGCGGGCACTGATGATCGCTTCTGCCTGCTGCCTGCGCAACATCACTTGCGCGATCTCCGGCGCATAGGCCAGGTGCGTGAGTTTAGCGTCTTCGACATCGATACCGGCGAACTCAAAACGTTTATGCAGTTCGACGCTGAGTGCCTTGGTGACCTCATCAAGACCGGCGCGCAAAGTCGTTTCATGCGTTGGTACGTCGTCGCCTTCGTCGTAGGCATATTGTGATGCCAGATGACGAATAGCGGTTTCTGCCTGCACATTCACAAAGCGCTCAAAATCATCGATGTTAAATAAAGCCAGAGCGGTGTCCTGGACGCGCCATACGATAGCAGCGCCGATCTCGACCGGATTGCCGCGTTTGTCATTCACTTTTAAGGTAGGCGAATTCAGGGTACGGGCGCGCAGGCTAACTTTACGCACTGCATAAAAAGGATTCGCCCAACGCAAACCCGGATTACGGTCGGTACCGATATATTGGCCAAACAAGGAAAGTAAGGCAGCCTCATTGGGTTGCAACATGTACAAACCGGACAACAAAAAAGCCCCCAGAACACTAGTCAGCAATTTAATCAGCAAACCCGGCAAATCGAGGTTCGCAGCGCCAGACCATGCCCAGTACGCACCACCCACGATCAACAAGAGCCCAATCGCCACCATCAGGTATCCATCTGGGGACGAGTGGATACGTTCATGCATCAAGACTTTTTTTCCAGCGGCAACCGCTGGTTTGTTAGATTTGTCCATATATTCTCCATTTGAATGACATCAAAGTGATATCACTTTAGTAGCAGTCAAATTGAAAGTCAAGGAAGATCTCCATCAGGTTTCCGCAAAACATATTTAAAAATGAATCCGCAAGCTGGGTGCGTCTCTTGGCATGAAACAGGGCTGCAACCCGTAACCCGTATGCGGATTTGCTTTTGGGAGCTTCTAAAAATCCTTTAATCGATAGTTGATGGATCTGCTTAGCCTCTGTCTTTTCTCTGCGGTTCTGTGCTGAGAAATCTTGTTTTTGAGTAAGTCCTATCGACGTGATTTTTTTAATGTGGGGGTTGTTAGAAGTCCCTTTTGGGTGCTTCGACAAACTCTGCGATCTGCTCTAGCTGAACCGGGATGTGAACCCAGATAAGGTAAGATACCGCTTTCTTTGCAGAACAATTTCTGCCGCGCTAATGCAAAAAAACTATTTGATCGCATTAGAGCCTCACTTGCTCCGCTCACTTCAGCCGTTTTACTCGCAACATGAAAACAAAAATCCTCAATGAATCCCGCGCTTTATGGCAGCTAGCATGGCCCGTACTGATTGGACAGCTCGCCACCGTTGGTATGGGTGTATCGGATGTGGCGATGACGGGTCACGCGAGTGCCAACGATCTGGCCGCAGTCGCTCTGGGGGCATCACTCTGGTCAATTGTTCTGGTGACGGTGATGGGTGTGATGATGGCGATTAATGCGATTGTGGCGCATGAAGTCGGCGCCAGTGCCGATCACAAGATTCCGCATATCGTCCGCCAGTCTTTATGGATGGGGCTGGGGGTCGGTGTCCTGGCATGCGTACTGCTAAATTTGTCCACGCTGATATTTGATCACCTGTATCTGGAAGATAGCGTTCGTGATAAAGCCGCTGAATTCGTTCATGTGATTAGCATCGGTTTGCCCGCTTTTGCCTGCTATCGTGCTCTGTATGGTTATACCGCCAGTCTGAATCAAACGAAGCCGGTGATGCTGATTGCGATGGGTGGACTGGTGTTCAATATCGGCATCAACTGGTTATTAATTTATGGTCACTGGGGACTGCCGCAACTGGGTGCGACGGGCTGTGCTGTCGCGACTGGTGTGGGTTTGTGGCTGATGTTAGGGGCGATGGTTTTCTGGATTAGCAAAGCGCCCGCTTACCGCGGCACTTATCCATTTACGCACAGAGAAGCGCCAAAATGGCATGAAATCCGCAGTATGCTACGCATGGGACTGCCTATCGGCGTCACGTATTTTGCCGAAGTCAGCGCATTTGGCGTGATCGGTCTGCTGGTTGCCCGCTTTGGGGTGACTGCGGTATCGGCGCACCAGATTGCACTGAATTTTTCATCGCTGGTATTTATGGTGCCATTAAGTTTCGGGATCGCCTCGATCACCCGCGTCGGTCAGGCACTGGGTGAAAACGATCCGCACAGGGCACGTTTTTCGTCGTGGGTGGGGGTCGGTATGTCATTAGGTTTTGCGCTGGTTTCTGCATTAATGATTACGCTATTCCGTCATGAAATTGCGGCGGCCTATACCAGTGACGTAGCGGTGCAGCAGGTCACCATGAACTTACTCTTGCTCGCCGCCCTGTTCCAATTGTCAGACGGCGCACAGGTCGCCGCATCGTCGGCAATCCGCGGCTACAAAGTGACACGCACACCGATGTTGATTCATCTGGCGGCATTCTGGGGGGTCTGTATTCCTCTGGGCTGTGTGCTTGGGCTGGCACCCGCATGGTTACCATGGCGACCAGCGCAGCCAATGGCGGCGACCGGCTTTTGGATTTCACTGGTCGTTGGTCTGACGATCGCTGCCGTCGCACTCGTGATGTACCTGCATCGGGTATCACTCCGACGTCTGAGTACCTGATTGACCGGCACAACCAGGGTTCAAAACAGGTAAAACCCGCCCAAACTCAGCAAAACTGACTTGCACAATGGATGTTCAAGTAAAATAGCGGGTTAATCTAATCACGTTTCACCTACTCGGCAAACTATCATGAGTCTCAAATGCGGCATCGTCGGCCTGCCTAACGTCGGCAAATCCACTCTGTTTAATGCACTGACTAAAGCAGGCATTCCGGCAGAAAATTATCCTTTCTGCACGATTGAGCCTAACGTCGGCATGGTAGAAGTGCCCGATCCGCGCCTGGCGCAATTGTCCGCCATCGTCAAACCAGAACGCATCCAAAACGCGATCGTCGAGTTTGTCGATATCGCTGGCCTGGTTGCCGGTGCATCCAAGGGCGAAGGCTTGGGTAACCAGTTTCTCGCCCACATCCGCGAAACCGATGCGATCGTCAACGTTGTCCGCTGCTTCGAAGATGACAACGTGATCCACGTCGCAGGCAAAGTCAGCCCGCTCGATGATATCGAGGTCATTCAGACGGAACTGGCATTAGCCGATATGGGTTCGGTAGAAAAAGCGATTCACCGCGAAAATAAAAAAGCCCGCTCAGGCGATAAAGATGCCGCCAAACTGGTCGCCATCTTAGAGCGCATCATGCCAGGTCTGAATGATGCCAAGCCAGTGCGCGCATTAGGTCTGGATGCAGAAGAAATGCTGCTGATCAAGCCACTATGCCTGATCACTGCCAAGCCAGCGATGTACGTCGCGAACGTATCCGATACCGGCTTTAAAGACAATCCTTTATTGGATCAACTGACTGCCTATGCCAAATCACAGAACGCACCGATCGTCGCCATTTGTGCCGCGATTGAAGCAGAGATTGCCGATCTGGACGACGCCGATAAAACCGATTTCTTAAACGACATGGGCATGGAAGAACCAGGCCTGGATCGTCTGATCCGCGCCGCATTCAAACTACTTGGCTTACAAACTTATTTCACCGCCGGTGTCAAAGAAGTACGCGCCTGGACCATTCATGTCGGTGATACCGCACCACAAGCAGCAGGCGTGATCCATACCGATTTCGAACGTGGCTTCATCCGCGCACAAACCATTGCATTTGATGATTACATCGCCTGCAAAGGCGAAGCAGGCGCCAAAGAAGCGGGCAAAATGCGCGCCGAAGGCAAAGAATATGTGGTTAAGGATGGTGATGTTCTGAACTTCTTGTTTAACGTCTAAGTACTAATTTAATTATTCTCGCCATCAGTAACGAAAGCTCGTCAAAAAGTGTAGCCTGCATCAGCAAGCTACGCTTTTTTTATGCGTTATCGAGTGCTTATTTGAATATTGATGTGATTGCCATATCAGCGTTACAAGAGAGATTACTAGAGCTGCGTTTGTGCGTTGTTAGTGCTTGATAAGTCCTATTTCGTTTAGGCCGATTGATGCGCACGTCCGGCCAAGTGCGACACCAACACGTTACTCTTCTCCAGCACATCGCCTGCATTAATTACTTTGATCCATTCTGCGGTGCTGGTCACTGCGCCGAAATTGGATTGAAATACGACATTAAAAGCGCGGTGAATTTCTTCTGCACTGGCGTATCCTACGCTGTTTTCGTAGGGTAAAGCGCCGGTCGCGTCGGACAAGATTTCGACTTGATAAGCATCATGTGCCGCTTGATAAATGGTGCTGGCGTTGCAGTTGTGCGTCATGTAGCCAACGATTGTCAGGGTATCAATATGATTTTTTTCCAGCCATTGTTTAGCATCCGTACCAACAAAAATACTGGCCATGGACTTTTCGATTAAATGATCATAAGAGCGGCTTTTGACCGTTGCATGTAACTCCCAATTGGTAGAGCCACGTGCAAAGATCGGGGAGTTTTCGGGTGCGGAATGTTGTACTACCAAAATGGGAATACCTGCCGTCTTGGCTGCGTCCATTGCAAGACCAATATGCCGCAGGGACATTTGCGGATCTGGATATTCGATCAGCATGTTGCCGGTAAAGTATTCGTTCTGTACATCGATCACTATCAATGCGCGCTTCGGTACGGTTGGAATGGATATGGGCGTAGTCATGATGAAGCTCTCCAGATAAAGTGATGTGGCAAACAGCGATTGCGTTTGTGCTGTTATTTTCAGATATATCGTCCAGATTAAGAAGTGACCCGATTGCCAATATTCGATACAATCAGGCCATGCATATGGAAACTTTGATTCAACCCCCGACTCAAGCCAAGATACCATCCTCGATTCAACGCGCGTCCAAGGCTGTAACGGTTGCTGTGCTGGCATTTGATGGCATTAGTCCGTTCCACTTATCTGTTCCTTGTCTGGTATTCGGCGAGCAGCATGGCGAATTTAACTTGCCTGCGTTTAAGCTGAAAGTGTGTGCCTTCGCGGCGAAGGCGGGTAAGCATGTGGTGACGACAAGTGCGGGTTTTTCGATCAACACGAATCATGGTTTATCGGCCTTAGCGCGGGCGGATATGATTGTGATCCCGTCGTGGTATAGCGATTTGCAACCTGCTCCGGCCGCACTGCTGATGGCTTTGCGCAAAGCGCATCAGGCTGGTGTGCGGATTGTTGGGTTATGTTTGGGCGCGTTTGTGGTGGCGGAAGCGGGTTTGCTTGATCAGAAGATGGCAACGACTCATTGGGCATTTGCGAAAGAATTTTTACAGCGTTTCCCACAAGTACACCTCGATCCCAATGTCTTGTATGTTGACAATGGGGATGTGATTACCTCAGCGGGTACTGCTGCGGGGATTGATTGCTGTTTGCATGTGCTGCGCTCTCAGTATGGCGCAGAGGCCGCGGCGCATGTCGCACGGCGTCTGGTGGTGGCACCACATCGTCAGGGCGGACAAGCACAATATATCGAGCAACCCGTTCCTACTCTTGCCAGCGATGATCGTTTATCTACAGTGCTGGAATGGATGCTGCGGCATCTTGCAGAGCCGCAACATCTGGATCAACTGGCAGAAAAAGCCTTGATGAGCCGACGCAGTTTTACCCGCCACTTCCAGCAGTTGACCGGGACCACCGTCGGTAAATGGCTGCTCAATCAGCGACTGGCACAGGCGCAACGTCAGCTAGAATCGAGTAAGCGCTCGATTGATGACATCGCGATGGATACCGGCTTTGGCTCGGCGCTGTTATTGCGACGCTATTTTGCAAGAGAATTTAATCTCTCGCCATCGGCTTACCGGCAAGCTTTTCAGGGTAGGTAATGGGTTAACGTAGCGGATACGGCGGTTGAATCTGTCAGTTTTTATAGAGTGCTTCTGAATATTCGGTGGTTTACTGGCTATCAAAATAATGATACTCCCATACAGTATTATTATTCACCCTTTTAATACCAGCGTAAATCGGGGTATTTTATAAAAATATGAGGGGAGTATATTCAATATCCGCGCATTACCTGATTATCACGACGATTTATCACCTTATGAATTTTTGATTTGTGAATATTAACTATGCCTACGATTACTGAACTCACGCTTTACCCCATTAAATCTTGCGCTGGCATCAACTTACGCTCAGCAAAGATAAGCGAATCCGGTTTATCACTTCAGACCGGCGCAAGCCTGATTCATGATCGTGAATGGATGATGGTTGATCTGGCCGGACTATTTTTAAGCCAGCGCAGCCATCCTCGCATGGCATTGATACGCCCGACGATGGAAGACGATCAGTTAATGCTGCTTGCGCCTGATATGCCGGCATTATCGATAGCGCTTAGCCCGACCGAGTCAGCGCCGGCAACATCGTTACAAGTCCAAGTCTGGGACGATCAGGTAGCTGCCTTCGACTGTGGTGATCAGGCAGCAGCGTGGTTAAGCCAGTTCTTAGGGACAGCTTGTCGTCTGGTGCGGTTTAATCCTGCTGGCAGGCGCTTAGCCAGCCAAAAATGGACCGGCGATCAGGAGGTCGGTACGCTGTTTTCAGATGGCTTTCCGCTCTTACTGACCTCCACCGCATCACTCGACGACCTGAATCAAAAGTTGGTATCGCAAGGTCGTGAGGTAATTCCTATGGATCGTTTTC
This sequence comes from Undibacterium sp. Rencai35W, assembly GCF_049340185.1. Lineage (NCBI taxonomy): Bacteria > Pseudomonadati > Pseudomonadota > Betaproteobacteria > Burkholderiales > Oxalobacteraceae > Undibacterium > Undibacterium sp. Rencai35W. The sequence goes on from NZ_JBMPPC010000007.1 coordinate 144,865, forward strand.
GCCCGAATATCGTTCTGTCGGGACTCGACGCTTTTGAAGAAGACTATGCGGGTTTTATCGACCTGATTAATGCTGACAACAGCTCTGACAGCGAATCTGAAAGCGACTCTGACAACGCAATACAATTAAAGGCCGTCAAACCCTGCACCCGTTGCACGATCCCGGCAGTGGACCAGCTCACCGGTGAAAGCGGCCCTGATCCTGTCGATATTTTACAAACCTACCGTGCGAATCCGCTGCTGGATGGCGGTATTACCTTTGGCATGAATTTGATTGTGAGCAAAGGTGTCGGCTCACAGATTCATGTTGGTGATCAGGTCGATCTTCAGTTAGCATTCTAGTGTCTGTGAATCAACAATACTGGGCAAACCCGGATACCTAACGCACATGAAAGCCGATATGGGGACAGGACCAACACCACCACTGGATCTGAGCACACAATTCACCATGAACGAATTGCGCAGAGAGAATTCAATGTTGCGCAATCAATTGGCGAATCTGCTGGAACATGCACATCAGAATCAGCAAATCATGTCGCGGCATCAAGACTTCGATCTGAGACTGATCAGCACCAGCAGTTTTCGTGAACTGGTTGAAAATATTTTCAGTACGCTGGCAAAGATGTCGGAGCTGGATATCGTGACGCTGGGTTTACTGGACAGACAAAAAGGACTGCAAAAAATTGTCCTGGATCTCAACATTACACCGGAAGAATTTCCTGCATTATTTTTTGTGCAGAACGAACTCGATCTGCGCATACATGGCGAGCAATTACGCAAACCCGTACTCGGCGTCTTCAATCAAGCTGACCACGGCAATATGTTTGCGTCTTCCGAAAAAAAACCCGCCAGCGTAGCCATCGTTCCGTTGATACGACAAAATAAATTATTAGGCTATCTGAATCTCGGGAGTTTTCAGGCATCACGTTTCAATGCAACGATGGCAACCGATTTCATCGAACACATGGCATCCATCATTGCGATCTGCCTGGAAAATGTCATCAACAACGAACGCCTGACCCACATGGGTCTGACCGATCCTTTAACCAATGTCAGCAACCGTCGTTATGTTGAGCAACGCATGCTGGAAGAAATTGGACGCGCACGCCGCCAGCAATACAGCATTGTGTGCATGTATCTGGATATCGATTTTTTCAAACAGATCAACGACCGCTATGGTCATCAGGGCGGCGATGATGTTCTGATTGAAGTCAGCAACCGGATCAAGGCAGAGCTACGATTAAGCGATACAATGGGGCGTTTTGGCGGAGAAGAATTCGTCGCCCTGCTTGTAGACGCGAGTGCAGAGGATGGCATGATGGTGGCAGAGCGCATTCGCAAAAGTATTGCGGAGCGGCCATTCCAGTTTCATCAGATGGGAAGTTGCCAGGCCACGATTTCGATCGGAGTATCAACCCTATCCGAATCCCTGAATTACGGAAAAATCGATAATGTCGCTCGCGAACTTTTGCAAGATGCAGATCAGGCGCTATTCAGAGCGAAAAATCAGGGTCGTAACCGGGTGTGTGAGTCGACCTAGATCAGCATATTAAGACGAGACGGTTTTAACAGCCGCCTGCAAGCGCTCGTACTTGGCTTGCAATTCTTCTGTGGTCTCACGCCAGGCGGGATTGAATGGAATGCAGCTCACAGGACAGACTTGCTGACATTGCGGTTCTTTGTAATGACCAACGCATTCTGTGCATTTGTGAGGATCAATTTCATAAATCTCCGGGCCCATATAAATGGCATCGTTCGGGCACTCGGGTTCACATACGTCACAATTTATGCAATCGTCTGTAATCAATAAAGCCATACGTTCTCCTGCTACTGCATTGCACTACTTAACTACTTGCTAGTTACTTAGTTAGTTACTTAGTTAATTCAATCTTGAGCGCCTGTTCAGCTACTTTTTTCTGTAACCATTTATCGACCGACGGGAATACGAATTTAGATACGTCACCGCCAAACATGGCGATCTCACGCACGATAGTGCCTGAAATGAATTGATATTGGTCAGAGGGTGTCAGGAACAAGGTCTCTACGTCCGGTAGTAAATATCGGTTCATGCCTGCCATTTGAAATTCGTACTCAAAGTCAGATACCGCACGCAAACCGCGAACAATCACACGTGCATCGTTTTTACGGACAAAGTCTTTCAGCAGGCCGGAAAAGCTTTCTACCCTTACATTTGGGTAATGCCCCAGCACTTCGTTCGCAATCGACAATCTTTCGTCCAGCGAGAAAAAAGGTTTTTTGTTCTTGCTGTCTGCAACGCCGACTACCAGCGTGTCAAACAAACCAGAAGCGCGACGCACCAGATCTTCATGACCACGCGTTAGCGGATCAAAGGTTCCCGGATATACAGCTGTGACCATTTTTACTCCCTCATTTGTGTCTGTGCACCAATTTGAAGAGGCATTATGCCTGATTTCCGAGCGCCTCATGCGTCATAATGTTGCGTTGCAGTATGTGGAAATACACACTACCAGCCTGATCGGCGCGAATCACTTTCCAATCTGCCAACCATTCAGGAGACTCTTGCGCACTGCCATCCGTCGATAATACATGCTCTGCTTCGACATACAGCAAGCCTTGTGCGCTTAAGAGTTTTGCACAATAAGGCAAAATTTTTGGCAGGTAAGCCTGATCAAACGGTGGATCCAGAAAAATCAGATCGTACTGTTGTTGGCGCGCCACCATGCTCTGAACGATGGTCAGCGCATCCCCTCTCAGCAAGTTAACCTGGTTGGCATTCAACTTCTCCTTGACCTGATCGAGTTGCCTGAACGCGGGTGTGTGGTATTCCACCATTGTGACACTGGCGGCACCGCGACTCGCGGCCTCAAAACCCAGCGCACCAGTTCCGGCAAACAGATCGAGGCAAGTAAGCGCCGGCCATCTGCCGTCAATCAAGTGGCCAAGCCAGTTAAAAACCGTTTCTCTGACACGATCAGGAGTAGGACGCAATCCCTCTGCGTCAATGACGCTAAGCACACTACGCTTCCATACACCGCCGATAATGCGTACCTGATGAGGCACGCGCTTGTGCGCTACTGGCGGCTTGGCGGGTTTCTTTGCCTGGGCTTTCATTGGTTACTGATCTTTATTTTGTTGGTGGCACATGTAGAGGGATTCTACGTATGTAAATAAGGTCGCATTATCCCGGACTTTCTACTAGAAAAGCAGCAAGTATATAGTTGGCGAGATGGCAGGACGTGACGACAATGCTGACTGCAAGGCAGAACAACCACTTCGGCAGATCGCCAGATACACGATTGTCGCAATAGCGCTCGCACACAAATCACGATGACCATGCCTTCGAGCGCTGCATCCACTTGCGCTGTTACGAATGATAGCGACCGAACGGATAATCCCGGATTATGACGCAGTCTGTACTGCTGCCCCAACAAACTTCCGTCTGTTAGAATGGCGACATTCCAATCTGTCGCATATTCAGAGTCTCCACTATCCTCGATGTTTAGCTTTTTCAAGAAAAAACCCAAAGAAGAAACCGTCCTCCCGCCGGTTGTCGCAACCCAGGCAGCAGAGCTGGCTATCACGCCCGCCGAACCAGCGCCCGTGACCACGGCTGCGGCGGGCGATATCAATGCAGCAACACCAAAACAATCCTGGTTAAGCCGTCTTAAAGCCGGACTCTCAAAAACCTCGTCGAATCTGACCACCTTATTCGTTGGCGCGAGAATTGATGACGACCTGTACGATGAGCTGGAGGCCGCTTTATTAACAGCGGATGCAGGCGTCGAGGCAACCCAATTTTTACTAGATGGCTTGAAGAAAAAAGTTAAAGAACAGAAGCTGACCGAAGCAGAACAAGTGAAAGCAGCACTCAAAGTTTTGTTACTGGACTTATTAACACCATTACAAAAGCCTCTAGAGCTTGGGCGCTACCAACCTTTGGTGATGATGATTGCCGGTGTGAACGGTGCCGGTAAAACAACAACCATAGGCAAGCTCGCGAAACATCTGCAAAGCCACCAACAATCCGTGTTGTTGGCCGCTGGCGATACGTTCCGGGCAGCGGCACGTGAACAATTGACGATTTGGGGCGAGCGGAACAATGTCACGGTGATCTCTCAAGAATCCGGCGATCCGGCTGCGGTGGCTTTTGATGCGGTCGCATCTGCCAAGGCCCGCGGCACCGATGTAGTGATGGTAGACACCGCAGGCCGTTTACCGACGCAGTTGCATCTGATGGAAGAATTGAAAAAAATTAAGCGCGTGATTGCAAAAGGCATGGATGGCGCACCTCAGGAGGTGCTGTTAATCATCGACGGCAACACAGGACAAAATGCACTGGCGCAAGTAAAGGCATTTGATGATGCACTGGGCTTAACTGGTCTGGTGATCACGAAACTGGACGGTACCGCCAAAGGAGGCGTACTTGCGGCGATTGCTAAGACGCGCCCTGTCCCGGTTTATTTCATTGGTGTCGGTGAGCAGATAGAAGACTTGCAACCATTCAATGCCCAGGAATTTGTAGACGCCTTGTTGAATTAAAAGGATCACGCCGATGATAGAGTTCCAGCAAGTCTCCAAGCAATATGCGCACGGCGCTTATGCGCTGCGCAATATATCGCTGAAGATCAATGATGGAGAACTGATTTTTCTTGCCGGACCATCAGGAGCTGGTAAATCAACCTTACTCAAAATGATCGCGGGCATAGAACGCGCCAGCACTGGTGTAGTCAGTGTGAACGGTCAGGATATCAGCAAGCTTAAATCAGGCAGCTTGCCTTATTTACGACGTAAGCTTGGCTTGATATTGCAAGACAAAGGCTTGCTTCTCGACAGAAGCGTGCTGGCAAATGTCATGCTGCCGCTGATTGTCACTGGGGCATCTGCCGCAGAAGCCGAAACCCGAGCGCGCGCTGCACTCGACAAAGTCAATCTGGCAGATAAGGCCGATGTATTTCCGCTCGCGCTTTCTGGCGGAGAGCAGCAACGTGTTGCAATCGCCCGTGCCATTGTCAACCGCCCACAAATCATTCTGGCTGATGAGCCTACAGCATTTCTTGATCGCGATAATGCAAATAAAGTCATCAGCGCGCTGAAAGCCTTTCAAAGTGCAGGCGTGACCTGCATTATCTCTAGCCATGATGAACAGTTTCTGGATCAGGCAAGCCGCGTCATTTATTTGAACAAAGGTGAATTGTCAGACGCATGGCAATCGCCCATCGCAGCATAGTCCAGGGAAGAAGAGGAAAAAATCGATGTCCATCTGGTTACGTCAGCATTTGTTTGCCCTTAAAAGTGCCTTGTCGCACTTACGCTCTGGTCCGGGCAATTTTTTATTCAATGTATTGGTAGTAGCGATTGCGCTCGCATTACCGATTGCAGGGTTGACGCTGATTGAAAATATTCGGCCTGTCTCTGCCCAACTCTCCATTGAACCGGAGATTAGCGTATTTCTTACGCCTGACACCGCAAGATCAGATGCAACCGCTCTGTCGCTCACAATAAAAAAACTATTAAAAGATGCGAATATCAGCGCAAAGCTTAATTTTGTAACGAAAGACAAAGCGCTTGCCGCCTTAGAAGAAACATCTAGTCTGGCAGAAGTGCTATCTACTTTGGGTGGCAACCCGCTGCCCGACGCTTACATTTTGTCCTTGTCAAATTCCGACGCACATCGAGTTGAATTCTTAACGCAGCAGCTTAAAAGCTTACCGGGAGTTGATGTGGTACAAGTGGATTCTGCCTGGGTAAAACGATTGGCTGCACTGGTGCAGGTATTGCAGCTATCTTTACTCTTTCTGGCGATTACACTAAGTGTGGTCGTGGTCGTGGTGATTTTTAATGCCACGCGCTTGCAGGTGATTTCCCATCAGGCAGAAATTGCGATTGCCCGTTTATTAGGCGCAACCAATAGCTTCATCCATAGACCTTACTACTATACCGGCGCTTTATTGGGGTTTCTTGCCGGTGGCATCGCTTTGGGTTTAATTGCCCTGTCTTTGCGCCCGCTCAATCAAGCCATTGCAGAATTTGCTAAGTTATATGCATCGGAGTTTCACTTAGTACCGCTGGGACTGGTAGCCAGCATAGTATTGCTTGCAACCAGCGTCGTGCTCGGACTATGTGGTGCCTTTCTATCGGTGAGAAGACAGCTATCGCGGCTGACCTGATTAATGATCAATCCAAGAGGAATTGCGAGGGGGGTGCCGATACGCACTTACTTCCAAATAATCCGAAACTTTTTTCTTAAATACCCCTCTAATTATCAATAGCAGTTTCAAATTAACCATTATTTTTTAATATAGTTTTTCTATATTAAGCATATAAATTTCGAGTATTAGCACTCAACTCAAGAGAGTGCTAATATAAGAACTTGAAATTGGTGGTTTAGCCCAAAACTGTGGCTAAATCGGCAGCAAATAGGGAGGAAGAATGAATCAATCATCGACATCTGTGATGCCATCTTCGGATAGCACAGCGCTCGCTTTAGGCTTTACTGGCAGTCTGGGTAATATTGACGCCTATATTTCAGCGGTGAACCGCTTGCCTATGCTCACGCACGAGCAAGAGATCGATCTGGCGAAAAAACTTACCCAAAATAATGATTTGAGCGCCGCCCAACAACTGGTTATGTCGCACTTGCGCCTGGTTGTATCCATCGCCCGCGGGTACCTCGGTTATGGCTTGCCACATGCTGATTTGATTCAAGAAGGCAATATTGGTCTGATGAAAGCCGTGAAACGCTTCGATCCTGATCAGGGTGTGCGCCTTGTGTCCTATGCGATGCACTGGATCAAAGCAGAAATGCATGAGTACATTTTGAAAAACTGGCGCTTGGTCAAAGTGGCGACGACTAAAGCACAACGTAAATTATTCTTTAATCTTCGTAGTCATAAAGAAGGTTTAGATTCAATGTCACCTAAACAGGTTGATGCATTGGCTAAAACTCTGGATGTCAAACGCGAAGAAGTCATCGAAATGGAAATGCGCTTATCCGGAAGAGATATTGCTCTGGATGCGCCAACTGACGATGACGACGATAAGTTTGCACCTATCGCGTATCTGAAAACAGAAAGCGAAGAACCAACCCGTGTTTTGGAAGCCCGTCAACGTGATCGTTTGCAAAGCGAAGGCTTAGAAAGCGCCTTGTCCAAACTTGATGCGCGCTCGCGTCACATCGTCGAGTCACGGTGGTTAAAAAATGATGATGGTTCTGGCTCAACATTACATGAATTAGCTGATGAGTATGGCGTTTCTGCGGAACGTATCCGCCAGATCGAAAGCGCTGCATTGAAGAAGATGAAAGGCGCTTTGGCTAGTTTTGCATGATCTGGAATCAGCCTAAATAAAAAGCACTCCAAGGAGTGCTTTTTTTATTGCAGAAGTAATTTCAGATCGTGGACAATCGGTTCAGCGCCCTGTCCATGACGCAAAAACAAGCGTATTCGTCCCTCAGGATCAAATACATAGCTACCTGCAGTGTGATCCATCGTGTAGGAACCTGGCGTCTTTCCCGGCACTTTTTGGTAATACACTTTAAAATCTTTCGCGACCTTAGCCGTGGCTGCCGCATCACCGTACATTCCTAGAAATCTGCGATCAAAATTAGGCACATATGCAGCTAATAAAGCCTGCGTGTCGCGCTCTGGATCAACCGTCACAAACAAGACCTGTACCTTATCGGATAAGGTTCCCAATTGCTTCATTACTGTCGCCATTTCAGCCATGGTTGTAGGACAGACATCCGGGCATTGTGTGTAGCCAAAAAAGATGACGACAGCCTTCCCTTTAAAATCAGACAGGGTGCGTGCTTTGCCGTTGTGATCAGTCAAGGAAAAGTCTTTGGCGTAGTCCAGACCCGTCAAGTCCGTATTTGTAAACTGTGGAGCAGGTTTGCTGCATGCCACCATGAATAACATCAGCAGCACGCTGGCAAAGCGAATTAATGGAGTCATAATTTAATGTAGTGATCGACCAGCAATGCAGCAAACAGCAACGATAAATAAATAATAGAAAAAGCAAACGTCTTACGGGCAAGCACGTCATCATAATGACGATAAATTCTCCATGCATACCAAAGGAAAATCGTACCGAGAATAACCGCACTGACCAGGTAAATTAATCCACTCATATGCACGGCATAAGGCAGCATGGTGGTCGCGAACAAAGCAATCGTATATAGCCAGATATGAAAACGAGTGAATTCCAGTCCATGCGTGATTGGCAGCATCGGTAAGCCGGATTTGGCATAGTCATCACGGCGATACATTGCCAGAGCCCAGAAGTGCGGTGGCGTCCAGATGAAAATGATCAATACCAAAAGCCAGGCTTGCATGGGAACGTCGTTCGCAATCGCTGCCCAGCCAAGCGCCGGAGGCATCGCTCCGGATAAGCCACCGATCACGATATTTTGTGGCGTCGCCGGCTTCAGAATAATCGTATATATAACCGCATATCCGACAAAGGTAATAAAAGTGAGCCACATCGTGAGTGGATTCACCATGGTGTACAAAACCCACATCCCCAGTGCACCAATGACGCCGGAAAAAATCAAGATCTGCAAAGGATTGATTTCACCCTGAGCCGAAGCGCGTCTTGCCGTCCTGGCCATACGAGCATCAATTTCACGCTCAACCAGACAATTCACGGCAAATGCTGCTCCTGCCAATAACCAGATACCGATCGTTGCTGCGACGACGATTCGCCAATCTGGCAAATCTGGCGTAGCTAGGAACATACCTATCACCGCACAAAATACCGCCAATTGTGTGACACGAGGCTTCGTCAAAGCCCAATATTGAGCCATTCGACTGGATGGAATACTAAGTGATGTCATAGAAAATCTAGGGGAGGAGGACGCGTGCTACTTTTTATTACTGGTTGTTGCCGATACACTGACCACGTGTCTAAGGCGGTAGTTTAACATGCTCAGTAGCAGGACAAGTAAGGCCGCACCACCGTTATGTAACACGGCGAGAAACAAGGGCCACGAGAAAAATACAGTCGAAACGCCTGTCAAAAACTGAACTCCGATAACCATCAGTAAGTACCGGCCCAGCGATGCCACATCAGTTTTTTTACGCGCCAGACAGGCGGTAATAAGGACCGCAATAATCACCAGCCAGGCAAAACTCCGGTGCACCCAATGAATCGCGACCAGTGCAGAGAAGGGCAAAAATGATCCGTCGGCTTTCTGACCCAACTGACGCCATAAGCTGAAACCATGCTCAAAATCCATTTCCGGAATAATGACACCATGACACAAGGGATAGTCTTGGCAAGCTAAAGCAGCGTAGTTAGTACTAACCCAGCCACCGAGAGCGATTTGTATTGTGAGTAATATGAGCGCTATGGTTGCAAAAGTAACGAGTGGTTCAGGCTTTAATTTCTGTGTAGTAGCTGTGGCTTGCATTTGATTCTGACTGGCCAGTGACCAGGCTTGAATGGCAAGCAGTGACATGCCCAATAAAAGATGCGTCGTCACAATCACCGGCTGCAACTTCAAAGTCACCGTCCAGGCGCCAAATGCGCCCTGTACACACACAAGAAGAAATATCGACGTTGGCAACCAGGGTGAGGTCAATAAATCTTTGCGTCGCCACCAGGCATAAACCATTTGCGCGACAATCAAGATACCCACACTCATCGCCAGATAACGATGGATCATCTCTATCCATGCCTTTGACAACGTTACCGGTCCGGTCGGCATCAATGCCTGCGCGGCACTAATTTCATGGTGGGCTTGGAATGGATTGGCCTCGCCGTAGCAACCGGGCCAGTCCGGACAGCCCAAACCTGAGTCAGTCAGACGTGTAAATGCGCCAAACATGATCAGGTCAAAAGTCAGAAACATACTGACCGAGATGAGTTTGTGATATTTACTTTGATCCTTTGACAGCCAGACAAGACTCAGCGGAATCGTCGCAAGAATCAAAGCCGTAATTGCAATTTGCATCCACATATTTAACCTATTGCCGATGCCTTCAATAATTTACCGATATCCTTCTTCACCTTGTTCGGATCGGCATCTTTTGGGAAACGCATCATCAAATTACCTAGCGGATCAATTATATAAATATGATCGCTGATAACAGTATTCGCATCCACTGGCAGCCAGGATTTGAGCTTATCCTGACTTACGCTCAACATGCGCGTGCCGTCGTATTCGCGAATTAAAACGGTATCTACGGGTTTATTGTCAGTAATTAGCCAGACACGCTCTATGCGATCCATTTCCTTTCCCTGAATCAGGCGTAACTGCCGCATGTCGTACATTTTTTTCTTACATGCGTCGGCGCACTCACCACTATCGGCTTGCAGCAAGATCCACTTACCTTTATACGCATCGAGCTCTTTTGACTCACCGCCTAGCAAATGCGCATCAAGTTTAGGCATAGGGTAGGATCGGGGGTCCAGAATGACACCATAATTAGTTCTGCCTTCGGGTTTAATAACAAAATAAAACAGGTAAGAGAGAAGCATCGGTGCAGCACAAACGGCTAAGACCAATAAAAGTTTCCAGCGACCTGCATGTTTACTATTCGGTTTTTCCACGACGATATCCTGTAACCACAAAAAATATAATTGCCATCAATGACAAGGCGTACCACTGAAACGCATAGGCCCGATGTTTATCAGAACCATCTGATAGCAGCGGCCAATCACGCTTTAATCCGTCCGCTAAATCCGAGGTTTGTTCCACAATCAGAGGATGTATTTTCCACCCTGTTTTTTGTGCTAATTCTGCTGGACTTACATTTTGCAAGACTGCACCAGGTTTAATGACTTCAGCTTGCCCTAACTGCATTACATGACCAAAATTTTCATGCAATTGCCCTTCTAGCTGCACGATTCCCGAAGGGGTAACTAGCGGCGGCATATTTACCCGGTCATGTGCATTACGTGCTTGCCAACCTCTGCCGACCAAAACAAACTGATCCACACCTTCAATCTTAAACGGCATAAGAACATAAAATCCTGCCACACCTTTTAATGGCCGGTTATCCAAATAAAGAGGCCACTCAGAGACAAAATGTCCCGTTAAGCTGACGCGCCGATATACGGAACCAAGGGAGGCAAATAGAACCTGAGAAGATAAAGCCGGTAACTTGGCGCGCTCGCGCATTGCCTGGGCAATTGTTTCTTTTTCCTGCGCCCTGCGAGTTTGCCATTGTCCCAGACTTATACCGATCGCACAGAGCAACAGTGTGATCAATAGAGGAATCCAGCGAAAACGAAACTTATTAAGCATTACAATAGAGGTTTTATGAGTGGGCAGAACAGCATGAAAATCCTGGTAGCAATCGCTTTCTTTCTGATCATCTTTAGCATGGGATCTGCACTGGTTTACCTCATGAAAGATAAAGGCCGCAGTAATCGTACCGTCAAAGCGCTGGCTTTTCGGGTTGGTTTTTCGATTAGCCTGTTTCTCTTGATTTTACTGGCAAATCATTTTGGACTGATTCAACCAACTGGCATCAGATAAATAAGCAATCAACTATTCACAACTAACAAAAAGCCGCACATTGTGCGGCTTTTTTGTGTATGGCAAGTGTATCAGTTATAGCCAATATACGACGACATACAAACCGAGCCATACAACGTCAACAAAGTGCCAGTACCAAGCGGCACCTTCAAAAGCAAAATGCTGTTCAGGAGTGAAATGGCCTTTCATGACACGATACAAAACAACGGACAACATAATTGCACCCATGGTGACATGGAAGCCGTGGAAGCCCGTCAGCATGAAAAATGTAGAACCATAAATACCTGAAGTCAGCTTCAGGTTCAGTTCGCTGTATGCATGCATATATTCATACGCCTGAAAACCCATAAACACTGCGCCTAACAACACCGTAGCAAACAACCAGAACGCAGTTTTCGCACGATGGCCTTCACGCAGCGCGTGATGAGAGATTGTCAGTGTCACACCAGACGTCAACAGCAATGCCGTATTGATGGTAGGGATAGGGAAAGGACCCATGGTTTTGAATGCTTCAATCGTACCTGCCGGGCCTGCATTACCCCATTGTGCTGCGAAATCTGGCCATAAAACCTTATGATCAAGATCCGCCAACCAAGGCATAGAGATACTACGCGCATAGAACAAAGCACCGAAGAATGCGCCAAAGAACATCACTTCCGAAAAAATGAACCAGCTCATACTCCAACGATAAGACACATCAATACGTGCGCTGTATTTACCGCCTTCAGATTCAGCGATTGCATCACCAAACCAGTTGTAGAGAACAACCAAAGTCAGAAAAATACCTGCAAAATTGAGGTAAGCACCCCAAGTAATACCGTTGACCCATGCTGATGCACCGATCATAGTCAACAATAAACTCGCCCCACCCAGAACTGGCCATTGCGATGGTCCAGGCACAAAGTAGTACGGTGCGTTAGCGTTTTGAGAACTCATTTCCATCTCCCGATACAATTTTTAAACTTGAAGTATTACTTTATTTATTGCTTATTTTGACTTACTTTGCCACTACAGCTTTTACTATGAACACCAATATCGTAATAAAAATCAATGCACCGAGAATACCGGCGATGATGACGTGAATTGGGTTTAATTGCGCCGCATCCTGCTCATAATCATTTTTTTTTCGGATCCCTAAAAATGACCAGAATACGGCTTTCATCGTGGCAAAAAAAGAAATCTTACGCTTACTAGCCTGCTTCAGCTCATCCATGTCATACGCCTTTATCAGCCAGTTTAGGTTTTCCACCTACCTCGAAAAACGTGTAAGACAAAGTAATGGTCTTCACATCTTTTGGCAGCGCCGGATCAATATAAAACACGACGGGCATCTGTCTGGCTTCATTCGCTTCTAAGGTCTGTTGCTTAAAACAGAAGCATTCCATTTTCTTGAAGAATGCCGAGGCTTGTTGTGGCGCATAACTAGGGATAGCCTGAGCATCCATTTTATATGACTGCTTGTTCACCACCTCATACATTACTTGTGCCATTTCACCAGGATGCACTTTCATGCTTGATACCGTAGGACGAAAGCGCCATGGCCCCTGTGTATTGGCATCAAACTCAATGGTGACTTCCCGCGAGCGGTCAATTTGAGAGTTCGTAATTTCTTTCACCGAAATATCTTTCGGCGTCAAAATATTCACTCCCGTCAACTCACAGATCTGCTTGTAAATAGGTACCAAGGCATATCCAAAGCCAAACATCAGCACAGCGATCACCAGCAACTTGCTCAACATAGTAGCGTTGAGTTTATTTTTACCTGATTTCGCTTGATCTAATTCATCCGACATACCCTGAGCCTCAGCGCAAGGTTTGTTTGACGAATACACCAATAAAAAACACCAAGGCAACCGAAAACAAAATTAAAGCCGTTCTGAGATTGTTTGGTTTTTTGCCGTTACTCATTTTTACTTAGGGCGCTGCTAGCAGCGCCCTACCTTAATTTATTTAACGACGGGTGGCTCTTCGAATGTATGGAATGGTGCAGGACTAGGTACTGTCCATTCCAATCCCTCTGCGCCATCCCAAGGCTTCGCTGCTGCTGGTTGCCCGCCTTTGATCGACGGGATAACCACAGCCAGCAAGAAATAAACTTGCATCAGACCAAACCAGAAAGCGCCAATAGTTGCTACCTGGTTGAAATCCGTAAACTGTGCAGGATAATCCGCATAGCGGCGTGGCATACCGGCCAAGCCCAAGAAATGCATAGGGAAGAAAGTCACGTTGAACGCAATCAATGAACCCCAGAAGTGAATCTTGCCACGTGTTTCGTTGTACATGAAACCAGTCCATTTCGGACCCCAGTAGTAGAAACCGGCGAACAGAGCAAACAGGGAACCCGCCACCAATACATAGTGGAAGTGGGCAACCACGTAATAAGTGTCTTGCAACTGAATATCAATCGGTGTCACCGCCAGGATCAGACCAGTGAAACCACCCATGGTAAACACGAAGATAAAGCCGACTGCAAACAACATAGGCGTCTCAAAAGTCATCGAGCCTTTCCACATCGTCGCAACCCAGTTAAACACTTTCACGCCGGTTGGTACCGAGATCAGCATAGTGGCATACATGAAGAACAACTGTGCCGTCACTGGCATACCAGTTGTGAACATGTGATGTGCCCAGACGATGAAGGACAAGATCGCGATGGATGCTGTTGCATACACCATCGATGCATAACCAAACAAAGGCTTACGGGCAAATGCAGGAACAATCTGGGAGACGATACCGAAGGCTGGCAAAATCATGATGTACACCTCTGGATGTCCGAAGAACCAGAAAATGTGTTGGTACATCACAGGGTCACCGCCGCCTGCCGCATTGAAGAAGGAAGTACCAAAATGACGGTCAGTCAGCGTCATCGTGATCGCCCCAGCCAACACCGGCATCACAGCGATCAACAGGTAAGCAGTGATCAACCAGGTCCAGCAAAACATCGGCATCTTCATCAAAGTCATGCCAGGAGCGCGCATGTTCAGGATGGTCGTGATGATATTGATGGAGCCCATGATGGAAGACGCACCCATGATATGTACAGCGAAAATCGCCATATCCATACCAGGACCCATCTGAGTCGACAGTGGTGCATACAGAGTCCAACCAGCAGCAGTTGCACCGCCAGGTACCCAGAAAGAACCCATCAGCAACAAGGCTGCCGGAGGCATCAACCAGAACGAGAAGTTATTCATGCGGGCAAATGCCATATCGGATGCACCGATTTGCAAAGGAATCATCCAGTTAGCAAAACCAACGAATGCCGGCATGATCGCACCGAACACCATGATCAGACCATGCATGGTCGTCAGCTGGTTGAAAAATTCCGGTTGCATCAATTGCAAACCAGGCTGAAACAATTCACTACGGATCATCAAGGCCAACACGCCGCCAGATAACAACATCGTGAAAGCAAACCACAAATAAAGATTACCGATATCTTTGTGGTTGGTGGCGAATAAATAACGGCGCCAGCCATGAGGATGATCATGTGCATGATCGTCATGCGCGTGGTCGTGAGCATGCGCGACTGTAGTAGAGCTCATCAAATTCTCCTGTTCTTCCTGCAATTACTTACGCGCAGCAAGCACTTCTGCTGGCTGAACAATGTTTTCGGCGGCTTTATTGGTCCAGCTATTACGAGTGTAAGTAATAACGGCAGCAATTTCTGTATCCGATAAAGTTGCTTTCCATGCTGGCATACCATTTTTACCGTTCAACAAAATCGCTTCCTGACCAGCTTTAGGACCATTCACAACAGCTGAGCCGTCCAGCGCAGGGAACGCACCCGGAACACCTTTACCCGTTGCCTGATGGCAAGCTACGCAATTTGCTGCGTATACTTTTTCACCGCGCTGTTTCAGCTCATCGACTGTCCATACTTTATTCGGATCATCCGCTTTGGCTGCCATCTCTTTTTTCTTGCCATCGACCCAGACTTTGTAATCTGCTTCGGAAACAACTTTTACAACGATAGGCATGAATGCATGCTCTTTACCGCACAACTCGACGCACTGACCACGGTAAGTACCAACTTTTTCAGCCTTGAACCATGTATCACGAACGAAACCAGGGATAGCATCTTGCTTCACGCCAAAAGCAGGGATCGTCCATGAGTGGATAACGTCGTTTGCCGTTGTAATGATGCGGACTTTCTTATTGACTGGCACGACCACTTCGTTATCGACTTCGAGCAAGTAGTTATCGCCACGCGCTTCAGTAGGCGCTACACCAGGCGCACCGACTTGAGACCTTGGCGTGGAAAGTGTGGAAAGGAAGGAAATGCCTTCCCCCTCACCTTTGAGGTAATCGTAACCCCACTTCCACTGCATGCCCGTCGCCTTGATCGTCAGATCCGCATTGGAGGTATCCTTCATCGCGACGACTGTTTTAGTCGCAGGCAAGGCCATTGCAATAACAATAATGAAAGGAACGATTGTCCACGCAATTTCAACTGCGGTACTTTCATGAAAAGTCGCTGCCTTGTGTCCTACCGATTTACGATGTTTCAAAATCGAATAAAACATCACGCCAAACACAGCAATAAAGATAGCCAGGCAGATGCCTAGCATTAAATTGTGTATGGAGTAAATTTGTGACGCAATTTGTGTCACCGGTGGTTGCAAATTCAATTGCATTACAGCTGGACCGCCTTGACTGTCTACCACTGCCCAAGATGGCAAGCTTGCCGCCAGGAGCGAGGCACCAAGCATTAACGACGGTAATCGCTTCGCATGTTTCATGATTTCCCCAAAAAACCCATTAGAATTCTTTTAACAGAAGCGTCCGTTTTGCTACAGCCCAGACAAAATATAGTGCCAATGCACAAGGACAACTTCCACAACTGCAAGAGTATAAGGCGTAAAGCGGCCCCATATCAAGCAGAAAGCGGGTCATATCACTATGATCTGGCGCATATCAGGCTCAGATTACGACACCTAAAATCAGTGATGAGAAAAAAATCTGACCGAAGTTTGAGCTGAATTAAATTCCCTTTTTGGGAAAATCAAGCCGGATAATTGATTCACCTGATGCGAGTTTTTTGGGAATGGGCCGAAACGCATGCCCATAGACCACTTCCAGAGTCAAAGGAATTCGCCCGTCTGCACCGCGTGTGCGCGACAGTGCATTACTTAAACGCTGATGAGCAGCTCGCCCCAATAAGCCCTGACGACGTGTCAAGAGAGGATTGCCACCCAGTGACTTCACATCGGCAAACAATTGCTCCACGCTTTGATAGGTCAGGGTAATTTTTTCCATATCCATTACGGGAGTAGAAAATCCTGCATTGACCAGCATGTCGCCAAAGTCATGCATATCGACAAAAGGCAAGGTATGAGGTAAGTCATCGATCTCAGAGAAAGCCCGGCGCAACTCCACTAAAGTATCTGGCCCAAAACAAGAAAACATCAGCAAACCCTCAGTACGCAAGACTCTGCGCCACTCAGCAAAGACCAGATCTGGCTGAGGATGCCAGTGCAAGGCAAGATTTGACCAGACCATATCGATAGAATTTGAAGCGATTGGCAGTCGTGCAAAATCCGCACATAACAGACTATCCGTATGACTTGCACGCAAACCGGCTGGCAGCCACTTACCCAAAAGACGTCCCACTGAACTCTGTGCCGAGTCTCGCTTCTGCTGAGCCGAGCGCAGCATCTGCTGCGAAGCATCCACACCAAGCAATTGCGCTTGGGGATATAAGCTCTGCATGTGAACCAAATCTGCCGCCTCGCCACAACCAGCATCCAGCAAGCGGCCGGGCTGAATTTTGACTAATTCCAGCTTTTCACGCATACGGACGGCGACCTCACGCCTTAAAAAATCAGATCCTTCCGTTTTTTCAGGATGTGA
Source organism: Undibacterium sp. Rencai35W (assembly GCF_049340185.1). Taxonomy (NCBI): domain Bacteria; kingdom Pseudomonadati; phylum Pseudomonadota; class Betaproteobacteria; order Burkholderiales; family Oxalobacteraceae; genus Undibacterium; species Undibacterium sp. Rencai35W. The sequence goes on from NZ_JBMPPC010000007.1 coordinate 162,181, forward strand.
AAATAGGTGCCGTACACGTGACAAATCAATTGGAGCGCTCAACATGGCTTGGGAGGTTTAGAGAATGCGATAATGTCCTGAGTTTACACGCTTGTCATCCATATCGCCGACCCTTGTATGCATTCCTCACGATTTAACCGACTTACTGCGCATCTGATGAAGACGGCAAGGCTACTGCCGTCTGCCTGCGTTTTATGTGGCAAGGACAATGAAAACACGCTGTGTCAGGCTTGTCGCATGCAGTATTTTCAGGCACCGCAGATACGCTGCACGACGTGCGGGTTACCGATATTGAACCATATTCACGCCACAGCGCTCATCACAAAAACACCACCGCGATGCGGTGAATGTATTGCAAATCCTCCCAGCTTCGACCGAACGATCGTGGCATGCAACTATGTAGCACCGGCAGATCAGTTAGTACTAGCCTTAAAATTTGCCCATCAACTAATGCTAGCACCGCTGCTATCCAATTTATTAAGAGACGCCATCTTAAACAGCCTGGATCATCCATTGCCCGATGTATTGACGACAGTTCCGCTTGGACAAAAAAGATTACAGGAACGTGGGTTTAATCAGGCAGTTGAGGTAGGGCGACCGCTTTCCAAGCAGTTAGGCATTAAGTTTCAGGCGAATCTAATGGAGCGAACCAGAGAAACGCGACAGCAAAGCAGCCTGCATCCAGATGAAAGGCAAAAAAATATGCGACAGGCATTTATCCCAAATGCCCAGTTCATTGAGCAAATTAAAGGTCGCCATATCGGAATCGTCGACGACGTCATCACAACAGGCACCACCTTGAACGAGATGGCCATGACACTTAAACGTTTTGGCGCCATCCGCGTCAGCAACTATGTATTTGCCAGAACTATCCCTCACTAATATCATTGCACTATCACGTAGCATCATGTACCACATCAGCTAAACAACTAAAGGAAATCACCTTGTTTCATGTCGTCTTAGTAGAGCCCGAAATCCCGCCAAATACAGGGAACATCATCCGCCTCTGTGCCAACACAGGTGTACAACTGCATCTGATTGAACCGCTTGGCTTCCCCCTGGACGATAGCAAAATGAAGCGCGCAGGTCTGGATTACCATGAATACGCCAATATGAGGGTGCACAAGAACTGGGAAGCTTTTTTGGAACTGGAACAGCCAGATGCTAGCCGTATGTTTGCGCTCACCACACATGGCTCGTCACGATTTTCGGCAGCCAGCTTTATGCCGGGTGATTACTTTGTATTCGGTGCTGAAACACGCGGCTTACATCCAGACCTAAGAAACTCATTCCACGAATCCCAACGCATACGTTTACCGATGCGACCAGATAACCGCAGTCTTAATCTATCAAATACAGTGGCAATCGTAGTATATGAAGCATGGCGTCAAAACGATTTTGCAGGCGGCGCTTGATTCAAACCAAAATTGCCAGACACCGATTGAAAACAACTAAATTCGATTCTTTAAGGAAAATTTCTCCCACAGACAATACAAAGAGTTAATATTTAGTCAAAGTTACCAAGCCAAGCTAAACCAAGCGTATGCAATCGCCTTCAATGTTCGACCTGATGGAATGGGGCTGATGAATTGAAAAATGTCGGTACATGGACCTGGTCCAAAGAATCCGGAGAATTCTACTGGTCACCGCTGGCGTGCGCCATTTTTGCTCATGATTCCGCAAAAACAAACTTGTCAACAACAGAAGCCGCACGGATTTATCCTGCTCCCGTCTGGAAGCAACTAGATTCAGCAATCAAAGAATCCGTCTTAAAAAGTACACCCATTGATATTGAATTCCAATTCACTGGCCCTGATGGACGTAGTAAATGGATCAAGCAACGTGGTATTGCCAATCATGTCATCGAAGGAAAAGAATTTGCCGCCAGTGTCACTATCCGCGGCACCATAGAAGATATCAGCGCAATGAAGTCGGTCACTCAAGGCTTTCAGCATGAAACGAAAAATCTTCTGAACCTGATCGACGCACTTCCCTTCTGCATCTCCTATCTCGATACGAATTTCCGCTACCAGTTCATCAATCAAACGTATGTGAAATGGTTCGGCTTTGAAAAGTCGGACGCGATTGGCATGGAAATATCGTCCGTTATCGGTGTTGAGGCATTTGAAAAAGTACGAGGATATATTGACCGCGCATTCGCTGGCGAGTATGTATCCTATGAGGCCCTGGTACCCTATTTTGGCAACGCAGCTCGCCACATTGCAGCGGAACTCTATCCCGATTTTGGTGAACATGGCGTGCTTGGTTGCTACGCATTTATCCGAGATATTTCAGATCAAAAAAGAATCGAAGAACAACTCAAGACAAATGAAGAGCGATGGAAGCTCGCGCTCGAAGCGTCGGGAGATGGCGTCTGGGACTGGTATCCGCAAACTGGTATAGAAATACTCTCGCCCAGACTAAAAGAGATTTACGGCTACGATGATAAAGAAATTCTAGATCTGTCAGAAGAACTAGACCGGCGCACACACCCAGACGATCTGGCTCAGATGTACGCAGACCGTCAGGCACATTTTGACGGTAAGACACCGATCTACATCAACGAACATCGGGTTCAATGCAAAGACGGTCGCTGGAAATGGATACTCACTCGTGGTACCGTTATCCAAAGGAATGAACAAGGCAAACCTGTGCGTGTCATCGGTACACATACCGATATTTCAGAACGCAAACATGCCGAGTCGGCATTAAAAGAGAGCGAAGAACGATTGAGGATGACGCTCTCAGCTAGCAGGCAAGGGCTCTACGATGTCAATGTCCAGACCGGCGCAGCGGTGGTGAATCAGGAATACGCGCAGATGCTGGGATACAAGCACACTGATCTTTGCGAATCGCATCAAGCCTGGATAGAGCGCATGCATCCCGATGACGTTCCTGTCGCAACCAAAGCTTACAATGACTACATTCAGGGACGCACCTCTGCTTACCGTGTCGAGTTCAGACAAAAAACGGCCAGCGGAGACTGGCGCTGGATACTCTCAGTCGGCGCGATTGTTGAGCGTGACGAGCATGGACAGCCATTACGCATGCTCGGTACGCACCTCGATATCGACGAACGGAAAAATGCAGAAAGCGTTATCTGGCAACAGGCACATATAGATACCCTGACTGGCTTGCCAAACCGCAGGATGTTTTATGACCGTCTGGAACAAGACATTAAAAAATCCAAGCGCAACGGAAGAATGCTGGCCATCCTGTTTATCGATCTGGATCATTTCAAAGAGGTCAACGATACACTCGGCCACTCCGTCGGCGACACCTTATTAATTGAAGCCGCCAAGCGGCTGCTAGGTTGCGTCAGAGAATCCGACACTGTGGCGCGCCTGGGTGGCGACGAGTTCACGATCGCCCTACCGGGTCAGCATAACCCTGAACATGCAGAGCAAATTGCGCAGGCCGTCATCGATAAAATGACTAAGCCATTTCAATTAGGGGAAGAGGAAATTTTTCTCTCCGCCAGCATCGGGATCAGTTTATATCCAGACGATGCGGACAACCTTGATGATTTGCTCAGGCACGCCGACCAGGCGATGTACGCGGCAAAAAATTCCGGCCGCAATCGCTTTCACTACTTCACACCAAGCATGCAAACTGCATCACTTGCTCGCCTCAGACTAGGTAATGACTTGCGTACGGCGCTTTCAGAAAATCAGCTTTCAGTTCATTTCCAACCTATCATTTCTCTGGAGACAGGACAAATCCATAAAGCGGAAGCACTGGTTCGCTGGCGTCACCCGCAACGTGGCTTTATCAGTCCGCTGGAATTCATTCCGATCGCTGAAAGCAGTGGATTGATTGTAGAGATCGGCGACATCGTGTTTCGCGAAGCTGCGCGCTGTACGGCAAAATGGCGTCAGCGATTTCATGCCCAAAAGGATTTTCAGATCAGTGTCAATCAATCGCCTGTCGAATTTCAACGCGACACATCCCGCTATGTCAGCTGGGTCGATTATTTACATGAATTAGCATTGCCGGGACAAGCAATCAGTGTAGAAATTACCGAGGGTTTGCTACTCGATGCAAGCACCAAGGTCACGGATAAATTATTACAGTTCCGGGATGCGGGGATTCAAGTGGCACTAGACGATTTTGGTACAGGCTATTCATCCTTGTCCTATTTGAAAAAATTTGACATCGACTACCTGAAAATCGATCAGTCATTTATACGCAATATGACACCCGGCTCCAGCGATTGTGCATTGGCAGAGGCCATCATTGTCATGGCACACAAGCTAGGACTCAAGGTCATTGCCGAAGGGGTAGAAACTGAATTGCAGCGCGACTTGTTAAAAAATGCCGGATGCGATTATGGACAAGGCTACTTGTTTTCGAGACCGGTACCACCAGATGAATTTGAGCTGCTGCTAGCGCGAGACAATTAAGGCCCCTTGATACAGCAACAATTGCGGCGATTATTTTGCCCGGACTTTCGCCAGTAATTTACTCGTGGAACGATCATGTTCAAAATCAATTGCCTTCACCTGACCACCATAAGCCAGAACCGCTTTGCCTTCCGGGATCGCCGCCATATCGTAGTCTCCGCCCTTCACATACAGATCTGGCCGAGCAAGCTCAACAATTTGTAAAGCTGTGTCCTCATCAAAATCGACAACCAGACTGACGGACTCCAGGGCGGCTAACACAGCCAGTCTGTCTTCACAGCTATTGACCGGTCTGTCGTCACCTTTGCCTAAGCGCTTCACAGAAGCATCTGTGTTTACCGCCACAACCAGAGATGCGCCTAAAGCGCGTGCCTGATCAAGGTAAGTGACATGCCCCCTGTGCAAAATATCAAAGACGCCATTCGTCATCACGACTGGCTTTGGCAAAGCTGCGATACGCTCGCGTAAGCCGCTTGCTGTGGTTATTTTTTGTTCAAATGTCGTCATGATGTCTTGTGATTCCAAGCAATAAAAAAAGCCGCAATCTGCTGCGGCTTTTTCATTGTAAACGAATTGCGTAAGAATTCGGGTTCTATGCAGCACCCAAAATAACGGGATCTCCGGCTGCTAGTCTCTGCGTCACCTCTTTACGATAGCGATTTAAATCCTGAACAGATTCAAAGGTGCGGTCAAACAGCAAGGACATATTATGCAAAATTCGTTCGATCACTTTCTTTTCCCAAACACCGTCGAATTTAATCTGGCCATCAAGCCAGCGCTCCAGCCAGTCAGGATCAGGCAGACGACTTTGCACGGTGTCTTTAGGAAACAACGACTGATTTACATGCAGATTGGTCGGATGCAAGGGCTTTTCGGTACGGCGGGCAGACGCCATCAATACACCGATCTTTGCGAACGCTGCGCGGGCAGTATCACCGGCTTCGCCTAGAGCTTTTTTCATATAGCGTAAATACGCACCGCCGTGACGTGCCTCATCCTGGCTGATGATTTTGTAAATCTGCTTAATCACAGGTTCGGTATGCCAGTCGGATGCGCAACGATACCAGTGATTCAAACGGATTTCGCCACAAAAATGCAGCATTAGTGTTTCCAGCGGTGGTGCCGGGTCGAACTCAAAACGCACATTGTCCAGCTCTTCTTCAGTAGGCACTAATTCAGGGTGAAAGCGGCGCAGATACTCCATCAATACTAAAGAATGTTTTTGCTCTTCAAAAAACCAGATCGACATAAAAGCAGAAAAATCACTATCGCCACGGTTATCGCGCAAAAACATTTCCGTGGCAGGTAATGCCGACCATTCAGTAATCGCATTCATCTTGATCGTCTGCGCCTGCTCTGGCGTCAACTTCGACGCATCGTACTGATCCCAATTAATGTCCGTTTCCATATTCCAGCGGACTTGCTCTAAGGATTTAAACAATTCTGGGTAAAGCATGATGACCTTTACAAAGTTAAAGCGAAATAGAGTAGATTTTCTAATTTTACCAGACGGATGTGACCGCTTCACGACAAGCTCGATTTTGCCTGTTTTACATCTTGCTGCTAATTTGATAATTGGGGTTCAACCGCATTTTTTCAAATGCGATAAGATAGTTTTCAGGAAAAAAACGCTGAAATCCCCCAAAACAAGGCCAAGGAAACCACCATGAGACAACTAATTCGCATTTTCACCATCCTGAGTGTAGGATTTATTGTAAATGTAGCATCAATATCAAGCGCTTTTGCCGAAGACAAGACAAGTTGTCCCGCAGTCTTAAACCATAAATTTAAACGCTTGCAAGACGAGTCTGCACAAGATCTCTGTCAGTACGCAGGCAAAGTTACTTTGGTTGTGAACACCGCCAGTTACTGCGGATTTACCAGCCAATATCAGGGACTGGAAGAGCTGCACGCCAAATACAATCCTAAAGGTCTGGTGGTATTAGGATTTCCCTCAAACGATTTTGGTCAGCAAGAACCAGGCAACGACAAGGAAATTGCCGACTTTTGCTTCAATACTTACGGAGTGAAATTTCCCATGTTCACCAAGACCTCAGTCAAAGGTAAAGAGGTGAACCCTCTGCATGCACAGTTGATCCAGGCAACCGGTACGACACCAAAATGGAATTTTTACAAATACCTGATTGACCGCAAAGGCAACGTGGTAGCGGCCTACTCCAGCACCACGACACCAGATGATAAAAAACTGGTTGCTGACATCGAAAAAGCACTAGCCCAATAAGCCAGCAGACAATCAGACGAAGGGTGCGGATTACGCACCCTTTTTTTAAAGCTGAACCTCAGGATCTCACCGGAATTTAGATCCTCGATACTACCAGTATCCAAAAGTTTTTTGTAATAGTTAAAAATAGTTGAATCCGATAGGCAACTTCAAACGAATAAGACATAAGAATATCGTTTTATTGCCAAAAATTTATTACCCTCTGTCCTCACAAAATAATATGAAAATTGCGGTCATCGGTTCCGGCATCTCCGGCCTCTCTTGTGCATATCGCCTCTCACAGGCGCAATATGATGTCAGCCTGTTTGAGGCAAACGACTATTTTGGTGGCCATACTCATACCGTTGATGTCAGCCTGGACGGCCATACCTATGGCGTAGATACCGGTTTTTTGGTCTTTAATCACAAAACCTATCCAAATCTGGTCAGCTTATTTAAAGAATTAGACATTGAAACGGCTGCGACCGATATGTCGTTTTCCGTCAAGATGCCGGTAAACAACCGCAGCCTGGAATGGGCCGGCGCAAATCTGGATACCGTGTTTGCCCAAAGACGCAATCTGTTCAGTCCAAGTTTTTTGGGTATGTTGCGCGATATCCTGCGCTTTAATCAGCAAACGACGGCACTCGCCAATTCAGAGAATGTAGCCGATAGCGATTTTCAGTTGTCGTTGGGGAGCTTCCTGGATAAGCATCACTACGGACAGGCATTCCGCACCTGGTATTTACTGCCGATGGCTGCCTGTATTTGGTCTTGTCCTACCGCGACCATGATGAGTTTTCCCCTGTCCTCCTTCGTCCGGTTTTGTCATAACCACGGGCTGTTGCAGGTAAATGACCGTCCACGCTGGCAAACCGTCAAAGGCGGAGCACGTCACTATGTGGAAAAAATCCTCAAGCTGATTCCCAAAAAACATCTGAACACGCCCGTTCTTTCCATCCACAGAACGCCGCGACACACTGTTCAATTAATGACCAAAGACGGCATTCAAGAATTTGATCAAGTGGTACTTGCGACCCATAGCGATCAGAGCCTCTCGATGCTCAGCGATGCATCGCGCGATGAACAAGATATTTTATCGGCAGTCACGTATCAGCCAAACAAGGCTGTCCTGCATACCGATGCATCTTTCTTACCGGAGAAAAAGAAAGCCTGGTCTGCCTGGAATTACCAGAGCGAGAGCGGCAATGAAGCAAAGGTCTGCGTCCACTACCTGATTAACCAGTTGCAGCCCCTACCGTTCAGTACCCCCGTCATCGTCAGCCTGAATCCGATTGACGCTCCTGCGCCTTCATCCGTACTGGCAAGCTTTGACTATGCCCATCCCGTTTTTGATCAAAAAGCGATAGCAGCACAAAACCGGCTGCATCAGATACAAGGCAATAATGGCGTATGGTTTGCGGGTGCCTGGACCGGCTATGGCTTCCATGAAGATGGCCTGAAATCTGGTCTGGCAGTTGCAGAGCAAGTACAACGCCTGGATCAACAAGAAGCACGTGCCGCCTAAAATGACATCGACCATAACATCGATACGTTTATGCACCGGCGAGGTCAGGCATCATCGCTTGCGTCCTGCTGTGAACCGCTTTACTTACGGCGTGTTCTTCATTCGCGTGGGCTTGCGTGGCACGGCTCACCAGGCACCAGAACTCTCATGTTCCGGGTTTTCACATAACCGGTTTAACTTGCTATCTTTCTTCGACAAAGATCATGGCGATGGTCAGCAGACGCCTCTTGCCTGGGTAGAAAATTTATTACTCTCCGAAGGCATCACTGATGCGGATGGCGAAATCACACTGCAATGTTTTCCGCGGGTTTTCGGTTATGTATTTAACCCTGTGTCTTTCTGGTTTTGCCATCGTCAGGATAGTGAACTGCGTGCCGTTGTTTGCGAGGTTCGCAATACCTTCGGAGAAAAACATATCTACCTGCTAGACACCGGCGACATACAGCACTACGGACAAGAGTTAAGTGCAAAAAAAATCTTCCATGTGTCACCGTTTTGCGCGATCGAAGGCCAATATCGCTTTCGCTTCATGCATACGTCGCGCGACATCGGAGAGCAGCATCAGACTCAGCACGTCGCCCGCATCGAGTATGACGATGATACAGGCCCACTGCTGCTGACAAGCATTGCCGGTAGCGAGCAGAGCATGACTGCAACAAGTATTGCCAGCGTCATGCTGCGCTATCCCTTGATGACGTTCGGTGTGGTCGCCCGCATCCATTTACAAGCGCTATACCTCTGGTTCAAGCGTGTACCTTTTTTTTCCAAACCACTCCCACCAGCTAACGAGGTCAGTCGATGAGTAGTCTGCATCCCACCATCCATCCCCATCAGGAGCAAAGCACGCCTTTAAACGCGGCGCAGTTCCCGGCTGAAGCTAAATTCGTTTTAAGCCTGCTGCACAAGTTACAGAACGCTAACCTGACAATACAATTTCCCGATGGTCAGGAAGGCCATTTTGGCGATCATAATCACAGCCCGGTCAGGATGGTGCTGAATAACTGGCAGCTCTGTCGCTCAGTGCTCAAATCAGGGGATATCGGCTTTGCAGAGAGCTATATCGAAGGCCACTGGACCACCAGTCAGTTACCCGCTTTAATCGAACTGATTTCGCGTAACCGCCAGCAACTTGAATCTGTGATTTACGGTACCTGGTGGGGTAATCTGCTGTATCGGATTAAGCACGTGCTGAACCGCAATTCGCGTGCTGGCAGTAAGAAAAATATTCACGCCCATTACGACATCGGCAATGATTTTTACCGCTTGTGGCTAGATCCTTCGATGACCTATTCAAGTGCGCTGTTCTCTGGCGATAAAGTCGAGACTTTGCATGATGCGCAGCTGGCAAAGTACCGTCGTATCCTGCAACAGCTCGAGGTTCATCCACACGATAACATTCTGGAAATTGGCTGTGGCTGGGGCGGCTTTGCAGAAATCGCCAGCACCGAAGCGTTCGCCCATGTGACAGGGCTGACGCTCTCTACTGAGCAATTGCACTTTGCCCAGGAACGTCTGCAAAAAGCGGGCTTGCATGAAAAGAGCAAGCTACAGATTCAGGACTATCGTGACGCCCACGGCAGCTACGATGCTATTGCGTCTATAGAGATGTTTGAAGCCGTCGGTGAAGCGTATTGGCCTAGCTATTTTGAATGTATCAGCCGCAATCTGAAACAAGGCGGCAGAGCATGTGTGCAAAGTATCGTCATCGCTGATGAATTATTTGAGCGCTATCGCAAAGGAACCGACTTTATTCAGCAATATATTTTTCCTGGCGGGATGTTGCCATCGATACAGGTTTTTAAAGAATATGCAAAACAACATGGTCTGCAGGTGGTCGATACTTTCACCTTCGGCCTCGACTATGCACGTACTTTGCAGGAATGGAGAAATGCATTCATGGCGACACTGCCAGAAATCATGGCGCAAGGATTCGACCAGGAATTTATCCGCACCTGGGAGTTTTATCTGGCCTATTGCGAAGCTGGCTTCCGGGCGCATAGCATTGACGTCGCCCAGTTCACCTTAATCAAATCATGATTGTGCCCAACGATGTATGGCGCACCCTCTGTATCAGCGCCATGCTGTGGTGTGTGTGGGGTGCTACGCCTGCGATTGCCAGCAGCGACAAGGCAACGCCTAATGCGCATATTCAGCAAGAGCTGCGTCAGGCCAAGCCTTTAGGCAAGGGCACGTTTCGCTGGTTTGGGATCGCTGTGTATGACGCTCAGTTATGGGTAGGCAAAGATGGTTATCTGCCCGAACCCAATGGCCAGTTAGGCCATCAAACTATTGCGCTGGATTTGACTTATGCCCGTAATTTGATTGGTGCAAAAATTGCCGAAGCCAGCATTGAAGAAATTCAAAAACTCAAACTCGGTAGCGAGGAGCAAAGAAAAATCTGGCTGACGCAGATGAAGACACTGTTCCCTGATGTCAAAGAAGGCAATCACATCACGGGTATATTCCTGCCGGGTCTCGCCGCACGTTTTTATCTCGACGGAAAATTATTGGGTGAGATCAAGGATCCGGAATTTGCGCATGCCTTCTTCTCCATCTGGCTAGACAAAAAAACCTCAGCCCCGGGCCTGCGCCAGAAGTTACTGGACAACAGTTCACAATAAGCTGTCTCAACACCGCCTCACCTACAAGCAAGGACAAGATCATGAAGCTTTCTACACTGATGCGCGGTATCGCCGTATTTGCCGCCACACTTTTACTGAGCTCCTGCGCCAGCACGAATGATCCAAAGTTATATGCAGCAGAAAAACCCGCACTAGAATTGCCGCAATTCTTTAACGGCACCATCGATGCGTGGGGAATGTTTCAAGATAGGTCTGGCAAAATTATCAAACGATTTACCGTCGTCATGCGCTGCGAATGGCAAGGCGATACTGGCACACTTGATGAAGATTTTACTTACTCAGATGGCACTCGCCAGAAACGCATCTGGACCTTGAAAAAAACCAGTGAAGGCAAGTTCACCGGCAGCGCCCCCGATGTCATTGGTGAAGCTCAAGGCACTGTATCAGGTAATACCCTGCACTGGAATTATGTGCTGGCATTGCCGGTCGATGGAAGAATCATCCATGTTGACTTCGATGATTGGATGGTGCTGATGGACGAGAAAGTCATGCTGAATCGTGCGATTATGAGTAAATACGGCATAGAACTTGGCAGTGTGACCTTGTCCTTTACCAAGCGGAGCAGCAAGTAATCATGGCAACGATGAATCCCAAAATCACTGACTGGCATGGCAAAAAAGTGTGGGTCATCGGCGCGTCCTCTGGCATCGGTGCGGAGACCGCCCTGCTCTTGCTACAAAAAGGCGCGCAGGTGGCCTTATCGGCGCGGCAAACAACTCTGTTGAACCAGATCGCAGCAGGACACAACAATGCAGTCGTAGTGCCCGCGGACATCACCGACCATACTACCCTGGTAAAAGCGCATGCAGATTTAATACAGCAATGGGGCAAGATTGACCTGACGCTGGTCGTCGCTGGCGGCTACAACGCGATGCGCGCCGATGAATTCGATTTGACGGCGGCCAATCGTTTAATCGATCTGAATTTGCGCGGCGTACTGAATTGTCTCGATGTAATTTTGCCGTCTCTGATCAAACAGGGATCTGGCGGGATCGGCATAGTCGGCTCTGTCGCGGGCTTATCAGGCCTGCCAAAAGCCTTGATTTATGGACCGACTAAAGCCGCCATCATCAACTTGTGCGAATCGTTGTACTTCGATTTACATCCAAAGAATATTGCGGTCTATCTGATCAGCCCGGGGTTTGTCAAAACACCACTTACGGCAGGCAATGATTTTGAGATGCCGTCACTCATCACCGCAGAGGTCGCTGCTGCAGAACTCGTTGGCGGGATGGAGCGCGGAGAATTCCATATCCATTTTCCGAAGCGATTTACCAACTGGCTAAGATTCGCACGCCTGCTCCCATACCGCTGGTATTTTTCTCTCATACACAAGACCACTGGCCTATGAATACCAACAGTACTGAGAATACTGATAATGCCGATGCCATTTTCTATGAAGAGGCTTTGCGCAAACTCGTCGTCTTCTTTGAAACGCTGACACCAGACAGCGTGCAGCAGATCCCGTCGGTCTATGCTGAAAAAGCCTACTTCAAAGATCCCTTTAATGAAGTGCAGGATGTCGCTGCGATACAAGCGATTTTTGCACACATGTTTGCCCAGGTCGATCAACCACGTTTTAAAGTGCATACCAGGCTGTTGCAAGGAAACGAAGCATTCATCAGCTGGGATTTTCTGTTTTCGATGAAGCGTTTCTCAACGGAGCTGCAAAGAATCAAAGGCGCAACTCATCTTCGCTTTCGTGAAGACGGGCGAGTCAGTTATCACCGGGATTATTGGGATGCTGCCGAAGAATTATATGAAAAACTTCCTGTACTGGGCAGTCTGATGCGTCTGCTGAAACGCGCTGCCAAGAACTGAGACATGTCATCTTCATTGATGACAAATTGCGACACAGAGTCAATAAAGCGCGACCATCAAACGACGCGATGCGCTTGATGCGATTTTTGAAGCTTTTTACGAATCCGCAATATAGATGCGCCTTCCAGGCTGAAATGCCTCTGAAAGCCGCATCTATATTGCGGATTCAATGTCAGAGAACTTCCAAAATCTCCAAATAGAACAATCACATCGATAGGACTGATACAAAAATCAAGGCCTCTCACCACAGAGAGACGGAGGCGCGGAGACACCGAGAAAAGGCAAGAGTAAGCGATTCCGTGAAATACCGATTAAAAGGTTTTTAGAAGTTCCCGTTAATGGTAATAGATAAGCCAAGTAGCTTTCTGCTTCGCGTCAGTTCTGTTCTTGCTATTTATTCGCCGCTGTGGATTTTTTTACACTCGCAACAGTCGTTTTTGCGACTGCTGAGGGCTGACGAGATACAGATTTTTTGGTAACCGGGCCTAGCGTTTCTTTATTCGCGACCTTAGTAATAACGGTTTTTTTGTTAGCCGGCACACTGGCGGTCGATGTTTTGACGGTACTGCCGTCGGTCTTTTTCGAGACCGTTTTTGTTGCTGCTGTTTTTTTCAGTGTTGCTTTTTTTAATACTGCTTTTTTTATAGATTGATCAGACTTATCTGACTTGGTAACTGCGGCAGCATCTGCCTCACCCATCATCGCATTACTGACCGCTTGCTTGAACTGATCTTGCAACAAATTCCACCATGCTGCCGGATTAGAGAAAGCTGAATTACCATCCGCAGCTTGCGCTGCCTTCTCTGCGGGCTCTTCCGTGTCCTTGCTATCCATCGCTTTAGCAGAACTTACGCTCGCTGTTGCTGGGTCTGTTACCGATTCCATAAACGTTTTGTGTACTGGCTCAGCATCCGGTTCCTGCTTTACTTCTGACGCCGCAGCATTGGGCCACAATGTATTTTTGGTGAATTCAAACGGTTTTACTGGCTCTTCGGATTTGCCTGCGCCCGCATTGGCCATCGTGCTGGCGAAACTCTCTCCGAGAGAATTAAGTGCGGCGATCGTCGCTCTTTGTACCTCTAGGGCTTGTATGGTTCCACGCAACATATTCATGTTAACGGTCAGCCATGATTCCACGGTCTTGAGATCCTTGATTTTTTTATCCAGCTCATCTATCGACACGGTCGGCGTTACCATCCCTGGCACATGCATACCGCCCCAGATATTTTTAACAAAAGACAGGGTGTCGTTCATTGCATTCATGCCTGGAAAATCATTTCCTTGAAACGGGGAAGTCATGCTGCTCTCCTAAAGGGGCTGTCAGATCGTTTATTTCGTCAGAACACGCAACATTCCTACAAGACTCATAGGAATGCTATAAGACTCATGCGCCGTGTCAGTGATCACGCAAGAAGCTTTTGTCCATCTTGCATGAGCTTGGCAATGCCGTCAATGCAGATGCGAAATAGCGCTCTGTTTTAAAACCGTAACCACTACCCTCATTATCAAACCTAAGCCCACTTCTGGCGTCAGGATTGCGCTTCTGCATGACGGAGACATATAAGGCCTGTATCAATTGGTGATCACTTGCACGCATGCTCGCATCATGAAAGCCATTATTGAAACCAGCACCCTCCATTGCCTTGGCGACGGCGCCGGCTTCTACGCTACCCGCTTTTTCTATCGCCGCCACCAGCATATTCACCAGTATATGCATACGTAAATGCACATAATCATCACGAGGATCAGGATAACGTCGCCGGAAGCTTTGATAAAACGCATCGCTGTCAGAGCCTCCGGCATTCGGATGCCACTCAGCAACTGCTCTGACACGGCCAATACCCGCCTCGCCAATCGCTGCCGGGGCACCCAGAGCATTGGCATAAAAGGTATAAAACCTGGTATCCATGCCTGCATCTTTCACGGCTTTGATTAACAAGGTCAGGTCATTACCCCAGTTTCCGGTGATCACCGTATCTGCGCCGCTGGCCTTGATTTTGGCGGCATAGGGAGCGAAATCTTTGATCTTCCCTATGGGATGCAAATCATCCCCGACAATGCTGATATCCGGACGTTTCTTTGCCAGCATGCTGCGCGCAGTTGCCGCCACCTGTCTGCCAAAACTGTAATCCTGGCCAATCAGATACACTTTCTTTACCCGTTCGTCATCGCGTATCACTTCAGTCAATACATGCAAGCGCATATCGGCATTCGCATCAAAGCGAAAATGCCAGTAGCTACATTTATCATTCGTCAAACTCGGCTCCACTGCCGAATAATTCAAAAACAGGACGCGATGCTGCGGCACGCGCTGATTATGTTTATTGATGGCATCGACCAGTGCCAAAGCCACCGCTGAGCTGTTGCCCTGGACGATGAACGGCATATCCTGATCGGTCACATGTTTAAAAATCGTCAGGCTATCTTCAACTCCCTGTTTGTTATCAAAGCTTGTTAATTGCAGAAGATGCTGGCCATCTGCCAGTCGCACACCTCCTCGGGCATTCACCTGCTCTATCGCCATTTGCAGATTACGGACAACCGCTTCACCAGCATTGCTGAATGCACCACTCAAGCCATCTATCATTGCGATCCGTATCGGCTTAGCTTGCACAGATACATTCGCTGCGTACGATTGAGATAGTGTAAGCACGCTGAATAAAGTAAATAAGACAAAGACAAACAAATCTGCGCAACGCATTTGTTTTGAGTGGAAGAAAGAAAACCAGAGGGAGGTCACGGACGATACCAAGGACATAAAACTTCTTCTTTTCTAATTTTTCGACAAGTTAAGCGGAACTTTCGCGCAACGTTTCGCCCGTAACATATTTTTTCTTCTTCATTTTACATGGGCAAGGTCATCGCATGCGATGCCCGGAACGTTTACACTACTCGTTGCTCCTTTTATTGCTGCACGTGCTTATTGTTCTCCGTATTGTGCTCTGTATTGTGCTCTGTATTGTGCTCTGTTTACTCTGCGTGTTTTATTTGCTAATTTTTTCTTACAACCCCTTGTCTCATGATTGCAGCCTGGTTTAATCAACTACCACGTCGTCAGATTCTGAGCTTTGCCATGGCGGCGATCGCTCTGCATCTGTGCGTTTTTTTCTGGTTAAACAAAGTACAAAGCAAGGCAGAAACCAGCACCCTCAAAGAATCCAAGGTACAAATCAAACTACTTAAACCTGATCAGCCCGCCATCGAGAACAAGATAGAAACAGTAAAGACAAGTCCGCGTCAAGCAGCGGACGACGTCAAAAAAATCGTCACAAAAACACAGAAGCCAGCGCAAGCAGTTCCTTTTCAAATTGCAGACAACAATGACGAAAATGCCACCTACCAAGCGGCATCCGGTTATCTGGCGGTTACACCAGCCGCCAAGTCCGATACAGGAAATACTGGCGCAAAGGAGTTAAGTGAAGGCGCTGCCTCGATACCGGCCAATAACAAAGAGGTCCCGAAGGAGATGCATAGCAGTGCGGGCGAGGCACCCGATGCACCCAAAAAAGTGATTGATCCAGATACACCGAATCTGGCGCAGTTCATGTCAACGCCGTTACCGTCAGCTCAGCTCAAATTGCAATTAGTACGTACGGAACCCAATAAGAGTCCCTATTACGGTGTCGGAGAAATCAACTGGCAACTGACGGACGATCGCTACACGATGACGATCAATGCTGGATTGGATTTGTTAGTGACGACCCTCAATTTATTCAAACTGAAAAGCGAAGGCAAAGTGTCACAGGCAGGTATTACACCGCTGACCAGCAGCGAGGTACGCCGCAATCGGTCCGAAACAGCCATTCATTTCAATCACATCGATAACACACTGAGTTTTTCATCCTCGAACAAGACGCAGCGCATGGCCAATGCTGCCCAGGATAAAGCCTCTGTACTGATGCAATTAGCAGGTATCGGCTATGCTGACCCGGCACAGTTTACAAGCGGCCAAGAGATTATTATTCAGGTCGCAGAAGAGCGTGAAGCAACCACGTTTCGCTTTGTTATTGCAGGTCAGGAAGAGCTGACAACAAAACTTGGTACCCTGATGACCTGGCACGTTGTCCGGCCGCCAAGAGCAGGTGCATATAACTCACAACTGGATATCTGGTTTGCACCAGCGGTGAACTGGTACCCAGTACAAATACGAAATACCGAAACCAACGGTGCAATCACGACCCAGATTGTGACCAAAATTATTCCGACTACCGTCACCGAAAGATAAGTATGAATCTGTTCCAGAATTTCTATCAAAAACCATTACAGTTACTCTGCACAGCCTTGTTCATCAGCATTAGTTTGCATGTCCCTGTCATGGCGGATACAGACAACAGACATGCAATCAATCTGCCGCCGTCGGCCAATTTAATTTACGTCATCAAGGCAAAACAAAGTGGCATTCCTCTTAGTGGTGAGGCAAGTGTCAACTGGCAACTCAACGAAAAAAAATATAGTATCGTCACAGAAACCCGCGCCATGCTGGTCGGTAAAATTCTGGATGCCAGCAGTATCGGCAACATCGACGACTACGGTTTAGCGCCAGATAAATTCGTCGAAAAGAGATTCCGCAAAAACGAAAGCACGACACGTTTCGAACGCAGTACCGCAAACAAAGTCATCAGTTTTAGCGAATCCTCAGAACAATATCCCATCAAAGGTGGCGAGCAGGATCGTACCAGCGCGACCTGGCAACTAGTGGCAATCGCCCGCGCAGCAGGTGAAAAATTTAAAGCGGGCAGCGAATGGAAAATGTTTGTTGCAGGCCGGCGCGACGCCGAACCATGGACGTTCAAAGTCATCCAGAAAGAGACGATCAATACGGCTCTGGGAGAACTCGCGACCATCCACATTATCAAAGCGCCTCCGCCGGACTCCAAAGATCAGCAACTCGAATTATGGCTGGCGCCCGCCATGGAATGGTATCCGGTACGTCTGCGTTTTAGCGATGCGGACGGCGACTATGTAGAGCAGTCGATAGGCCAGATAAAAAAATAATCCTGGCAATTACGGATACGTCTCAGTCAGTCAATCAGACAGACAGAACGAATATGCGTATCCACGCCAGACTCAATTACTTTTCAGAAGTACGCTCATAAAGGATCATAAAGGCACACAACACCATACCAAGCAACAGCTGACCTGCGATTGTGCCGGTATTCGCCATACCGTTAAAACCCACAACATCCAGAACAGCTACGGTCCTCGCTTGGGTTGCGATATACAAACCGAAAAGGAATAGTGCCAGAAAAGTTCTTGCAGTCCGCGTCAGTCGTCCCAAAAAACTAGCTGCGGCGGATAACGCGAACAAGCCTGTGACAAGCGCCAAAGCGCGGCCAGAGTCGCTCACGAACCAGCGCACAATGACAGGAAAAAACAGCAATAATCCTGCTACATAACCCGCACATAATTGCCGCAGATATCGGTAGCGACGACCACCATGCGCTACCCCGCCGAGATCTTCGCTACCGGACTGAAAATCCCGCACACTCAGATCAGCAATCTGTACGCCCCAGAAAGCGACACCAACCATGACAAGCGCACTTAATGCAGCTTGCTCCAATACACTACCAAGTAACATCACCACGGCTATTCCGATCACCGCCACAGGGCTGGTCGCTACTGTCAGCGCTAGTTCCGCCACAATCTGACCAGGCAATCCAGGCAGTCTGGCAGACAATGCAAACAGAGGATGGCTAAAGGCAGCAAGAGGCCTGACCAGACGATTCAGCAAACGTAAAAGTGACCAGTTTTTTTTGACGCCCGCGCTCTTCACCTTATCAGGCGAGAAACGATGAAATAAAAAAATCGCTGGTAAAAGCGGTAGCATTGCGACTGCGAGACACAATAGTCTTGCAAAGATCATGTCCACCGACCAAAATCCCTCAGACAAGGTAACAGGTGCCAGCGCATGATTAAAATCAGCGATGCCTAAAGAAAAGTGATTGCTTGCTAGTACCTGATGAAACCGGCTCATCGCAGTACCGGTAGCAGAAAAATCGAACAAGAGCGCGGGATTCCATCCCGCAGAAGTGCCACCATTCATCATCGAGACGGGAGCGCCAATTTGCGTCGTCCATATGAAGAAGTACAACACATCGCCTGATTTCCCCATCAAAGGTGCGAAGGACTCACATAACAGAGCCATGCTCGCCGCAAAAAAACAGGCCGGCAACAATACCAGCGCATAACTTTGCAGATAAATACCTAACTGTATCGGGCCCTCACCACGCAGCAAATGCAACACCAGCACCGTCAGCAAAAATACCAGCACCATAAAGCACAGATACGCCACACCGCCAAGCCAGCGACCAAAAATGAACTGGCGATTGCTTACCGGCATGCTCGCCATCACCGCGCCAGCACCGCTGCGTACATCCTCTTGCATACGACCGCGAACCAGGTAAAAACCAGCCAGCCCGAATAACAGACTGGACAGCAATGAGCTGCCGAGCGCCAGACATACACTGTTATAGCGCACACGTGCGTCACCAACTGCGATCAAGGTATTTCCACTAGCAGGATCAGGAATCATGAGCCAGGTAATCGCCACCACAACCAGCATGGCGACGAGAGTGCTGGTACGGCGCATCCGCAGACGCGCCTCACTTTTCATCATCTCCGATAATAAGTACCGATTTACATACCTGCTCATGCTGCCAGCTCCTGTACCGCATAGCGCCGGGACATCAATGCCTCTTCCAGTGTGGGCTCGACTATCTGCGCACCGTGACAAGGTGAATGCGGATGGGCGATGCGCAAACTAATTCCCGATACCTGTCGCTGCGCCTGTAAGACCTGCACCTGCTGGCTCAGCAAATCATATTGCTGCGTATCGACTGTGGCTGACCAGATTTGTCCGCGACCTTGTTGCACAAAACTTTCCGGAGTGTCGTAAGCCACCAGTTTGCCGTTACGCATGATGGCAAGATGCCCCGCCATGTTTTCGATATCCGACACGATATGCGTTGATACGATCACCAGTTTCTTAAACCCGATCTCCGACAATAACTGACGAAAACGCAAACGTTCCTCAGGATCAAGTCCGGCAGTCGGTTCGTCTACAATCAAAATATCCGGATCATTCAACAAGGCCTGAGCAATACCGAGACGCCGTCGCATACCGCCGGAAAAAGTCGACGCAACACGTGAAGCATGCTCATGCAAATTGACAAGCTCCAGCAAATGCCCGATACGGGCGCTGTCGCATACCCCTTTCAAGGCAGCAAAATAGTGCAGAAACTCCAGCGCCGTGAGGTTAGGGTAAACACCAAAATCCTGCGGGAGATAACCAAGTCGCTGGCGTATTGCATTCGGTTTTTTCACAATGTCACTGCCATCAAACAGAATCTGCCCGCTGGTTGGTCTGGTCAGTGTGGCGATCATTTGCATCAATGACGTTTTACCTGCGCCGTTGTGACCGATCAGGCCGACCACGCCTGCGGATAACTGCAATGACAAATCATCGACTGCCCTCACTTGATTGCCATAGGTTTTTACTACGTTCTGGATGCTCAGCATAATTTATTCCGCCCCCTTGATGTGCTTATTAGATGCGGTAAGAATGATGAATCACACATCCCTCTTACAACGATCCGCTTACGATGAAGCAGAGCTTAATGCCACCTAGAGTGCGCTTCCAGCGTGACGAGACGAAGTGCAGTCTGATCAGGACAAAATGAAAAATATGGGGAACAGAATGTGTCGCACAAAACCAAAACACGCACAATCAGCAAGGCTGAATTGACGTTTTTTAACGATGAACAAGTTAACGTTCTGTTATTCTATCTCTCACATTCTGATTGCTTTGTGATGACGCCATTCCTGCTAAAGAACTCCATGAAACGCACTTTCTCACGCCTTGCTAAAACTGTGGTTCGCTCACGAACAGCGCGTAGCGTGGCGCGCACAAAGTTGTCCATAGGCACTGATTTAGTATGGATACCCGGGGTTGAGCAATCGGTTCAGCAATTTGGTCAGCGGTTTTTGCAGAGGGTTTTCACTTTACGCGAGCTGGACTATTGTCATAACAAGGTGAACGGAGCATGTCGCTTCGACCGGCTAGCGGCGCGCTTCGCGGCAAAAGAAGCGGTCATGAAATTGCTCAGGCCAAGTAAGGATGAGGTCCTGTCTTGGCAATCCATAGAAATCGTCGCCGACGAGAATGGCGCACCTGCCGTTCTACTGGCGCCAGAGCTGCGACGCCGGTATCAGCAATCAGGCATATACCAGATTGTCCTCAGCCTCAGCCACGACCATGAATATGCAACGGCGTCTGCGATTGCAGTACCGGTAGCCGTCATTTAAATTCTTTTTATCTTTCAAAAAAGCACAGCAATGAGTACAGAAAAAATTCGCCAAGTTTTAAAAGATCATGCCCGTCTGGCAGTCGATGTGGCGACACTCGCCGACGAGACCGACTTATATGAAGCAGGAATGACCTCGCATGCCAGTGTGAACGTCATGCTGGCACTGGAGGATGCGTTTGATCTGGAGTTTCCAGACCGTATGCTCAAGCGTAGTGTGTTTGAAAGTATTGCTGCAATGCATGCTGCGATTCAGGAGTTGACCGCCTGAACACGGGCAATCCCGGTGAGAAGTTTTCAAGATGCCGGCTGATGTCATGACTGTAAATGACAGCAAATTTTTATCGTCCATCATTACAGCCAATATTGCCACTACCGTCAAAGATCTTTATGTCCGAATCTGCTTCCGCCCTGCTGACATTAGCCAAACAAATCGCAAAAGAGATCGCTGCGCCGCATGCCGACGCGGTTGATCGCGATGCACGCTTCCCGCATGAAGCGATCAATGCGCTGAAACAAGCGAAATTGCTCAGCGCCTATATCCCTGAGGAGCTCGGTGGCGCAGGTGCCAGCCTGACTGAACTCGTTGAAATATGTGACGCTCTGGGACAGCAATGCTCAGCAACAGCCATGATTTTTGCGATGCATCAGATTCAAGTCATTACTCTGGTAAGGCATGCGCTCGATAACCCATGGTATCGCCAGTATTTACGTGACCTGGTTGAACATCAATACCTGATTGCCTCTGTGACTTCTGAGGTCGGCGTCGGCGGCGAAATGCGCCGCAGTTCCTGCTGTGTCGAATCCGACGGCGCAGAATTCCGTCTGGTTAAAAATGCGACGACGATTTCTTATGGCGCACAAGCCGATGATTTATTGGTTACCGCACGCCGTGCGCCGGATGCAGCAAACAGCGACCAGTCGCTGATTCTGGTACGCAAATCTGCCTACAGTCTGGAACAAAAAGGACATTGGGACACCATGGGGATGCGCGGCACTTGCAGTCCGCCGTTTCTGCTCAGTGCAACCGGAATCACTGCACAAATTATCGCGACACCCTTTGCCGATATGTCGAGTGTCACAGTTGTTCCTGTCTCGCATTTATTATGGAGTGGCTGCTGGCAGGGGATCGCCGCGGCTGCGGTGAACAAGGCGCGAGCATTTGTCCGGGGTCAGGCCAGAGCCAATCCTGGCACGGTACCACCGACCGCCTTGCGCTTGGCAGAATTAGTGAGCATGCTACAAACCCTGCGCACGACTTCGCAAGCCTGCCTGATGGAATACGAGCAACTCACGGCAGCGTATTCAGTTGATACCGGCGACTCAGCAAGCGATCGTTTGTCAACGATGGGTTATGCCCTGAAAATGAATAATTTAAAAATCCAGGCATCGCAAGATCTACCGGAGATCGTGACAAAAGCCCTGTCGATCTGCGGCATACTCGGCTATAAAAATGATAGCCCGTTCAGTATGAGCCGTCACCTGCGCGATGCCCATTCTGCTGCGCTGATGGTAGGCAACGACAGGATTCTGGCGACCAACGCCACTATGCTGCTCATCCTAAAAGACAATTAAAAAGAAAACGAAGGATCACTATGTCGATCAATTTTTCCCCTGAACTGCTTACCGATGATCTGGTTGCTGCCGGACATATTATTCCAGTCGGCGTACAAGGCATCTTTGGCCGAGGTCCGGTCTTTGAAGATGTTTTACGTCGCTTCGATGACTACGTAACACGGGTAGCCACAGACGACAAGGCAGTCAAGATGTCGTTCCCGCCCTGCCTGGATCGTCAGGTTTTAGAGCAGAGTGAATTTCTCGACTCTTTTCCCCAACTTGCCGGAACGATTTTCAGTTTTACCGGCAATGAGGCTCAGCATAAAGAACTCAGTGAAGCCGTGCATGAAGGTCGTCCCTGGACCCATCTGCAAACCATGACAGCGGTCTGCCTGACACCGGCGGCATGCTACCCGGTGTACCCGAGCTTCAGCGGTACGCTGGCGGCTGAAGGACGTCTGGTCGATATGCAAAACTGGGTGTTCCGGAATGAGCCATCGCCAGAACCGACTCGCATGCAATCCTTTCGTGTGCGTGAGTTCGTACGCGCAGGCAGTCCAGAAATGGTAATTGCATGGCGTAATGTGTGGTTACAACGAGGTCTGGATATCTTGTTGTCGCTAGGCTTACCGGCACGCTCCGAAGTCGCGTCAGATCCTTTCTTTGGACGCGGTGGTCGCATGCTGGCTGCCAATCAGCGCGAACAGCAATTGAAATTTGAAGTTGTCGTCCCGGTGATTTCACAAGAGAAACCGACGGCAGTCTGCTCATTTAATTATCACCAGGATCATTTTGGCAAATTGTTTGGCATCCATACAGCAGGAGGCGATGTCGCCCATACCGCCTGTCTGGGATTCGGTCTGGAACGTATTGTGATGGCCTTGTTTAAGACCCACGGTATGGATACGGCAGACTGGCCGCATGCAGTGCGCACCTTGCTCTGGTCATGATGTTGCACGCCCTGCCGCGCATTGATCGCGCCAGCTATGTGGCGCATGCCTTGCACGGCAATGAGCGCGCCTGGGGCGAAACCAATTGCTATATCGATGTCTGGATTGAGGTCTTACACAGCCTGAAACTGAATCCGCTTGCCTGCATGTCGATGGTATTTGCACTCGACTTTGATGGTGATCAATGGACGTTTTATAAGCCACCTCATGAGGACTTATTCACGCTGTATGGGATCGATGTACAAGAGCTGAATGTCTGGCGCAATCTGCTGGATAACGCCTGCGTCCAATTACAGCGTGGCCGTCTGGTGCTGACTGAAACCGATTCTTTTTATCTGCCGGATACCTCCGGCACCGATTACCGTACTAATCACGTCAAAACCACCATCGCGATTCAGGAAATCGATATCGCTCAACAGCGTATGGGCTATTTTCATAACAGCAGCTATCACGAACTCAGCGGCGATGATTTTGTACAGACCTTCCGTACCGGCACACTGCATGATTCGTCAGCAGGTCAGGCGGTAATGCCGATGTTTGCTGAATTTGTACGCCTTGACCGGCTGATGTTTCTGGATGAGCACGCACTGGCGCAGGCGTCGCGAGCACTCCTCATCAAGCATCTGGCGCGCCGTCCGGCACATAATCCCATCAGCTTGTTTCAACCCGTCTTTATTAGCGACGTTGAGCAGTTAAAAGCAGAGGGACTGGCCGCTTACCACGCCTATGCATTTGCGACGTTGCGGCAATTGGGGGCGGGATTCAGTGTCGGTGCGACCTACCTGCGCTGGCTGGAACACATGGGACAAGGCAATTTTGCGAGCGCTGCGTTAGCCTTCGACGGCATCTCCGATGGAACTAAAACGCTGCTGTTAAAAACTGCCCGCGCTGTGATGGGCAAAAAATCCGTCGACCTGACATCTATTCTGACCGAGATGGAAACCCACTGGCAAACTGGCATGGATCAGCTTGAGCATGCCCTGATTCAGGACGAACGCTGATGGCACTGGTCCGACATCCGTATCAACAGTCTCTCGACGCTCAGTGGAAATTTGCCGAGGTCGCGACTAATGAGCTTCCCGCGATCGAATTCGCATCGCAGATTGCCGACCATCGCTGGCAAACAGCACAGGTACCGGGAACCGTTGCATCATCGTTGCATGCTCTGGAGCGCTTTACTTACGGTGCACAGCAGTTTGACGATGCCGATTACTGGTTCCGTTGCCAATGTGACTTGCCGCAAGCCGCCGCGCTGTGTTTCGACGGTCTCGCCAGCCTGAGCGAGGTATTCTGGAATGATATCTTGCTGCTCAGCTCGGAGAATATGTTTGTCCAGCACCGGATTGATCTGTCTGCCCACCTCGCCAGCACGGGCAGCATGATCCACTCCGGCATCCTGAGTCTGCGATTTCGTTCGCTGAATGCCGCACTCAAAATCCGTCGCCCGCGTGGCCGCTGGCGTACACGACTGGTGGAACAGCAACAACTGCGCTGGGTCAGAACCAGCCTGCTCGGCCGCATGCCGGGATGGTCGCCACCGGTCGCGGCTGTCGGTCCTTATCGGGCCATACGTGTCGAAACCGCGAACGATATCCGCATTGTGGATGCCGATGTACGTACCCGACTTGATGCATCCGATGTATTTCATACGCCAGATGTTGCCGCACAAAGCGCAGGCATCGTCAGCGCAAAAATTCGTATTGCGGCGACAACCCCGATTGATCAGGTGATCCTGCATGTCGGCGATACTCAATGTCGGTTAGATATAGCAGACCAGCTTTCCGGCGAATCTCCGGCCTTCATGGCGGGTGGTGACTTACGCCTGGCAAATCCGTCGCTCTGGTGGCCCCATACGCATGGCCAGCCTGCGCTATATCCGGCGCAGATCGAGATCATCAGCGCGGGTCAGCGTCATCTGTTCGATCTGGGTCAACTCGGTTTCAGATCGATTCAGGTACGACAGGAGCAAGATGATTTTCATCTGCATGTGAACGGAGTCCCGGTATTTTGTCGCGGTGCATGCTGGATGCCGCCGGATATGCTCTCACTTGCGGGTGACGAGGCCAGTCTGCGGCCTACGCTTCTGCTGGCGCGGGATGCGGGTATGAACATGATACGCGTGGTCGGTACCATGCAGTACGAGAGTGATAACTTCTATCGCCTGTGCGATGAACTGGGGATTCTGGTCTGGCAGGATTTTATGTTTGCGAACATGGATTATCCGGTCGATGATCCTGTCTTCTCTGCAAACATCCAGCACGAGGCAAGTCAATTTTTAAACCGGATTCAACTCTCGCCCTGCATCGCCGTGCTCTGCGGCAGTTCGGAAATTGAACAACAGGCAGCGATGCTCGGTGTATCGCGCGATTTGTGGCGCAATCGCTTTTTTGCCGATAGTTTGCCTCGTTTGTGCGCCGGGTTTCTACCTGAAACAAGCTACGTTCCGTCCAGCCCTAGCGGTGGTGTGATGCCGTTCCAGCTTGATGCGGGCGTCTCGCATTATTTCGGCGTCGGCGCCTATCTGCGTCCGCTCGACGATGCGCGTCGTGCTGGCCTGCGTTTCACCTCCGAGTGTCTGGGTTTCTCGAACATGCCCGATGACAGCACGATAGAACAATTTTTACAAAACGGCGAAGCACCCGGACCACATCCCTCATGGAAGCAACGGATCCCTCGTGATAATGGTACCAGCTGGGATTTTGAAGACGTGCGAGATCACTATATGGCGCAGTTGTATCAGGTCGATCCTGCCAGCTTGCGCTATGCAGATATGCCGCGCTATCTAGCCTTGTCGCGGGTCAGCACAGGTGAAGTCATGGCGCAGACACTGGCAGAATGGCGGCGTGCCGGATCGACTTGTCACGGCGCTCTGATCTGGTTCCTACGCGATCTCTGGGCGGGTGCAGGCTGGGGCTTGATTGATGCACTCGGCAAGCCGAAAGCCGCCTATTACTATGTGCGGCGTGCGATGGCAGCACTGGCCGTGCAGATCACAGATGAAGGCTTGAACGGCCTTGCGATACACGTCGTAAACGATGGCCCAGCCCCGGTCCAGGCAGAATTGCAACTCGATTTATACCGTCATGGTGAAACTCCGATTGCGCATGGCGTGCAGGCAGTCACGATTAACGCACACAGCACCATACAGATACGCGCCGATAGTCTGCTGGAACATTTTTTTGACACGGCTTACGCCTATCGCTTCGGTCCTCCCGGTCACGATGTAGCGGTTGCACGGCTGCGCTCCGCCAACGCTGATACTGATGAAATTCCGTATTGTGCGGCATTTCATTTCCCGACCGGGATCAAGCATCATGGCGAACGTGATCTCGGCTTACAAGCGCAATTTGAACCGGCAGAACCTGCCAGTAATACCAATGATTTTGTCGTGTACCTGACGACACGCAAGCTTGCTGTATCAATCGCTATCGATGTGCCAGGCTACCTGCCTGATGATAATTATTTCCATCTCGCACCGGGCGCGATCCGCGAAATCAGGCTAACTAGCAGCTCAGGTAGTTCCACTTCCGCCAATGGAAAAAAATCTGTGCAAGGCTCAGTGTTTGCCCTCAATGCAATCAGTCCGATCAAGATCGGCAAGCCTGCATCGCCTTCCGAATAACCCGCCGACCATGAACCTACAGTGACTATTGCCATGTCCCCTCCAGTCCAGACCCATCAGGATGCTGATACAGCACAGGGCTTTTGGTTTGGCGATGCGGATACGCCTTTATTCGGCTGGTATCATCCGGCACAAGGAGCCATCCGCAATTCCGGCGTGATTCTGTGTCCGCCTTTCGGCCATGAATATATGGTCTCGTACCGGTCATACAAGCATCTCGCGATGCGTTTGGCCAGAGCTGGTTTTCCTGTCTGCTTTTTTGATTATGATGCAAGCGGCGATTCCGCTGACAGCGATACGGCGAGAGTCACAAGCTGGCGAAAAAATATTAAGCAGGCAGCCGAGCAGTTACGGCGTTTGTCCGGTGTTGCACAAGTTAGTTTATTCGGTATGCGACTCGGCGCCCTGCTGGCGGCTGCAGTGGCAGATGACTTATCCGCACCGGCACTGATCTTGTTTGCGCCGGTAGTGTCAGGACGAGCCTATGTCAGAGAACTCATTGTATTGCGCGGCATGCATAGCATTCCGCCCTCGGACCATCCACAACAGCAGATCAGTGATGATGAACTGACAGGTTACGCTTTTGATGCCAGAACCCGGACTGAGCTTGGCCAGCTCGATTTGCTTAAAATCGCTGCGCCGCAGGCCGCCACGATGATCGTGGCAAGAGATGACATATCGGGACAGGAAGCCAAACTTGCCAATGCCTGGCACCTCGACCACAGAGCAATCCATCTATCCGACAGTAGCGGCTATGCGGCGATGATGACCGAAGACGCGCATGAATCCGTAGTGCCGCATACGGTCTGGAATGACATCAGCGAATGGCTGTGCAGCCAGATTCCTCATAAAAAACTACGACCTGAACCGGCCGTCATACGGCGCGGAGATGCGGCACTGTCGATTCAGGCACCACTGGCAAAACATTGCCGCCTGCCCTACGCAACATCGATACTTGAGGAAGAGATTGTCAGCTTCGCAGGCATGCATGGCATCGTGTGCAGACTACGACCAGCACATCCTGCCAGCAACATCCCTGATAACAAACTCTCCGCCAGACCCGCCATTATTTTGACCAATGTCGGCGCCAATCATCGTGTCGGCAATCATCGTCTGTATGTCAAACTCGCGCGCCGCCTGGCAGCACAAGGCTTTACAGTATTGCGCTTCGATAAGCGCGGTATCGGCTACAGCCTGCCAACACCCGCTGGCCTGGAGAACGATGTCCACAGCCCGTCGGGGATAGACGATATCCGCTCAGCGATGAAGTTTCTGGAGGAGTCCTACGATGCGCAACAATTTGTACTTGGCGGAATTTGCTCAGGTGCTTACCTGTCTTATCTGACGGCAGTGCACGATGAGCGCGTCACTGGTCTGGTGCTGATGAATCAACTAACGTTCCACTGGCGTCATGGCGACGTGATACAAACCAAGAAAGCATCCACGCTGAAATCCACGCAGTTCTACTGGCGCGCCGCCAGCGCGGGCGACACCTGGCGTCGTATGTTGCGGGGCAAGATTGCTCTGCGTCGCATCGTCGGCAATCTCAGCAAACGTCTGAGCAGGCAGGTCATCAGCAGCGTGCGCCACAGCCTGGCGCGGTTCATGAAGACCCATCATCTGCTAGGCCGTGTTGCGAGAAATTTCAGAGCCATGCAGGCGCGGGGAGTCGAGTTGCTGTTTATCTTTGGTGAAAACGATAGCAGCATCGATCTGATGACTCAGCATCTCGGCGCCAATGCCCATTTGCTGCCAGATCGCGACGGCATCCATATCGAAGTGATACGCCATGTTGATCATACTTTTACACCGATGTGGTCGCAGGAATATCTGACAGACATGCTGGCCTCGCATCTGGAAAAACGCTTTCCGGAGTAGCACGCACTGAACGTCACGCTAAACATCAGAGTGAAGCATCCGCAGGCACCAGAAAACGGTCAGGCCTTTTTCTGCAAACCCGGCAGGATAAATTTCCAGACCACGAAGAGTTCGAACACCTCGACCACCATCAGCGCAATAATCGCACCGGCAGATCCCCAGTGCGGAATGGCCCATGAGGTGATTGCCAGTACCAACGCCAGAGTCACGCTACCAAGGAAAAATAAAGAACGGAACGCCCCGCCGCTGCTCAGCCATGAGGTGCCAACCCAGCGCGCCGCATTGATCGCGAAATAACCGCCCCACAGCATCACCAGCGGATCAAGGCCGCTGTATTTGCTACCGATCACATGCGCTTCCAGCCAGGGCAACATCAGTAATAGCACCACGACATATGCCAGAACCACCAACTCAATACCCGCGATAGAAAACAGGGTGAGCTTGCGCAAACCAGCCCAGTTTTGGTCCGCCATCAGACGGCTGGCCTCGGGACGTGCAATGCGTGACCAGGCCGCGACCGCCAGCGGGATAGGCATCAGCAATAAGCGGGAGGCGTTGAGGTCGGCAATCGCGGCCACACCGAGCCAGGCACCGGAAAGATACACATAACTGTAATTCGACAGCCAGCCGACCAGCACACCAAGTATCGCCCAGCGCCCGTGACCGCTGATCGTATCCTGATGTTCGGCAATCGCCTTCTGCATTTCATCTTGTGCCTCATGTTCCTCAGCCAGAGGCGTATGCGTACTGGCCTTCAGACGTCCGGCACCGATCGCCGAACACAGGATAGAAGCGCCAGCCAGACTCAGAAAAATATTCTCAAGACCGAGATAATCACCAGCAAACAATCCTGCCAGGCTAATGACGACCAGGCTGACATACAGCAAATCCTGGCGTAGCACCGCGACGATATCAGATTGAATAAAGCCCACCGTGCGGCCGTATTCTCGCAAGCCGTTACCGATCACATACGCGCCGAACGCTAGCGCCAGTAAATTTCCTTTATGGCTGTTGTGGGTTGCCGCCGGCACGAACTCGACAATCGCAAACGCCAGCCCGCCCATCAGCAGCGTGCTCCAGATCTGGCGTATCCAATAGTGGCGTAACAAGGCTTTGCGGGTTGCATCATGGACAGCGCTGGCAACCGTAGTCAGCGGCCCGGCGATCCAGGAATCCACTACCAGCCCCGCCAGCAAACCACCTGCATACAACTGACCGTACAAGCCGTAGTCTTCCTTGGTCACCAGACGTATCAGCAACATGCCAATCGCAAAGTTCAGGGCGCTCAGCATGCCCTGATCAATGACTGACAAGATGGAGGACGACAGGAATTTTTTGGTGACACTCATGAAGAAACCGGAAGCAAAAAATAGACAAAGGGCAAAACGTCAAAACCTTACCATCATGCCTTATTCATGGTCAAAGTGTTTCATTCCCTTACAAAGCTTAATGACGGGGCTTACGCAAAAACCAAGACCTCTCACCACAGAGGCACAGAGGCACGGAAGCACAGAGAAAAGCTAGAGTAAGCAGGTCCATGAAACATCGACTAAAGGATTGTAGAAGTCCCATGTGAGGCATGCTCAATGTTTGCAGAAATCCTCAGGTCATTAAAATCAAGGTCCACGCCGACATTTGGGTGCGATATTGCTAAAATGCGGTGAAGCTCATTGCAAATCGATGTCCCATTCTGCAATTTATTAAAAATGGGGGAGTATCTGCTTTACATAGCCGATTCCGCTCGTAATTATTGCGGAATTTAACAAAAAACAGATATACCCCTAACCAGTATTATAAATATGACTATTTCAAACGAAAGCGCTCTTGTCCTGTTCAGCGGTGGCCAGGATTCCACTACCTGTCTTGCTTGGGCGTTGTCGCGCTACCAGCGGGTCGAAACCATCGGCTTCGATTACGGCCAGCGTCACGCGATTGAGCTGGAACAGCGCCCTGTCCTGCTCAAAAAAATCCGTAGCTTCTCCAGCGACTGGGATAACACACTTGGCGAAGATCACATGATCGATCTCTCACTGATTTCGCAACTCTCACATACGGCGATGACGGAAGACATCGAAATCGTCATGCAGGAAAACGGTTTGCCAAATACTTTTGTTCCCGGCCGCAATCTGATGTTCATGATGGTAGCGGCAACGCTGGCCTACCGCCGCGGCGCAAATGTACTGGTCGGCGGCATGTGCGAAACGGATTTTTCTGGCTATCCGGATTGCCGTGACGACACCATGAAAGCACTGCAAGTCGCCCTCAATCTTGGCATGGCAACCCGCCTGAAACTCGAAACACCTCTGATGTGGATCAATAAAGCCCAGACCTGGCAACTCGCAGAACAACTCGGTGGTGCTAATCTGGTCGATCTGATCCGTGCCGATACGCACACTTGCTATCTCGGTCAGCGTGGCGAGCTGCATCCCTGGGGACATGGTTGCGGCACATGCCCGGCATGTGCGTTGCGGGCGAATGGTTATAGCGAGTACGTCGCCGGAAAAGCAGCCTAGGTCGTTCAGGCGACAAGTCAGGTCAGGTTCGCCTGATTTGGCAATTGGCAATTTTATTTTGAATTTATTGTTGATGTGATTTTTTAAGTCTATTTTCGACCTTAGCGTAAGCATGGCGTTAGCTACGCCACGTAGCATCCAGTTATTCCATCACCGACAGACTGATCACCATGTTGCTAGCCATCCTGACCGACCTGCATGCAAACCGCGAAGCGGTCGAGGCGTGCATCGCCCATGCAGAACAACAAAAGGCCGGTCAGTACGCGTTCCTGGGGGATCTGGTTGGCTATGGCGCCGACCCCGAGTGGGTAATGTCCACAGTCATGGCCTACGTCCAACGCGGCGCTTATGCGCTGATGGGCAATCACGATATCGCGATACTACAAGACGATCGTCAGGGCATGAACCCGATTGCACGGCAGGTCGTCGAATGGACGCGCTCGCAACTCAGCGATGCGCAGATTGCCTTCATCCGCAACCTGCCCTATCGCATCGACCTGCAAGACCTTCTGCTGGTTCATGCTAATGCCTGGGCACCTGACGAATGGGAATATGTTGATGGCGTGATGGAAGCCATGCGCAGCATGCATGCAACAAAAGCGCAGGTGACTTTTTGCGGCCACGTCCACATGCCAACCCTGTACCACATGACGATGACGGGCAAGACCGGCGAATTTCTGCCAACGCCGGAACATAGCATCCCGCTGAGCAAGCAACGACGCTGGCTGGTCATTCCCGGTTCGGTCGGACAACCGCGCGATGGCAATCCGGCTGCATGCTACGCCACCTTTGATACCAATACTCAGGAACTGACTTACTTCCGCGTGCCTTACGATAACGAAACCGCCGCCAAAAAAATTATCGCGGCGGGTCTTCCGGTCAGCCTCGCCCAGCGCCTGATGACAGGGGACTAAATTGAGTGATTTGAGCCCAACCAGCGCGTCCGGTAACGCGTCATCCAAGCAGTACAATCAGAACGGTTCAACGCCCAACACACCCCACCAGAGCCTCAAACCAGGCATGGACGTGAATGGCTACCGGCTAGAAGAAAAGCTGCACACAGGTGGCATGGCTGCATTGTGGCGCATCACCGATCTGCAAAAACGCCATCGGTCCGAAAGTAGTGATATTGATAAAGGCACCGTCAGCAATCCGCCATTGATCATGAAAGTACCGCTGCTATTTTCTACCGATGATCCAACTGCGATCGTCGCGTTTGAAGTCGAGCAAATGATCATGCCCAAACTCAAGGGCAAACACGTGCCGCGCTACTACGGCTCCGGCGATTTTGATACCCAGCCGTATATCGTGATGGAGCATATCGCCGGTACTTCGTTGCGCAGCCGCTTCGAAGAATCGCCGCTACCGGTAGAAGAAGTCGTCACCACCGGCATCAAAATCGCGCATGCTTTGCAAGACCTGCACCGCCAGCATGTGATTCATCTGGATATCAAACCAAGCAATATCATGTTCCGCGCCGATGGCACGGCAGTGCTGATCGACTATGGCCTGTCACGGCATGACAAATTGCCGGATCTGCTAGATGAAGAATTTCGTCTGCCGCTAGGTACCGGCCCCTACATATCGCCAGAACAAGTGCTAGGTGTCCGCAACGAGCCGCGCAGTGATTTGTTCGCCCTCGGCGTGCTGCTCTATCACCTCGCCACCGGAGAGCGGCCTTACGGTCACCCGACCTCTGTCGCCGGCCTCAAAAAACGTATGTACCGCGATCCTATTCCGCCGCGCAGCCACAATCCGCTCATCCCGAACTGGCTGCAAGAAATTATCCTGCGCTGCCTCGAAGTCAATCCCGCTGCGCGTTTTGACACCGCGGCTCAGCTCGCTTTTTTACTCCAGCATCCGGATCAGCTCACGCTCACCGAACGTGCCGATAAGAGCAATCAGGACGGCTATTTATCCGTACTCAAACGCCGCTTTCAGGCTGCTGGCGCAGAACCGTTGTTGCAGCACAGCGTCTCCGACCAGCTCTCACAAGCCCCCATCATTGTCGTCGCCCTCGACCTGAGCAATCCCAATGCATCCGCTTCACTAAGCGACAACCTGCGCAACATCACACTGCGCATGCTACAAACCAAACAAGGCGCCCGCCTCGCTTGTGTCACCGTACGCAAAACCAATCGCATCGGCATGGACGACAGCATCATTCAACAAGGCCAGAACATCCATGTCAAACAACTGGTCGACCTCAAGCACTGGGCCAGACCACTCAACATCAGCCCCGACAAAATCACCTTTCACGTACTAGAAGCGCACGATCCCGCCGCCGCCATCATCGACTATGCAAACAACAACGACGTCGATCACATCATCATCGGATCAAGAGGCAGCTCAGCATTACGCAGATTTTTAGGAAGCGTCTCATCGCAGGTAGTTGCGGAGGCGCATTGCACAGTGACGGTGGTGAAGGTGAGTGAGAAGTAGAATCGCATATTGATTGCGCAAGGCATAAAATCACTTGATACGTTTAGCGTAGCGGACCGTACATATGCTTGCACGGCATAAGCCTATCATTCCATGAAGCCATGTCATGTCACAAAAAAAATAACATACCATCGTACGATTGCACTACCCTAATCGCACCTAGATTCTGTCTTTCCACACTAAACTCCGGCACTCCGCATATTCATTTCTCCACCTGATTAGCAGCCTGCCCGTCAATCACCTGACGCTGTGCATCTGCGGCTTTTTGTACAGTTTGTTCTACCTCTTTTGCTTTTTGTAGTTGCTCGCGTTGCGGCTCTGCGATGTTGAACGCTGGTGGTTCTGAAGAGACTTTGGGATCTGGTTTTTTGTTGCAGGCACTGAGCAAAGTTAGGATGCAAAGAATGAATATGGTGCGCATGATCGGTTTCCTTCTATAGTCAATTTTTGGCGCGATTCAAAATAAGGTTGTGCCGGATTTCATGTCGCGATATGCAGCCCATGCCAGCATTGCCCAGGCGAGTAAAAAAGCCAATCCGCCTATGGGGGTGATCGCACCCAGCCAGCGTACACCGCTCACCGCCAGTAAATAAAGACTGCCGCTAAAAATCGCGATACCGGTCAGCATCGCAATCGCCGAGCGGGTCAGCCAGATTGATGAGACGCGCGGTATTAGCAAAGCGATGCCAAACAAACCGAGTGCATGGCTGGTCTGGTAGCTGGCTGCTGTGTGCCAGATGGTCAGCATCTCGGGAGACAACATATTTTTTAAAGCGTGCGCACCAAAAGCGCCAGCGGCTACCGCGATCAACATATTGATGGCGGCGAGGATGATGAGGTGGCGTTGCGTCATAGTCTTTGCATCTTTATCGGGTCGTATTTGTATAAATATGGCTGTCTTGTCTGATGCCATCATCATACGCGTTCGCGGCCTTATTGGCGTTGTGCCAGCGCATTCAGACGATCGAGTTTCGCGGCATACAGGGCTTGGTCGTTACGCGTGGTGCTGTTCTCCATCGCAATCGCCATATGCTTGCGTGCCTGCCGGATGTCATCGAGGCGGAAGTAGGCTAGCGCCAGCCAGAACTGAAATTCATGATAATACGGTGCGCGGTCAACCTCTTTGGCAAACCAGTCTCTGGCCTGTACATAGTCGTTATTTTTCATCGCAGCGATGCCACGATCAAAATAATAAAACGGTGGATAAGGTTGCATGCGTTCTAGCTTAGCACGCAACATTTTCGCTTCCTCTACACGTCCCTGTGCCTGGATGACCTGCGCCAGATTGGACATGGCAAGCAGATTGTCTGGCTCCCGCTCTAGCGCAAAGTTAAATGCCTGCTCTGCCTCTGACCAGTTGTGATGCCGCCAGTAAATCACCCCTAACATATTGTAGGAAGATAGATAGGCGGGATTCTGCAACAGCGCCTCACGTGCCCACCAATAGGCGTCATTCAGATGCCCTGTACTGAGCAACTCTGCTGCGCGATTATTCATGTACATCGCGATGATGGTGTTCTCTTCTATCGGCATGACATGCTGGCCGCGGATTTCTTCCGGAGGTAAAAAATCGATGGTCAGGGTCTGATAATAATCATACGATTTAACAGTATCAAAACGCTTTTTACCGAGCACCAGATTCACATGTCCGGCAGAAAAATACAGATTGGCACGACGACTCCAGCTCTCGTCGACAGCTACGCTTTGATACTGTACCGACAAGCCCATTTCCCTGGCAAACGCAGCGGTCATGATGACCAGGGACAGGCAGTTTCCGGATCGCAGCCTGAAAGTGTCCGACGCATTGCGCGTCATCTCGGCATCGTATTCAAGTTTCAGTTGATGCTTGCTATACAGCGCATCGAACAAACCTTTTTGCGCCCCTTTTGTACGCAGTTCGCTGGCAATATCAAAGCTCAGATAATGGCGCATCTCGTCACTGACCGCAAAGATATTGGTCGCATCAACCGGTGTCGCCGGTGGCGTGAAATAAGCGTCATGGAAAAATTGTGCCGGTTGCAAGGCAGCTTGTTGCGCGGTGATCTGAGTAGCACAGCCGGCCATACAGCCAGCGGCTAGCGCAGACCATAACAAGATGAACCAGTTTCTCATGACAGTGTCTCCTAAGCAGGTCAGGAAGGCAGCAACACTAGCTATAAAAACAGGTCGCTGACGAATATCTGTTGATACGGTTTATTTGATTTCCAGTATCCTCGGCTGCACTGCACCTGTCAAATGCCGTGACATCTTAATTGCGAGAACGATGATTGCGAAAACCATAACGGGCTGGTGCGAACTCAATGAGTTTTACCGACGTCAGAATGGCGGTTGTGAAAGCCGACGTGTCAGGGGAACGGCAATTAAAACGCCCTGATCCGCAAGGGAGTCAGGGCGCCAGGGTAGAGCTTGAACCTATGTCAGATTTACGCCTTAGCAGGCCCGTTAGTAATCAGTTTCCTCAATACCGGAATCAGGATAATCAGCACGATACCGACCGCGACACTGCCCCATCCCAGCATGGAAAAAATATGGTGATAAGTTGGATTGGTCGAGCTGGCCATTCCCTCTTTTGCCTCGGGTATCAGCGCAGAAAAATAGCTCGCAAAAATGGATCCAGTTCCGGTCACCAGCATCCAGGTGCCCATCATCACACCCTGATATTGGGTCGGTGCCAGACGCCCGATCATTGCGTAACCGATAGGTGAAATCAGGAGCTCAGCGATACTTTGAAACACAAAACAAATGAAGATCCATTTAAATGCGACCATGCCATTTTCAGCAGCAAATGAGATACCGAGCGGCAGCACCAGAAAGCCCAGTCCTATGATGACCAGAGAGGCGGAAAATTGTCTTGGGATATCAATGTTCCAGCCTTTTTTACGCAAATGATCAAAGAGCATCGCCATCAGCGGACCGCCAAACATGATCACAAAGGTATTGATGTTCTGTATCCACTGAGGCGCGATTTCAAAACCCCAGACAATGCGGTCCACATTGTTATCAGCAAATAATTGCAGGCCACTCGGTGCCATCTGATACAGCGTCCAGAACACCAGGGAACCCAGCGCAAGAATCAGGTACGCCGCCATATTGCGACGTTCTCTGAGATCTTTATGCACATATGTCAGATAGCCCAACACAATGGCAATCGCAACGCTGATCGCCAGTACCAGATAACCGCTGACCTCAGCATGATGCAACATAAACTGCACCAGAGGAACCAGGCCAACCAGGATCAGCAATCCAACTGCCAGGCGCTGTTTAAATTCTTTTGGCGGGGCTTGTAATAACGGCGTGTTCAGATCAGAAATTCTTTTCCAGTTCCAAGCAGCCAATACGATCGCCATGAAGTTGCCGATGGTCGCAAAGATAAACAGACTCTGATAATCCTGCTTTAACTGATACACACCAGCGGCAGAGAATCCGATAAAAAACCCGAGATTCATACCGGCGTAATTCCACAAAAACGCACTCTCGCGCCGGTCATCTTCGGGCTTGAATCTTTGTGTCAGCATCAGATTAATGCACGTCACATTCAGGCCGCTACCGGTCAGAAACAAGGCCAGCCCCCAATATAATTGCGCCGAGCTACCACCAGAGATACACGCACAACCAAGCACCTGCAAGACCATCCCGCCGACGAACAAATTACGGTTGCTGATAAAGCGGCCACCGAGATAGCCGCCAAACAAATGCAAACCATAATTGAACGCACCAAACACACCCATAATCGCCGTCGCATCCTTCACACTGAAACCGAGTTTCTTGGTCGAGTACAACACCAGTGTCGAATACAACACCGCAAAACCCAAAGTCGCAAAAATCTGGATAAAGAATAATGCACCGGCTCCCTCAGGAATCGCCGCTAGTTTTTGTTTGAATGGTGACAAAATGGTCTCCTGGATAAATAGTTGATTTTGTTGTGGGCGTTTTTTATAGATGACATTCTGTTAGGCAGGCTCGTAATAAAGAATTTATATACTCTCTACTAGTATTTTTAAAACACCTAATACAATG
Source organism: Undibacterium sp. Rencai35W (assembly GCF_049340185.1). NCBI lineage: Bacteria > Pseudomonadati > Pseudomonadota > Betaproteobacteria > Burkholderiales > Oxalobacteraceae > Undibacterium > Undibacterium sp. Rencai35W. Next base: position 200,078 of record NZ_JBMPPC010000007.1, read on the forward strand.
TTGCGGGTAAAGCCATTTTTTAAACATTAATGGGGGAGTATATCAATATCTACCTTACTGCTGCCATCAATACGACAAGGGGAAATAAACCCAGCAGGCACAAGAAATAAAAATGGCCGACTCGCGCCGACCATTTTTTTACTGCTTTATCAAAGTTTCCATGCTGACAGACTTACGCCGCCTTTTGCGCTTGCGGTCTGGCATTGAATTCTGCCAGCAATTGCGCCTCTTTCGCTTTTGCTGCGGCGAAGTGGCGTTCCTTGACATGACCGTAACCACGGATGTCTTCCGGAATACTCGCAATCGCGACGGCTTTTGCTACATTGTCGGCATTCAGCTGAGTGAGTAATTTACTGACTGTGGCTTTGTAATCGACCGGCAGAGCGCGTTCCATCTTACGTTCTGCGGTATAGCCGAAGACATCGAGCGCACTGCCACGGAGGGATTTGAACTTGGCGAGCAGGCCAAAGGCTTTCATCATCCATGGACCGAATTGCTGTTTGATCAGGTGACCCTGGCTGTCGGTCTTGGCGAGCAATGGCGGTGCGAGGTGGAAGTTGATTTTGTAATCGCCTTCAAACATGCCAGCGATTTTTTGCTGGAATTTACCATCGGTGTACAGTCGGGCGACTTCGTATTCATCTTTGTACGCCATCAGTTTAAACAGATATTTCGCTACGGCTTCGGTCAGGCGTAATGGCTTGCCATCGGCGATGGCTGCTTCTGCCGCTTTGACTTTATTGACGAATTCACTGTATTGCAGGGCGTAAGCGGCATCCTGGTACTCGGTCAGGAAAGCGATACGCTTGTTAATGGTGTCGTCGGTGGTTGGAGCGCGTTTGAGCTCGATGACCTGGGCTGGCGTGACCAGTTTTTTCACCGCCGCCAGATCATGCGCCGCGACGCGTCCCCAGTTGAATGCCTGCTTGTTGAAGTCAATCGCGACGCCATTGAGTTCAATCGCACGCATCAGTGCTGCTTCGCTTAAAGGCACGCTGCCCTTTTGCCATGCAAACCCGAGCATGAACATATTCGAGGCGATGTTATCGCCCATCAGAGCCGTCGCCATGCGCGTGGCGTCAACCATGTCTACGCGGTCTTCACCACAGGAATGGCGAATTTCAGCTTCGGCGCTCTCACCCGGAAAAGTCCAGTCAGGATTCTTGATGAAGGTGGATGTCGGAGAAACAGACGAGTTGACCACTGCGCGGGTGCGGCCTTCGCCCATCCGGGACAACGCATCACGACTGGCAGTCACGACCTCATCGCAACCGATGACCAGATCTGCCATGCCGGTACCGACACGGGTGGAATGCAGGTCACCCGCATTGTCCGCAAGGCGCACATGCGACATCACCGCGCCGCCTTTTTGCGCCAGACCAGTGATATCCAGTACGGAGCACGCTTTGCCTTCCAGATGTGCCGCCATCGCCATGATCTGCCCAATGGTGATCACACCGGTGCCGCCGATACCGGTTACGAGCACGTTCAAAGGCTCCGTCGTTGCCGGCAATACCGGTGCTGGCAAGCTGGCGACATCGAGTGCGGTGCCTTGTTCTACTTTGGCTTTAGCTGGTTTTTTCAGCTTACCGCCTTCGACAGTGACGAAGCTTGGACAGAACCCGTTCACGCAAGAAAAATCCTTGTTGCACGAAGATTGATTGATCTGACGCTTGCGGCCAAATTCGGTTTCTAGAGGTTCGACGGACAGGCAATTTGATTGCACGGAACAGTCGCCGCAACCTTCGCAGACAGCTTCATTGATCACAGCGCGTTTGGCCGGATCAGGGAAGCCAGGCTTGCCATCCTTGTCAAATTTTTTCCGGCGGCGACGCTTCTCGGATGCGCAGGTCTGGTCATAAATCATGGCCGACACGCCTTCGATTTCACGCAACTCGCGTTGAACAGCATCGAGCTCGCTGCGGTGGCGTACGGTCACGCCGGGTGCCCAGTTGTAATCTGCCGGATATTTTTCCGGCTCGTCCGTCACTACGATAATCGGTGTGACACCTTCGGCGGCGATCTGACGTGAAATCATGCCAGGATCAAGCGGACCGTCAAACTCCTGTCCGCCGGTCATCGCAACGGCGTCGTTGAATAAAATTTTGTAGGTGATATTGACATGCCCGGCAACTGCCGCACGTATCGCCAGCAAACCGGAATGGAAGTAAGTACCGTCACCCAGATTGCTAAAGACATGCTTCTCCGTCGTGAACGGCGCCTGACCGACCCAGGTCACGCCTTCACCGCCCATGTGACTGAAAATCGTGGATTCGCGGTTCATCCAGGTCACCATGTAATGGCAACCGATACCCGCCAGAGCGCGGCTGCCTTCCGGCAATTTGGTCGATGTGTTGTGCGGACAACCGGAGCAAAAATGCGGGATGCGGTCCTTGTTCGGATCAGGTTTGGCGGCGATATTTAGCGCGGCTTCTTTTGCCTCTAAATAAGCGACGCGCTCTTTGACGCGCTGCTCTACCGGATGACCAGAAAAATATTTGGTGATGCGTGAGGCAATCGCGCGGGCGATCTGCGCTGGGCTTAATTCATACGTCGCTGGCAGCAACCAGTCGCCATGGCCAGCGTGATCGAGATCGCTCCATTCGCCGGTATCATCAAACTTGCCAACCACGCGCGGACGCACATCGTCTTGCCAGTTGTAGAGTTCTTCTTTGAGTGCGTATTCGAGAATCTGACGCTTCTCTTCGACCACCAGAATCTCGTCGAGACCTTTGGCGAATTCGCGTACGCCTTGTGATTCAAGCGGCCAGGTCATGCCGATTTTATACAGACGGATACCGATGTCGGCAGCAGTTTGTTCATCAATACCGAGATCCGCCAAAGCCTGACGTGTATCGAGATAGGATTTACCTGCCGTGATGATGCCGACCTTGGCGCGCGGACTATCCCAGATAATCTGGTTGAGCTTGTTGGCGCGGGCATAAGCTAAAGCACCATACCATTTGTAATTGATCATGCGTGCTTCTTGCGCGAGCACAGGATCGGGGGTACGGATGCTGATGCCATCAGCTGGCATCTGGAAATCACTCGGAATAATCGGCTTGATACGCTCAGGATCGATATCTACGGAGGCACCGGATTCCACGACTTCGGTCACGCATTTCATCGAAACCCAGAGGCCGGTGTAGCGTGACAACGCGATACCATGCAAGCCGTAATCCAGATATTCCTGTACCGACGAAGGGTACAGGACCGGAATGCCGCACGCTTTCAGAATATGTTCGGACTGATGTGCGGCGGTCGAGGATTTCGCAGCGTGGTCATCGCCTGCAATGACCAGTACACCACCATGCTTGGACGTACCCGCCAGGTTCGCATGCTTAAACACGTCACCGCAACGATCTACGCCAGGACCTTTGCCGTACCACATCGCAAATACGCCGTCGTATTTAGCACCCGGGAACAGATTCACTTGCTGCGTACCCCATACCGAGGTCGCGGCCAGATCTTCGTTCACGCCAGGATGAAATTTGACATGCGCTTTTTCCAGATGTTTTTTGGCTTTAGCGGCAGTCAGATCGACGTTGCCCAGTGGTGAGCCGCGATAGCCTGAGATAAAACCGGCCGTATTCAATCCGGCTTTTTCATCTGCCTGACGTTGCAGCATCATCAGGCGCAATAGAGCCTGTGTGCCAGTCATGAAAGCGCGTCCGCGCTCCAGGGTAAATTTGTCGTCCAGCGTGATGTCATTGTCGATCAACGTCTGTGACTTGATGGGTGCATTCATGGGGTCTCCGTGCTTTTTAGTGTTGGCGGGGTAACGCCTCTGACAACCTGGTTCACCTTGTGAGTGAATCATATACCTCTTGCGAGCTTGCCACAGTAGCACGGTGTATTGCCAGTCTCAATGGACAGTGCACAACAAATAGACCAGTACAGTACGACTGACAGATACATCAAGTGTACTGGTAGGTGAGCTACAGAGATTTTCTTGAAATACGTTCCAGAGAGTAAATTATTTTGTATATTTGCCACAATCTAACAACGATCAAGCCACTAAAATCTGCGAAAATGATTCTGAGGCAAATTGCGGTTCAAACTGTATCACCCCAGATTTCATTGAAAACAAATCTCAGGTGAGACGCAATAAAAAGCACGACTACTCAAGAGGACAGCATGGCCAATTACCAAGAGCTCGTCAGTCGTATCATGCACCCCTGCTCCGTTATCATGGGGAAAATAAGTCTGCGTACCAAACTGCTTTGTATGGCAGCCACGTTCGCGTTACCGATGCTGATCCTCAGCGTTAATATCACTCTCAAATACCAGCAAGACCTTGATATCGCCGCTGAAGAAGCGAACGGCATCGGCTTATCCAGACAGGTCATGGACCTGATCATAGAAACACAAAAACACCGCGGCCTCACGAATCTCAAATTCGCCGGACAAGATGTAGAACAGCCGCTGACAGCCACTCGCGGCAAACTCAAGGATCAGCTCAAACGCATCAATGACCTGGTAATGGCCTCTCCGGCACTAGAGCTAGGCGCATCATGGAAAGCATTATCTGAACAAATACAACAGTTGGCAGATGGCAAACTTGCCGCCACGGCGGCTGACAATCTGAGCCAGCATCATCAACTCGTCGCTGAAGGCATACGCTTTTTACTACTGGAAGCAGAAAAAACCGGACTAGTGCTGGATCCTGAGGCAGCCACTTACTTTTTAATGGATACCGCGATCCAGAAAATGCCGTCGTGGATAGAAAATCTCGCTCAATTACGTGGCCTGGGATCAGGCTTTGCTAAAAAAGGGGATCTCGACTTCGCTGATAAAGCCGTTTTAATTTCAAAAATAGAGGCGCTCAGAGTTGCCCTGAACGCAGTGGTTGATACCAATCCGTCTTTACAGCGTGCCAAGGAAGAAATTCCCGTCTCGCAAAAAGCCGCTGTTGAGACCAGTGACGCCTTTATTGCCTCTGCTAAAGCCAATTTGCTAGGAGAAAAAGTCAGCATTGATGGCCCTGCCTTCTTTGAGCAGGGAACCACGGCGATCAGCAAATTACTGGCATTTCAGACCGATGTCTTGAACCGGCTCGACATCCTGTTGCAAGAACGCGTAAAAGACTTTGCCTTCAAGCGGAACATGACTATCTGGATCATTGTCATCGCTTTCCTGTTTACGACCTATCTGGTGTATGGCTTTTATCGTGGCTTTGTAAGGGCTCTGAGCGCGGTATCAGAAGCATCAAAATCAGTTGCCTCCGGCGACCTGACTACCCAGATTCATATCCATGGCAAAGACGAGCTGGCGCAGACCGGACTGGTGCTGGAGAATATGAATTTCAATTTATCCGGACTGGTCGCCAATGTCCGTAGCAATGCCAGTATGGTCTCGCAACTGGGCAATCAGCTCGCAACCGGGATCGGCGATCTGTCTATCCGCACGGAACAACAGGCATCGAGTCTGGAACAGACCTCGGCCAGTGTCGAAGATCTTGCCGAGACTGTGAAAAAAAATGCCGAGAGCGCGAGGTCGGTCGATATTCTTGCCTCAAAGGTCAGACTGATTGCCGAGTCCAGCAGCACCACAATGAGCGCCGCAGTTGACTCCATGCAGGGCATACAAACCAGTGCGTTGAAAATGCAGGAAATCGTCAGCCTGATTGACACGATTGCCTTCCAGACCAATATCCTCGCGCTGAATGCTGCGGTCGAAGCAGCACGCGCCGGTGAGCAGGGACGCGGCTTTGCGGTTGTCGCCGCAGAAGTACGCAATCTCGCCCAGCGCAGCGCAGGCTCGGCCAAAGAGATTAAATTATTGATCGATGATTCGGTCAATCGCGTCAAAACCGGCGTATCACAAATCAATGAGGTGAATACGACCCTGACGGACATCGTCGATGGCATCCGCAATCTGGCGGGCAATATCAATTCCATTTCTACCGCATCAGAAGAGCAAAGTAATGGCCTCGCGCAGATTTCTGAAGCAATACGTCATCTCGACGAAATCACGCAGAGCAACGGACAGATGGCGGAGCAAGCCAAGAATTCATCGATTCTGCTGGAAGAACGCGCTATCGGTTTAGCTAAAGCCGTATCCTCATTCAAGCTCCGGCAAGGTACAGCGGACGAGGCGCTGATGTTTGTGAACAAGGCAGTCCATTTGTATCAAAGCGCTGGCCGTAATGCGCTGCCCATGATTACGGCAGATAAAGACAAGCAATTTGCCGATCGCGACATGTATGTGTTCGCCTTTGATCGCAGCGGGCAATACCGCGCATTTGCTGGCAACGCGTCAAAACTGCAAGTCAATCTGCTAGAGGTCACCGGGCTCGATGGACGCAAACTGGTCTCCGATGCATTTGCCATTCCCCAAAGTGGCGGCTGGGTCGATTACACCATCTTGAATCCGGCAACCCGCAAAGTCGATGCAAAAATGTCGTATATCGTGCCGGTATCCGATGATCTGGTGCTGGGATGCGGCGTGTATAAAATTGTCTGACACGCATTGACAAAAAGATCGGCACAATCGTCTGCAAGTCGCCGCGCTGAGCGCGCTATAATGTGTTGATGAAACTCAAATTCACCAAAATGCATGGCGCGGGCAACGATTTCGTTGTGATCGACGCCATTAATCAAGCTATTTCGTTCACGCCCGCGCAATGGAAACTGCTGGCAGACCGGCGCTTTGGCGTGGGTGCCGACCAGATTCTGGTGGTCGAACAATCGCCGAGTGAGGGCATTGATTTTCGCTATCGCATCTACAACGCAGATGGCGGCGAGGTTGAACAATGCGGTAACGGTTCACGCGCTTTTGTACGCTTCGTCATCGATAAAAAACTCACCGCCAAAACAGCGATCCGGGTCGAAACCATGTCCGGCGTGATTGAGCCGCGACTCGAAGCCGATGGCAGCATCACCGTGAACATGGGGGCACCGGTTCTGCTGCCTGCCGATGTCCCGTTTGACGCCACAGGACTGACCGCTACAACACAGGGACGTGATGCGCTCTGGCCTCTGGAAATCAATGGCCAGACGATTCTGTTCTCCACCGTCTCCATGGGCAATCCGCACGCCGTACAAGTCGTCGGCGACACCAGCACCGCTGCGGTCGCCACGGACGGCCCGGTGATTGAACATCACCCGCGCTTTCCACGCCGGGTCAACGCTGGCTTTATGCAAATCGTCTCACCTCAACACATTCGTCTGCGCGTGTTCGAACGCGGCGCAGGTGAAACGCTCGCCTGCGGCACCGGCGCCTGCGCGGCTGCCGTTGCGGGAATCCGTCGCGGTCTGCTGGAGTCCCCTGTACGGGTCAGCATGCAAGGCGGTGAGCTATCGATTGCCTGGCAGGGCGAAGGACAACCCGTATATTTAAGCGGTCCGGCTGTCACTGTGTTTGACGGCGAAATCGACATTATCTAATTTACCGACATTGACCAAGAATGAATTCCTCTGATATCGCCGAGTACCTCGCCAGCCATCCGCATTTTTTTGAAGAACATGCCGAGCTCCTGTCCAGCGTCAAACTGACCAGCCCGTTGATGGGGCGAGCGATTTCGCTGCAAGAACGCCAGATGGAAGTCGTGCGCGAAAAGTATAAAGTGCTGGAACTACGCATGTCCGATCTGATGCGTCTGGCGCAAGAGAATGATGGGATTACGACTAAATTCCAGAGCTGGACGCGGTCGTTGCTGCTGGCACGCAATGACGTCGATCTGCCGCATATCCTGACCCAGGGCTTACAGGATATTTTTACCGTTCCGCATGCAACGCTGCGCCTGTGGCAAGTCGCCCCCGATTTTTCCCATACCTGGTTTGCCGAGCCTGTCAGCGAAGACGTACAGTTGTTCGCCAAAGGTCTGGTGACGCCATATTGCGGCAGTAATCATGATTTTGAAGCGGCTGGCTGGATCGAATCCGATCACAGTATTCAGTCGCTGGCGATGCTGCCTTTACGCCTGGCACCCGGCTCCGCTACGTTTGGTTTGCTGGTATTGGGCTCGCCTGACGCGGCTCGTTTTACCAAAGAAATGGCAACTGATTTCCTGGTGAAAATCGCGGACACCAGCAGCGCTGCGCTGAACTGCCTGATCGACTGACGATTCACGCGCATCTATTTTATTTATATCAATCCCGCACAATCCATCACACACCATGACCGCTGATGCGCCCCGGACAGAGATTCACGATTATCTGGAGGTCCTGCGCACTCAGCGGCAACTCTCGCCACATACGGTAGAGAGCTACCGGCTCGATTTACTCGAATTAAAAAAATTTGCTGGTGAGTTTAGTCTTGCCAACCTGAGCTATCACCAGATCCGGCGTTTTACGTCACAGCTACATGCACAAGAAGTGAATCCGCGCTCGATTGCACGCAAGCTCTCGTGCTGGCGCGGCTACTACCGCTGGCTGGCTGAGCAGATCACTCTGCCAGCGAATCCTGTCGATGGCATTAAACCGCCGAAAAAAAATAAAAGCTTGCCCAAAGCCTTAGGCACCGATGATGCGGTGCGCCTGGTCTCGCAACACCGCTCTGACACCGCGAGCCAATGTGCGAACCGGGCGATGTTTGAATTACTGTACTCAAGCGGATTGCGGGTGTCAGAACTGGTCGCACTCGATATCAGCCAGTCCATTGAAAAAGCACACATCAGCCTGGGCTGGGTCGATCTCGAACAGGCTGAGGTGCATGTCACCGGCAAAGGCAATAAACAGCGCATCGTTCCGGTCGGCCGCCATGCCATAGATGCACTGTTCGCCTGGATTGCCGTACGTCCGACGTTGCTAAAAGCCGATCCCCATCCCTTATTTTTAAGCGAGCGCGGCAGCCGTATCTCGCAACGTCTTGTACAACTACGAATCAAGGCGCATGCGCAGTCGCTGGGCATTCCGGCCGATGTGACGCCGCACGTCATGCGTCACTCATTTGCCAGTCATGTGTTGCAATCCTCAGGCGATCTGCGGGCGGTCCAGGAAATGCTGGGGCATAGCTCGATTGCCGCGACCCAGATCTATACCTCGCTCGACTTTCAGCATCTGTCCAAAGTCTATGACCAAGCGCATCCCAGAGCGAAGAAATAATATACTCCCCCTTATTTTATTAAAAATAGGCTTGATCTCACCCTTAAACAGGGCGCATTAAAATATACTAGGGATGAGTATATTTAAATCATCATCAAATACCGCTCATGCATGCCAATGCTGCCGCCATGCATCGAGACGCTGGTAGAACCAGTCACGCACGATACGATAACGAGCCACATCGTGCTCAAGTTCTTCGCTACTTTGATTACCTTCGCATGATGCGGCAGACAAACGCGGCAAAGGCGACGCATCACCAAAGAAATTATTTAACTCCGCAACCGATGCCGCATTCCATTCAGGATGAAATTGCACAGCAATCCGTCGCTCGCCATGGGTCACATATTGCTGAGGACAAGCCGGACTGCTGGCGTGCAATACGGCTCCCGGCGGCAAACTAAAACTATCTTCATGCCACTGCAATACCGCCATCTCGCCACCATGAGTCAATTGCACCTGGCTCCAGCCGCCTTCTTTTTCGGTTGCCGGAATAATCTCTGCCCCGAGGCAGCTTGCAAGTAATTGCGCTCCCATGCAAATTGCGAAAACCGGCGCATCTAGCTCCAGGATTTGCAGCAGCCACGCTCGTTCACGTTGCAACCACAACGGAGGACGGTACACCGCACAAGGGCCACCCAGGATAATTACTGGCCCCGCGCCCACCTCCGGCACCTCCCCCAGATCAGCGCGCATTATGTTGAGATACACACCTCGCGACGCTGCCCACAAAGCAATCTCTCCCGGCCCTTCGGCAGAATGATGCTGAATCACATTGAGTGATAGCTTGACTGGATTGAATGGTTGGTCTGGCATAAATGAGTAGTCGTGGGGTATGCAATCTGCCCCTCAAAACACAGGCACAGAGATGCAGAAGATGCACCAACACAAAGAGAATATCAATGCATCAGTGCTTTTCTCTGCCACTGTTGCTCATCTGCATCTCCGTGCCTCTGTGGTGAGAGGTTTAGGGTTTTATGTAAGTCTATAACGGCATTACAGATTGATGAGAAGGTCCAAGCGCGGTCACTGAGGCTGACTAAATAAGCGCCGGGTTTCTTCGTATCGCCATCAAGGCATTTTGCAACTGAATTGCATTTTCAGGCATAATACCGCAAAGTACTACACAGAATGCATCGTCACTACCGCCGTTTTGCTCTCACCGATTTTCATCATGACAGCCGCCACCCGTAAAAAATCACCCACACTCTCTCAGACCGCAAACGAGGTAAGAGCTCTGGCCGAACAGATGCTGCAGCAAGCGACGATCCGGGTAACAGAAGCACGCACCAGCGTCCTGACAACCTTGCTCAATACCAGCCGCGCCTTATCGCACCAGGAGATCCAAGATACGCTGCCGGAGATGGACAGAGTGACGCTATACCGTGCACTTGACTGTCTGACCGATGCCGGTCTGGCACATAAGATTGCAGGCGATGACAGGATTTTTCGCTACAACACAGGAAGCGACGATCAGGCACATGTTGCAACGAGCGGCATACAGCATCAGCATGGTCATTTCAAGTGTACGCGCTGCGCCAAAGTGTTTTGCCTTGATGAAGAACAGCATTGTACAAACCAGTCACATCATCACCCATCCCTTCAGGATCAGTTACAGGCGACCCTGCAAGCGACACTCGGTAAGGGTTTTCAAAATCACGACATAGAACTGACCATCAAAGGCTGGTGCGCCGAATGCGCCAGATAACACGACAAAACGCACAAAGTACAGAAAGACAGTTATGGCATTAATTCCCACCACGATACTGACCGGCTTCTTAGGCTCAGGTAAAACCACGTTGCTAAACCGGATTCTGCAAGAAGACCACGGCCACAAAATCGCTGTGATTGAAAATGAATTCGGCGAAGAGAATATCGACAACGATATTCTGGTACAGGACCGTAATGAGCAAATTATCGAGATGAATAATGGCTGTATCTGCTGCACAGTTCGCGGCGATCTGATTGTGGCCCTGAGTAATCTGATACAGCAAAAAAATGACGGCAAGATCGACTTTGATCGTGTCGTGATTGAGACGACAGGCCTTGCCAATCCGGGACCAGTTGCGCAAACCTTCTTCGTCGACGAAGAAGTCGGCAGTTATTACATGCTGGATGCCGTTGTCACCATGGTCGATGCGCGCCACGCTATGCAACAACTCGACGAGCACGAAGAAGCGCAACGCCAGGTTGGTTTTGCCGACAAAATTCTGCTGTCTAAAACCGATCTGGTGGATGCAGAGCAAGTCCGCACCTTGCGACAACGCCTGAGCCGCATGAACCCGCGCGCTACCATCAGCATTGCTGATTTTGGCAAAGTGGCGATTAGCGAAGTGCTGGACCTGAAAGGCTTCAACCTGAACGCCAAGCTCGAACTGGATCCAGATTTTTTACAGGCTGAAGCCGCTCACGAACATGCTGATGAACACATTGACGAGCATCATGTGCATGACGAACATTGCGGACATACTCATGATGAGCATAGCCATCATGATCATCATCACGCCCATCATTCCGATGATATCGCCGCCTTTGTATTTAAAAGCACACAGCCATTTAATACCGCGAAACTCGATGAATTTTTAGGCGGACTAGTTAATGTATTCGGTCCGCGCATGCTGCGCTATAAGGGCGTGCTCCTGATGGATGGCGCTGATCGCAAGGTCATTTTTCAGGGAGTGCATCAAATTATGGGCACGGATGTCGGCATGAAATGGGGTGACGACGAGTTGCGCGAGAGTAAGATGGTGTTTATTGGCAAAAATTTACCTAAAGAAGTATTTATTGATGGTTTAAAACTATGTTTGGTATAAACTAGCGGGCTACTGAATTGGGGCAACCGCTTTTGCCGCTCCAGCAATGTAAAAGGCAAACTTCATCAGGATGTCATTTACTTTGTCAGTAAGGGGAGGATAATGGCTAGCCAAATGCAGATTCAATGCAATTTAGCTATTACTTGTATGTTAATCCGTCGTATCGAAAGTCAGCGAAGTGGCAACTAAATCACCTAAATCGACTGCAACAGTCAATGCGCCCGCAGCTCTGCTCACCGAAGAAGAAATTCTGAAGATGGGCGAGAAGGACTACATGAATGCTGCACAACTGGCATTTTTTAAAGCCCGTTTGCAACAGCTAGAGAAGGATTTGCTGAAAAACGCCGACGAAACTACCGAACATCTGCGCGAAACCGTGCTGGTTCCGGATCCGGCTGACCGCGCTACCATTGAAGAAGAACACGCGCTGGAATTGCGTACCCGTGATCGTGAGCGTAAATTGTTGAAAAAAGTTCAGCAATCCATCGCCAGCATCGACGAAGGCGACTATGGCTGGTGCGAAGAAACGGGCGAGCCTATCGGCGTTCCACGCTTGTTAGCGCGACCGACAGCAACCTTGTCTCTGGAAGCACAACAAAGACGCGAAATGAAGCAAAAACTGTACGGCGATTAATCCTCGGCTTACGGTGAGTCAATAGCGTGCATTATCCATGCACGCTTTTTTTGGCAAAATGTGTGCAACCCAGTTGCAATTAATGAGTACGTAGTCAGCGATTGAGGACGTTTATGCAAAAGAATGTCAGTTTTTTGCCACACTACCGGATGCATCAATAACCACAATCCATGCGCTAGTTTTTTAGCGAAACAAGCGATCGTCAGATCATTCTCTTGTAAGAGATATGATGCGAACTTAAATGACGCAGGCTTGTCATAAAACAGGCCGCAAATAAATATCCTCATGGCGACATGAAAAGACAGCAAATGACACGCAACATCACAGCAATAGACCTGAGCATTTTTTTGTAAGAATCACGAAATCTGCATGCGACTTTTTTCTCTATCCCGTCCACATCACACAGCTCGCTTGCTGCTGTGGATACTGCTGCCCGCATTATTGCTGGCGCAGTGGATAGGGCAAAGTCACAAAATCGCCCATGCTGGCTGGAGCAATGGCAAGCCCGCCTACAATGTGCTCGTCAGTCAGGCGCAGAACCCGTCTGCAATCACACTCTTAGACGCGTTCAGTCAGCCATTTGGCGACGATAAACAAGTACACTCCTGCGCGTTTCTTGATGCACTCACAGCCGCAGACTGTCTGCATGCAGTAACGCCGCAATTACCGGATTTAGCCGGCACCGCCATCCCCGCCGACCTGCCTGCAGAACAAAGCTGGCAAGCGCCTTTGCAACTGCACTTTTCCTCCCGCGCACCACCAGCTTCTCTCTCCTGATCGGGCAATCTGCCCGCTGTAATGTCACGAGCCATCGTTTCGATGACGCTTGTTTTTTTCCATTTTTCAGGAAGTAATATGTCTTTCCAACGTTCCCTTATCGCAAGCGCCGTGCTGTCTGCACTGGCCTCATTGAGTTCTGCCGCATTCGCCGATAGCGCGATCAACACCGTTACCGTCTCATCCAATCCTCTGGGCAATGATGAGAATATGCAAATCCTGACACCCGCCAAAATTCTCTCTGGTCCTGAATTACGCGCCAAACTCGGCACCTCGCTGGGCGATACTTTGGGCGGTGAACTGGGTGTCGCTGCCTCAGGTTTTGGCGCCGGTGCATCGCGTCCGATTATTCGCGGACTGGAAGGTCCGCGTGTCAAAATTTTGCAAAACGGGATGGGTGTCGCCGACGTCTCCAGCCTATCTAATGACCACGCCGTTGCAAGCGAAAGTGCCACCGCACAGCAAATCGAAATTTTGCGTGGTCCCGCAGCACTGCTATATGGCAGCGGCGCAATCGGTGGCCTGGTCAATGTGGTTGATGAGCGAATTCCCACCGTGCTCAGCAAGCACATCAGCGGCGAAGCTGAACTGCGTTATGGCAGCGTGAATCAGGAAAAAAATGCCTCATTCTCACTCCTCGGCTCCAGTGGCGATGTGGCATTCCATCTCGATGGCAATACACGCGACACCGGCGACTACCGCATCCCTGGGCAGACCGAAGCCGGTAACCCCAATTCTGCAAGCGGCAAATTACCAACTAGCTACACACATGAAACAAGTTTCGGGATCGGCGCAGCGCTGATCAAGGATTGGGGCCATATCGGCGCTGCGGTACAAACAATGAGCGATCGCTACGGCATACCTACTGCTGAAAAATCCTTCATCGATCTGAAGCAGAATCGACTCGATATCGACGGCATGATCAAATCGCCGCTGTCCGGTTTTGACTCGCTGCATTTCAAACTTGCCGATACGGATTACAAACATACCGAGAAAATGGAAAATGGCACTCCCATTACCGATTTCACGAATAAGTCTCTGGAAACACGCATCAGTCTTGCGCATAAAAACTGGGACGGATGGGAAGGTAGCTGGGGCATGCAAACAGAGAGCATCCGTTTCTCTGCCTTATCTGCCAGCACAGGTCGCTCCGATACCGTACCGACGACCAAGTCCACATCCCTCGCCTTATTCGCGGTTGAGCAAAAAGCGTTTGGTGATGTGATGGCCAGTGCAGGCGCCCGTCTCGAGAACGTCAAACGCGATCCGGAAGCACAGTTCCAGCTACCAAGCCGTAGCTTCAATATCGGCTCTGCATCGGTCGGCGGTTTATGGCAATTCGCACCAGGCTATGGCATCGGTGCGACACTCTCGATGGCACAACGCGCACCATCGACCGAAGAACTGTATTCGAACGGTCCGCATGAATCGACGTCAACCTACGACATCGGTAGCAATACATTGAAAAAAGAAAGCTCGCGCAATCTGGAATTAACCGCACAAAAAACGACCGGCCTGATCCGCTGGAAAATCAATGCGTTCCTGAACAAGGTCAGCAATTATGTGTATGGTCATAGCGATGGCACCAAGGTAGACGAGGCGGGCGTCCCTGATGCCGACGCCGAATTCACCCGTCGCTATTGGTCCCAAGCGAGCGCAACCATACGCGGTGGCGAGGCTGAAGTGAGCTACAACCAGCATGGTGAAGGTTTATCCGCACGCGCATTTGCCGATACATCCCGCGGCACACTCGACGACGCAGGCAATCTGCCCCTGCAACCGGCAACACGTTTTGGCATCGATCTGACATATAAAATGGGCGCATGGAATGGTGGCCTGAATGTCTTGCGTGCACAAAGCCAGGACCGGCTCGCGAGTTTCGAGGATTATGTGACGCCAGGTTATACCAAGCTTGATGCCAGCTTGACCTACACACATGCCTACAATAATAGCCAGCTCACCTGGTTTTTATTGGCGAAAAATCTCTTGAATCAAGATATCCGTCTTGCGACGTCGGTATTAAAAGAAACCGTACCTCAGCCGGGTCGTGGTGTCGTCGCCGGAGTCAGAGTGATGTTTTAAATGCAGGCCTTGTCAAGTAAGTAAATTACAAATCAGCAGAACACCACCAACACAAAACGGTTAAAAAGAGGACAAATAAAGTCCTCTTTTTTTATTATTCAATAAATTTCACAGGCCTTACGCAAGCTCAAATGCAAAATTATTCTTGTCTGTTACAATTTTTGTAGAATTTTTTACATTTTCATTAGAGCAAAGCCGCTGCACAGCTAACAAAAGTTACATGTTTCAGACTATACTTTAGCTTCGCCAAATTGGTCGCGCGCCCATGACCAAGATTATTTTGTAATCCAAAGAAGCACATAATAGTTTCAACTATTTATATTCAGGAATAACGTGGGGATTTTTTCGCTTTTCGGCAAGAAGAATGGTCAGCAGGAGAATGACTCCTCGCAGAAAACTTCTGCTAAAAAAACACGTTCAAAAAGCGGCAATACCGATATCGCGGTGCCTGCTGAGGACGAATTAGCGTCTCAATCCATCATGGCGCAACGCCATGTTGCACGTGCAACTGCCCGTAAAATCGATGCGATCGAATTTGAGATGTCGCGCGATATGGGCAAGACAAAGAGTCCGATTCCTGCCAAGTCTGCACCTGATGCTGTAAGTAAAAAAACAGCAAAAAATGCCGATGCCTCCGCAGAACACATTACCGATTTTCAAAGTACTCTGCCACTGGAACTGCCAGCGACAGATTATCTGCTGAGCCAGCATACCGATGTGATGACACCGGAGCTTGCGGAAACTGAATCCGTACCGTTACTGGAAGAAGCAGGTATTTTATTTGCCAGTGGTCAGAACGAAGTAGCAGCACAAATGCTGCAGGCAGCAATACATAACAACAATCTCGGCCAGGTAGAGCAAATCGGCTGGTATATGCTGTTTGATCTGTACCAAATCACCGGTAATCAGCAGCAGTTTGACAGTCTGTCGCTTGAGTACGCGAGTAAATTTGAAACATCGCCGCCCATCTGGCATGGCCCTGATGAGGCGGAAGCAGACACAGAAAGCGAGGCAGACCAAACCACGGCCAATCTGTCTTTCCCGGCAAGCCTGGATGCGAACATTGTTAAGGTATTAGCCCGCTTGCAACAGATGAGCCTGAAAAGTCAAAGCCTGAAACTTGATTTCACCCGCGTAAAAGAAGTGGATCCAGTTGGTTGCGGCTTATTGCTACGGGCGATCAAGAATCTGAAAAAGACCAAGCATGATCTGATGTTGGTGGCTGCGCAAGATCTGGCAGACAACATCCGTGCGATCTTGCAAGTAGGTCGTCGTGACGAAACCGAAGCGCCATGGCTGCTGCTATTGGAAATCCTGCAATTACTCCACTTCGAACAAGCGTTTGAAGAAGTCAGTATGGATTACTGTATTACATTCGAAGTGTCTCCTCCTTCATTTGAAGCACCGATCAATAAAGTCACCACCTCCCTGCCAGATATCCGGATCGAAACACTTCAGCCCTCAAACCGTTTTATGATGCCTGCTGTGATTGAGGGCAAAACAGATATTCTGATCAATCGTATCGCCGACCACGCCAAAACTTTCCATAACCCCCTGATTCTCGACTGCTCCAAACTTGAGCGAGTCGAATTCGGCGCATCTGCCCAACTGCTTAACGGTTTAGTGCCATTATCTGCAGCGCGCGACACCCATATCCAGTTTGTCGAAGTCAACTATCTCGTCATGGCGCTGTTCAATGCAATGGGCCTGAAAAACGTTGCCACTATTTTCCCGCGCAAACGTTAATTTCCACACAGCGCTCTGCTTCTGTCCTATCTTGTAATTTTGGGGATGCACCCCATTTCTCAGTACAAGCTAAGGCCACTGTGTCACCCAACTGCGTTTTGCAGATCAAGTGACATTGAAAATTAATACGAAATTAACTACATCGCAACAACCGAATACGGACTGAAGCGCAGAATGCTTGTCTTTGTTCTTGCATTTAGGCTCTGAATCAAACAGATGCCGCTACAATTTGCGCACATATAGCAAGTAACATCATCATTGAGGATCACATGGAACAATTCCACGGCACGACTATTTTGTCGGTACGACGCGGCAATCTGGTCGCACTAGGCGGCGATGGTCAGGTCACTTTAGGCAACATCGTCATGAAGGGTACGGCGCGCAAAGTACGCAAGCTGTATCACAACAAAGTACTGGCAGGATTTGCTGGCGGAACGGCTGACGCCTTCACACTGATTGAACGATTCGAAGCGAAACTGGAAAAGCATCAAGGGCATCTAATGCGCGCATCCGTAGAGCTCGCCAAGGACTGGCGTACCGACCGCATGCTGCGTCGCCTGGAGGCGATGCTGCTGGTAGCGGACAGAGAAACTACTCTGGTCATAACCGGCAATGGCGATGTATTAGAGCCCACTGACGGCATCGGCGCGATTGGCTCAGGCGGCACCTTTGCTCAGTCAGCGGCTAAAGCGTTGCAAGAAAATACCGATTTATCGCCGATAGAGATTGTCAAAAAATCGCTCACCATCGCTGGCGAATTGTGTATCTACACCAATTTGTCCCACACGATAGAAACCTTAGAATAAGCCTGGACCAGCGCTATGAACATGACTCCCCAAGAAATCGTTTCTGAACTAGACAAACATGTGGTCGGCCAGGGCCGCGCCAAGCGCGCCGTCGCCATTGCATTACGTAACCGCTGGCGCAGACAACAAGTGCCAGAGCCGCTTCGTCACGAAATTACGCCAAAAAACATTCTGATGATAGGCCCTACAGGTGTCGGTAAAACCGAAATCGCCCGCCGACTGGCAAAACTTGCCGATGCACCCTTCATCAAAATTGAGGCGACTAAATTTACGGAAGTTGGCTACGTCGGTCGCGACGTCGATACGATTATTCGCGACTTAGTGGATATCGGCATTAAACAAACTCGCGAAGCAGCAACGCGCAAGGTGCGCGCCCGCGCTGAAGATGCCGCAGAAGACAGGATCCTCGATATCCTGTTGCCGCCATCACGTGATTTTGGCTTTGCTCCAAATACCGGTAACGCCGCCAGTACTGGCGATGCCGAGCCTGCGAGCATGGACAAAGCCGTCGACAATCCGACTCGTCAAACCTTCCGCAAACGCCTGCGTGAAGGCGCCTTAGACGACAAGGAAATCGATATCGATCTCACTGAGCCAGCACCGCAAATGGAGATCATGGCACCGCCTGGCATGGAGGAGATGACAGAACAGATCAAATCCATGTTTTCGGGAGTGGGCAGCGGCCGCAAAAAATCCCGTAAGCTGAAAATCAAAGAAGCGCTGAAGCTCTTGATCGAAGAAGAGGCTGACAAGCTAGTCAACGAAGACGAACTAAAGCAACAGGCGATCCAGAATGTCGAGCAAAACGGGATTGTGTTTCTTGATGAGATCGACAAAATCGCATCGCGCTCAGAAACTGGCGGCGCTGAAGTATCACGTGCTGGCGTGCAACGTGATCTGCTGCCGCTAGTCGAGGGAACCACCGTCAATACCAAGTACGGCATGATCAAAACCGATCATATTCTGTTCATTGCTTCTGGTGCCTTTCATCTGGCAAAACCGTCCGATCTGATCCCGGAGTTGCAAGGTCGCTTCCCGATACGCGTCGAGCTGGAATCTCTGTCGATTGCTGATTTCGAGCGTATCCTGACCAGCACCGATGCTTGTCTGACACGTCAATATCAAGCATTATTGGCAACCGAAGGCGTCACCGTAGAATTCAGTGATGAAGGAGTGCAAAGGCTCGCAGGAATTGCTTTTTCCGTCAATGAAACAACCGAAAATATCGGCGCACGCCGGCTCTACACCGTGATGGAAAAACTGCTGGAAGAAATCTCTTTTGACGCTCATCAAAACTCGGGTAGTACCGTTGTAATTGATGCCGCCTATGTGGAGAGTAAGCTCGCCGCCTTATCGGTCGACGAAGACTTGTCACGCTATGTTTTATAAGCTTTGTCGCCGCTTACAAACCACAAAATATAGCACTGAAAAATGATCGGAAAGGAAAGCAGTAATGGCTAATAAAACTTCAGGAACGCGCCAGAAACTGACTTTCCGCCTGGATCCGTCACAGACCAAGCCACGTAACCCGGTAGCTGTCGCCGCCAAACAAAGAAGTGCAGGCAGCCACCAGAAATCGCCCTCCGCTCTGCGACAAGCGCAAAAACTCATCGTCAAAAAATTGCCTGTCGATGGAGAACAAGATTGATTTCGTTGAAAAATCAGTTACAGTGAGAACGTCGGAGTGAGTAAGCAAAGTAAGTGGCGTAAGTAATTTACCCGACCTTGTCCGAGATGCAGTCCAGCCATGCCCTATGTAGTCCCCTCTCCAGTATCACTTTCGCAGAGAACATCAGGTGCAATCATGTCAGGAAGCAGGCGCAGAAAACAGCAAGTGCAACACCATATGTTCTTACGCCGTAAGGATATTCTGACGCGTTTTATGGTGGACCTAGGAACGCTTTATCTGTCTACGCTGGGTTTGAAAAAGACCCGCGAATTAATGAGACGGCAGCATGTGCCTGAGAGCGTCATCATCCGGGTATTAAGCTTTCCGGGTTTTCGCCGTACGTATGGCCGCACCTGATTTATCCGACGGCTTTATTGTGACCACCACTCAACTGATCTATCGAAGCTCTTGCTTCGCATCGCGTGCCAGTAAGCGCGCGATCATTTGTTGTGCGGGAACATCATCGAATAACACCCCTGCTACGGCATTCGTAATCGGCATTTCAATCTGCAAACTTTCTGCCAAATTTTTGACGGCTCTGGCACAACGCACACCTTCTGCGACATGCCCCAGCTCCTGCACAACCACCTCCAGCGACTTGCCCTGAGCCAATGCCAGTCCGACTTTACGGTTACGGGAAAGATCGCCGGTGCAGGTCAATATCAAGTCCCCGACACCAGTCAATCCCATCAACGTTTCAACATGTCCGCCCAAGGCAGCGCCGAGCCGGCTGATTTCAGCCAAGCCACGCGTCATTAAAGCAGCGCGGGCATTTAAACCCAGACCCAAGCCATCGGCGATACCGGTGGCAATGGCTAAAATATTTTTGACAGCACCACCGACTTCAACGCCGACCACATCATCACTGGAATACACGCGAATCGCGTTGCCATGCACCGCATTCACGACGTGCTGACATAGCTCTGCAGAACTGGACGCAATCGTCAGTGCACACGGCAAACCTCTGGCAACTTCCTGAGCGAATGAAGGGCCAGACAACGCCCCTGCCAGTACATCATCACCCAGCACCTGACGCACCACCTGATGTGGTAATAATTGCGAACCTTCTTCAAATCCCTTACATAACCAGACCACATGCTTGGGATGATACGGAAGGCATTGCTGCAAGAGAGGTCGTAAGCCCGCAACCGAAGTCGCAATAATCAATAAACCATCGTCTGCACTGGCATGCTTGATCACTTGCTGAAAATCGTCACTTGCTTGCAGTTGAGAGGGAAACGGGAAGCCTGCAAGATAAGTCTTGTTCTCACGCCCGACCTGCATTGCTTGCATGACATCAGCGTTACGCCCCCACAACTGCACCTCATGCCTGGCAGCTAAAGAAATCGCCAGGGCAGTCCCCCAGGCTCCTGCACCAAGTATGCTGATGTTCATAGTCTGACCTTCACAAGAAGTTGTTTCATAGTTGCTCATACCGGAACTGCCATTTTGCTGCGCACCGGTGCGCCAATTCCCTATTGACCGATGGTATATCGTAATGGCTGACAGCATGATTTTTGCATCAGCTTCTACATACTCCACTTAGTATATTCAAGAACACTAATGTTTATATGCGGATATAGGTATATTTTTTTAAATATGAGGGGAGTATATAAAAAAAAGGACAGCTTCCTGTCCTTTTTTATGCATGCCTTTTACTCTGCGCAATACCTGTTATGTCCGTCTTGCGCGCTTCTGACTTAGACGCCCCAGACTTCTGACACTTTGACATAACCGATCTGGCCATCGCGATGTTTGACCTTGACCCAGCCAGCATTGACCGGTTCTGCCATTTCCAGCAATACATTCTTGTCAACACTGAAAACCAATGCAGAGGATTCATCGGCAGCGGCACGGACTTTCGCATTCGCTACACGCACGACCACATTACGACGAGCAACCAGTTCTTTGGACTCGACCCAACTGAGATCACCACCCATATCGCGCACCTTGCTCCAGGTGCCGTAGGTCAAAATTACTTCGACTGGCATACCACGTGGCGCGACATACACTTTGCTGCCTTTAGCAGACGGCGCATCATACAAAATGACTGGCGAAGCACCAATCGACTTGAAATCGAGAGCCAACGCACCACCTGACGCCGATGCCAGAGCAAGTACTACAGATAAAACCAGAGAACGACGCATAGTAGTTTCCACTTAATCCCCCGCCAGCACACAGGCTGGCAGGGCAATCGCCAATAATGACAATTAGTGAGTGGTTGCTGGCGTTTCAGTACCGGCATCTGCTGCGAGTTTGGCTTGTTGCTCAGCCAAAGATTGCAGACGTTGCTGGTAGAAAGCTTCAAAATTGATTTCTGACAAATGCACTGGCGGGAAACCCGCACGGGAGATCACATCAGCGATGTTGGAACGCAGGTATGGATAGATGATATTCGGGCAACCAATACCGAGCAATGGATCAAGTTGATCCGCAGGGATATTGCGCGCTTCGAAAATACCCGCTTGCTTGCCTTCAACCAGGAAAGCAACTTTGTCTTTGATTTTCGCTGTCACTGTCACGGTCACAGTGGACTCAACGATGCCTTCAGCGAGCGGCTCAGCAGTCACATCCAATGCAACTTCGATCGTCGGTGCTTCTTGTTCCAGAAAAATCGCTGGAGAGTTTGGCTGTTCAAGCGACAAATCTTTCAGATAAACGCGTTGAATTTGAAATACGGGCTGCAGATTTTCGTCAGACATGTGAGACTTTCTAAAAATTCTAAAAGATTAATAATGAACAGCGAGATGGCAAGATGTGGCTGTTTTCAGCCATTTCAAGATCACGGCGCGTTATTCTATCAAGTCAAATACAAAATCAGCAAAAATCCTCAAATTAGTGGGATTTTTGCTGATTTTATTTGATTTCCGGCAAGTAAACCCCGGACAAAAGCTGCCAGTTAAGCCGGATTCAGCAGCGCATCGAGTTTGCCAGCCCTGTCTAGTGCAGACAAATCGTCAAAACCACCGACATGCGTTTCGCCGATATAAATTTGCGGCACGGTGCGACGACCGGTCTTTTGCATCATATCGTCACGAATCACTGGATCCAGATCGACGCGGATTTTTTCAATCTCCTCAACACCCTTGGATTTCAGCAGGCGTTCTGCCATGGTGCAATAAGGACAAACTGCGGTGCTATACATTAGGACATGCGCTGTCATGTTGTTCTCCTGCGCTAAATAACTGAATAACTGAATTACCGGATTATTTTACTGTCGGCAGACCTTGCGACTTCCAAGCCGCAACGCCCCCTTCAAGACTGACTACCTGTTCAAAGCCTGCTTTCTTCAGCACACCTGCCGCAGTCGCAGAGCGGATACCACGCTCACAGACTGTGATGATGGTAGCGCTTTTTGATTTTTCCAGCTCTTTCAAGCGGTTTGGCAATTCAGCAAGAGGAATATTTTTTGCGTTTTGTAAATGACCTGCCGCAAACTCAGCCGCATCGCGTACGTCAAGCACGACGGTCTTGCCTTGATTGATCAATTGGGTTGCCTGTAATTGTGTGACCTTCGCGCCACGTCTTTGTAGCGCGGGAAAAAGCAATGCGCCGCCAGAAACCAAGGCGAGGCCAATAATCCAGATGTTATCAATAAAGAATTTCACAGTGTTCCAATGGTGAGTTAATTGTTATAAACGGTAATAAGTAGCAGTAAAGTATCTGTAACCAACGCCGCCATTATAAAATAGATGCTGCAATAGCGACTGACTCCCTCAAATTCACAACAATTTCACGTAAATCATGTACAAAATCGTTTTGATGCGCCACGGCGAATCCACCTGGAATCTCGATAACCGCTTTACTGGCTGGACCGATGTTGATCTGACGGAGAAAGGCGTAGTCGAAGCACGTCAGGCCGGACAGGTTCTGAAAGAAGCTGGTTTCACTTTTGATCTGGCATTCACCTCCGTATTGAAACGCGCCATCCGCACGCTCTGGGGCACTCTGGATGAAATGGATTTGATGTGGCTGCCGGTAGTGCATGACTGGCGCCTCAATGAGCGCCATTACGGCGCATTGCAAGGCTTGAACAAAGCGGAAACCGCCGCCCAGTATGGTGATGAGCAGGTGTTGGTGTGGCGTCGCAGCTACGATACGCCACCGAATGCTTTAACAGAAAACGATCCACGCGCTTCATTCAATGACCCGCGTTATGCCGGTTTGTCCCGCGCGCAAATTCCACTCACAGAATGCCTGAAAGACACCGTAGAACGCGTCATGCCAGCGTGGGAAGATACGATTGCACCAGCAATCCGCTCCGGCAAACGCATCATCATCAGTGCTCACGGCAATAGTTTGCGCGCGTTGATCAAAATGCTGGATGGCATCAGCGATGCCGATATTGTTGGCCTGAATATTCCAAACGGTCAGCCGCTGGTGTATGAATTAGATGCTGATCTGAAGCCCATCAAACACTATTACCTTGGCGACCAGTCCGCTATCGAAGCGGCGTTGCAAGCCGTTGCCAGCCAGGGAAAATCCAAATAAGTATCTTGATGCATCAAGCCGTAACGGGTGCTTTTCAACAAAGCACTCACCACACGCCATCGTATGTAGTGTCCTTAGCGTCACGACTATGTGCGATGGTCTGTCATGCTGCGATTGCTCTGATAATCAGCGTAGCAGCATCGCATAGCGCTCATGCGGCCTCTACTGCGCGCGCCACACAAAAAAATCAGGCCGAAGCACAACGCGCCGAACTTCAGCAAAAACTGAAGACGCTCAAAACCGATATCAATAAAACGGAAACCGCCAAAGACAAAGCCAGCGATGCTTTAGCGGCATCCGAGCAGGCGATCTCAGAGGCGAATCGTTCTTTACGTGATTTAAAAATCGAGCAGGGCGACACCGAAGCACGTTTACAAAAACTATTAGACGAACAAAAGCGGCTCAGTGCCAAGGTAGATCTGCAGAAGAAACAACTTTCCGATTTTTTGCGTCACCAGTACATGCGCGGCGATAGTGACCGTATCAAATTATTACTCTCTGGCGACAATCCGAATCGCATCAACCGCGACTTGCAATACATGAGCTATGTCTCGCAAACCCAGGCCAAAATGATAGAGGGCTTGCGTGTCAGCCTGGCCGCAGTGGAAAAGAATGCGAGGGATGAGCAGGAAGCCAAAGACGAATTAGATGAAATCGCGCAAGAAGAACTCACGCATAAAAATGCGCTCGAATCAGAAAAGAAAAAACGCAGCACTTTGCTCGCCCAGTTAGCAGACAAATTGCACGCGCAGAAGAAAGAAGCGGATAGCTTGCAAAAAGATGAGCAGCGTCTGGGTAATCTAGTGTCGCGCCTGAATAAACTTATCGAAGAACAAATTAAAGCAGAGCAAGCACGAGCCGCCCAAATCGAGAAACAACGCCAGGAAAAACTCGCACTAGAAAAAGAACAGCGGGACAAAGCGGCCAAAGACAAGGCGCTTGCAAATCAAGGTA
The DNA here is from genome assembly GCF_049340185.1 of Undibacterium sp. Rencai35W. Taxonomy (NCBI): domain Bacteria; kingdom Pseudomonadati; phylum Pseudomonadota; class Betaproteobacteria; order Burkholderiales; family Oxalobacteraceae; genus Undibacterium; species Undibacterium sp. Rencai35W. The sequence goes on from NZ_JBMPPC010000007.1 coordinate 225,094, forward strand.
AAAAATCAGGCAAAGCAAGCAACACCAATGCGATTGACGCCGATGAGCCACCGGCAAAATCCTTCGCCAAGAACGAGCAAACGCCCACACCCAATAATTTTGAAGGGGAGTTCAGCAAGCTCAAAGGGCAGTTACGCCTCCCTGTCAAAGGTGAGCTCATCGCCAGATTTGGTAGTAAACGTGGCGATGGCCCTAGCTGGAAAGGTCTTTTTATTAAGACCAATGAAGGGGCTGAGATCAAGGCAATTGCAGCAGGACGAGTCATTTTTGCCGAATGGCTGCGCGGCTTTGGCAATATGATCATTGTGGATCACGGCAGCCGCTACTGGAGCCTGTATGGCAATAATCAGTCGGTTTTCAAGCATGTCGGCGATGTCGTCAAGGCCGGTGACACGATTGCCAGTGCGGGTAATAGCGGCGGCAATGAAGAATCAGGTTTATACTTTGAGCTCAGATATCAAGAGCGCGTATTCGACCCGTTAACCTGGGTAACAATTAAGTGAGATGTGAGTTATAAAACATGGGCAGCAAAATTAAGAACTTTGGTTTAATCAGTTTAGGCATGATCGCTGGTGTCGCCGCGTCAGTGCAATTTTCTGCGTTGGCGCAAAAAAGTGCTGGCACGCCTTTACCGGTTGAAGAGCTGCGTCAGCTGGCCGACGTGTTTGGTCTGATCAAATCGGATTATGTGGAGCCGGTAGAAGATAATAAACTGCTGACCGAAGCCATTTCAGGCATGGTCGCCTCACTTGACCCACATTCAGCTTATCTGGATAAAAAAGCCTACGCAGAACTGCGCGAAGGCACACAAGGCAAGTTTGTCGGCCTCGGGATCGAAGTCGGGATGGAAGACGGCTATGTCAAAATCATTTCCCCCATCGAAGATTCTCCCGCCTATCGCGCCGGTGTCAAAGCAGGTGATCTGATTACCCGCCTTGACTCGCAACCCGTCAAAGGTCTGTCGCTGGACGAAGCCGTCAAAAAAATGCGTGGCGAGCCGAATACCAAAATCACCCTGACGCTGGCACGCAAGACGGAAGATAAACCTATCGTCGTCACCATTACCCGCGAACTGATCAAGCAGCAAAGCGTCAAAGCGAAACTCATCGAGCCTGGTTACGCGTGGTTGCGCATCGCGCAATTCCAGGAACCGACGGTCGAGGACATGGCGAAAAAAATCCAGACACTGTACGCGCAGGATCCGAACATCAAAGGTCTGGTCTTGGATTTACGCAATGATCCCGGCGGTGTATTGCCAGGTGCTATCGGCGTCTCTGCTGCGTTTCTGCCAAAAGACGTAGTCGTGGTATCAACAAACGGCCAGTTGCCAGATTCCAAAGCGACGTATTACGCTAAGCGCGAAAATTATGCTAACCGTGCTGTCGGCGATCCGCTCAGCAAGTTACCCGAAGCGATCAAAAATGTACCGATGGTAGTGCTGATTAATACCGGCTCCGCATCCGCATCCGAGATCGTCGCAGGAGCATTGCAAGACTACAAGCGTGCAACCATTATCGGTACCCAGAGCTTCGGCAAGGGATCGGTGCAGACCATCCGTCAACTGTCTGCCGATACCGCGGTCAAACTGACGACAGCACGCTATTACACACCGAACGGGCGCTCTATCCAGGCGAAAGGTATCGTGCCAGATCTGAACGTTGAAGAAACCGCCGATGGTGACGGATTCAATAGCCTGCGTACACGTGAGGCCGATTTACAAAAACATCTGACGAATGATAAAGAAGCTGAGCAAACCAATAAAGGCAAAGTCGATGAACTCGAAGAGGAGCAAAGACTGATTGCAATGGCAAAGAAAAGTAAGCCGCTCGAATACGGTAGCAAAGATGACTTCCAGCTGGCGCAAGCTTTAAATCACTTGAAGGGCTTGCCTGTTAAAGTCGCCAAAGCCGAAGCAAAAGAAGAGATGAAGGATGAGGCCGATACCAAGTCAGAAGGCAAATCGGACAGCAAGAAAAAATAACCAGAATTAAATCAGGTTTGACAGGTTTGATTGGCCTGTCAAACCTGATGGAACCGACTTAAGGCTTGTTAAAAGACCGCAACTGATGCGGTCTTTTTTTATCTGCGTCCCATGCATTCTTATTCCGCTTACAATACTCGGCAAGTCACGCAATACACTTTTCTAAAGCCAGAGAATCCCATATGGACGACCACCAGTTATTACGTTATTCGCGGCATATCCTGCTCGATCAGATTGGCATAGAGGGTCAAGAAAAAATCCAGGCAGCTCATGCCTTAATTATCGGTGCAGGCGGGCTGGGTTCGCCCGCGGCCTTGTATCTCGCCAGTGCTGGCGTCGGTATCATCACACTGGTAGATCACGATACCGTCGACCTGACTAACTTACAGCGGCAAATCGTGCACAATACTGCGAGCATCGGTCAGGCCAAAGTAAGCTCGGCAAAACAAACGCTGGAAGCCATTAATCCCGAGATCAATATCGTCGCTCTGCAGGAGAAAGCCAGCGATGAACGTCTGTACGAATTAGTTCAGTCCGCCAGTATCGTGCTCGATTGCTGCGACAACTTTAGTACGCGCCATGCAGTCAATCGGGCCTGTGTCACGGCAGGTGTTCCGCTAATCTCTGGTGCGGCAATCCGCTTCGACGGGCAGATTAGTGTGTTTGATACGCGCGACGTTGCATCGCCTTGCTATGCCTGCCTGTTCCCGCCAGACCAGGCGTTTGAAGAAGTTATGTGCTCAACCATGGGCGTGTTCGCTCCCTTAGTCGGCATCATCGGCAGCATGCAGGCCGCTGAAGCCTTAAAAGTAATCATGGGGATAGGACAGGCATTGACCGGACGCTTGCTTCTGCTCGATGCACAAAACATGGAGTGGACACCAATCCGCATCAACCGCAATCCATTGTGTCCAGTGTGCGCTCAACGCCAACTTACACGATGATATCAAGCTGATGTAACGCTTACGGTGCGCAGGCAAAGATCTTTTATTAAGCCGATCCGGTCGATCTAGCCTCTATTGACACGGACATGCAGCGCAGATTTGCATACCGTGTTTGCACCTGTTATTATTTGCTTTTAGACAATTAATATTTTGCTAGCGTTTATCCTTAACGGTAACATCCCTATTATTGGTAATGGCGCGCCAACACAATCAAACCAGTCCTTTGCACATCCCATGCTGAATATCGTCAAAAACGAAATCAGGTCTTTATTTAAGATCCGTAAAGAACGGATGCTACCGCCACCGGGTAGCATGCCAACTTTTGGCAGCACCATCGTCCTGCATCGTTTAAAAATTCAATTGCGCATGACTCTGGAGCCAGAGCAATGGGAATGGCTAACCTTAAAAGGCTGGCGTACGCAAGACATGCGCAAAAATCGCCGTAAGTATTTTAAAGTCCCGAGCAAAGCCGTCGCACGCCTGCTGCATGCCGCGCCTGAAGAGCGTGAAGACATTTATCAGCGCATCGTGACCTATGAATTTGATGAGAGTCATCTGATCTAAGCCTTACTGCTCCGGCCTGTCGTTGCCGATAGACAGCTCTTCAAACACTAGCTCTGATTGCCGTCTTAGCTGGCAAGCTGACTTAAATCTACCGTCATTGGAAAGTATCTGCATCAACACTCTGCATTACTTCGCAACTACTAGCGATCTGAGTGCCCCATCCCTACACCACAACGTATCTCGTTAGCCCGGCATCTTCCTTCATCTTCCGATTTAGCAAGGACCAGTTCCAGACAGACTCAAACATGGGTACAGGGAACATCATTATGTATTCTGTGAATTGAGCCTAATTTTCAGCATAAGCACATTTCATCAAAGGTAATGAAATTCAACTATTTAAAAAATATTTTAAAACCAGTGTAAGTAATTCCAGTTTGCGTACGACTGATGCTCAAGTTCAAGCAAAGAACAACAAATAACTCTTTGTGATGAACTTGAAGGTTCAATCCTTGGCCGGTAATTTTTACTCATCAACAATTTATTTTTCGGAGAATACATCATGAAACAAACTATCCAAACTGGCGCCCTGATCGCTGCTGCCGCTGCTGCTATGGCATTGTCCGGTGCTTCTTTCGCTGCGACTGCAACTGTCAGTGCTGGCGATAAAGTACATTGCGCTGGCATCAACAGCTGCAAGGGAACTAGTGATTGCAAAACAGCGGAGAACGCTTGCAAAGGCCAGAACTCTTGCAAAGGCCACGGCTTCGTTGCAACGAAAGCTGGTGAATGCCTGGCGAAAAACGGCAAGATCGTTGATCTGGATAAATAATCCCAAAGCCCGTCTGTCATGCGCTTGCTCTGGTCATCCCGGACAAGCGCAATTTTTTTTAAGTGATTAAAAATGAGCATGCCCATCGCTTCACCAGGTTTCGGTCTGGGACTACGTACCGATCATTACCATGAGATTCTGGCTGCGCCACAGGCAATAGATTGGTTTGAAATCCTGTCTGAGAATTACATGGTACCGGGAGGTAAACCGCTCGCGATGCTAGATGCGATTCGACGCGATTATCCTATGGTGATGCACGGTGTATCAATGTCAATAGGATCGGCTCAAGGACCGGATCCAGACTATTTGCGTGACTTAAAAAAATTGATACAACGCGTTCAGCCGCTGTGGGTTTCTGACCATATTTGCTGGACTGGTGTACATGGTAAAAATCTGCACGATCTGTTTCCTCTGCCCTATAACGAAGAGACGATCAACATTCTTGTACAGAATATCCGGCGCGTACAAGATGTGCTGGAACGTCCGCTGGTATTGGAAAACGTCTCCAGTTATCTCTCTTTTAAGAGCGACACGATGAGTGAGTGGGAATTCGTGGCCGCTGTGGCAGAAGAGTCGGACAGTCTGATTTTGCTCGATGTCAACAACATCTACGTCAGCAGCGTCAATCATGGTTTTGATCCGGTGACTTATCTCAATGCGATTCCCGTGCAGCGGGTACAGCAAATCCATCTGGCTGGCCATCATGATCACGGCACCCATATCATTGATACGCATGATCATCCGGTCGCCGATCCGGTATGGGCTTTATACGAACAGGCTTTGCGCCGTTTCGGTAACGTTGCCAGCATGATAGAGCGTGACGATCATATTCCCCCTCTGGCAGATCTGGTGTCTGAACTGGAGATTGCGCGTCAGATTGCCCGGTGTGTCTCGGTAGAACAATGTCTGCTGGCTAAATCAGCCCCTGCACAGCCTGCATACCCTGCTCACCATCAATACCATCAAGCCATGCCGGAGACTTCGACATGATGCCGCTTTCCGCACTTGGCAAACTGCAAGCTGAATTTCAAGATGTGATTCTTGGTCTCAATACGCTAGCCAGCATACTGCCTCACATAGGCAATCAATCTGGGCTAGCGACGGAAGAGCGACTTGCCATTTATTTCGATGGCTATCGTTTGCGCTTATGCGAAGCATTGTCCAGCGCGTTTGATAAAACCCGTGCCTATCTCGGCGACGAATTATTTGATCAGGCATGCCGTGCCTATATTCAGGTGCACCCATCTCAATCGCGCAATTTGCGCTGGTATGGCGCTGATTTTCCTGCGTTTTGCCAGGTCTTCTTTTCTGACTATCCCCTGGTTGCCGAACTTGCCGGATTTGAATGGTATTTAAGCCTAGCGTTTGATGCAGAAGATCAGCCCGTGCTAAGCATCGACAACCTAGGTTTGATAGCGCCGCATGCATGGGAAAGCATAGGATTTAGTTGTCAGGCATCGCAACACTTTTTGCACAGCCAGTGGAATTCGGTGGCAACCTGGCTGGCGCTGAGCGAAGAACAAACTCCGCCAGCACCGCAGCGATCTGAGGACGCGGTTATCTGGCTGATCTGGCGCAGAGAGTTGCAAGCGCATTTCCGCTCGGTCTCACCGGCAGAACACCAAGCGCTGCAGTCACTCAGTGCCGGAAAAAGTTTTGCCGATGTGTGTGCCGGGGCGGCTGAACATAACCCGGAAAGCACCGTACAAATTGCAGGCTGGCTGCATACCTGGCTTAACGAAGGACTGCTCTCAGGAATAACCTGATCTGCTGGTGCCATCATTGCGCCTGGCCTTGGCCAAACAACGGGAGCGGAGCCAGATGCTACAATCTGGCCTCCGCTGTTTCCTGCCTTCGACCATGCCCCTCTCAGATCTGATCAAACTCATTCTCCTTGCTGCAATCTGGGGAGGATCATTTATTTTTATGCGTGTCGCGGTACCGGAATTAGGGGTTGTAGTGACCGCGAGTTTGCGCGTGACAATCGCTGGCCTTGCCTTGCTGGGTTTTGTGCGGCTGCAATCCGTTCCCATGTTATGGAGGGAGAACGTAAAATCGTATGCCATCGTCGGATTCTTCTCTGCAGCGTTTCCATTTTCCTGCTTCTCTTACGCATCACAATTTTTGCCGACTGCGTACTCAGCAGTGTTAAATGCGACTGCGCCTTTATTCGGCGCTTTATTTTCCATTGTCTGGCTGGCAGACCGCCTGACGGTGCGTAAGTTGACTGGTTTATTGCTGGGTATTATCGGCGTGGCCGTTCTGGTTGGCGCGGGTGCACTGGATCTGAATCCACAGACACTCAGCGGCGCTCTGGCGTGCCTGTCAGCCGCAGCCTCCTATGCGATCTCCAGTATTTTGATGAAAAAGATGGGACAAAATAAAACTGCTAGCAACACCGCATCAACAGGCATTCATCCATATGCAATGGCATGCGGCTCCATGCTACTGGGAGGCTTGATGCTGGCACCGGCAGTGCCGTTCTCGCTGCCACATCAGCTCCCCTCGGTCACTGCGATTGCGTGCATGCTCTCACTCGCGTTGCTGGCAACTGGCGTAGCGCAAGCGATTTTCATTCCGCTCATTAGTCGCATCGGGCCTACCAAGGCGATGACCGTGACTTTTCTGATTCCGATGTTCAGTATGTTGTGGGGCTATTTATTTTTACACGAAACCGTCAGCACCTCGACCATCGCAGGTACTGCCATCGTACTCAGTGCGATGGGTTTAATTTTGCATACACCAGCATCAGGGCCGGCATCTGCAAAAAATTAGGTCGATATAGTTTGACTCCCCTGCATGCTCAATGCAGAACGTAAATTTTGCTCGACAAAGTCGGCGCACTGCGGTGCAGGTAAAGGCTTGCTAAATAAAAATCCCTGCCCGTAAGTGCAATCGAGCCCCCGTAAAAATTCTGCCTGCTCCCGGGTCTCGATACCTTCTGCGACGACCCGCATATCCATATGATTCGACAAAGAGACGATCGCCTGTGCAATCGCGGCATCATCTTTATCATCAGGTAAATCCGAGACGAAACTCCGGTCGATTTTTAATTTGTGAATCGGAAAGCGTTTTAAGTAGGCCAGTGAAGAATAGCCCGTTCCAAAATCGTCGAGTGATAATTTAAAACCACGGCTGGACAAATCCGTCAAAATCGCCAGAGTCTCCGCCGTCTGCGACATCAGCATCGTCTCAGTCAATTCCAGCTCCAGCAAATGCGCCGGACAGTCATTTTCCCGGGCGATGCGCTCCACACTGTCGGCAAACCCGGGCTGACGGAACTGCCTTGCTGAGACATTCACCGCGACAAACAAAGGGCCGAATTGCTGTTCCCACCGTTTGATCTGCGTACAGGCTTGATGCAATACCCATTCGCCTATGGTCACGATCAATTGGCTCTCTTCGGCAATCGGAATAAATTCCGCAGGAGAGACGAAACCCAGACTCGGATGCTTCCAGCGTAATAAGGCCTCCATCCCCGCGACTTTATTGGTCGCCAGTTCCATGATAGGCTGGTAATACACTTCCAGCTCGGCATTTTCAATCGCCTTGCGCAAACCGGATTCAATCGTAAAGCGCTGTAAAGTACGTTTAGACATCGCAGGCTTCCACAGCTGGACATTGTTCTTGCCAAAGGCTTTTGCCTCATACATCGCCGCATCAGCCGAGCTGAGAAGGTCCTCAAATGTACTGACATGGTCAGGCATCATCGCCACACCGATGGAGGCACCGACGTTGAATTCATGGATCTCGCACAAAAATGACTGACTCAATAAGGCCAATAATTTTTCCGCCAGACGCAAGGCATCATCGGTACTTTTAGGATTATCGAGCAGCACCGCAAATTCGTCGCCTCCCAGTCGCACGACCAGATCGTTCGAGCGCAAGGTTTTTTGCAAGCGATCTGCCACGGCGATCAGCAACAGATCACCGATGCGATGACCGAAGGTATCGTTCACATATTTAAAGTTATCAAGATCGATAAATAGCAGGCCGAATTTGGCCGAATTTTTAGCGCGATGCTCCAGCTCTCTGGTACGGCGAGTAAAAAAATGCCGGTTCGGCAATCCCGTCACACTATCGTAGTGCGCAATATGATCGAGTTGAATTTCTGCCCGCTTACGTTCGACTAATTCCTTACCGATTGCCATATCCCGGCGCTGGATCTGCTCAATCATAAAATTAAAACTTTCGCCCAACGTACCAATTTCATCATCGGTAGGAATCAAGGCGCGCTGGTTATAGTCATCTTTACCGGACACCTCCTGCATCAGCAAAACCAGCTGCTGAATAGGATTAAGAATGCGGCGCAGATAACGCTTAAGTAGTCGCCCTGCCAGCAATACCGCTGCCAGTGTCGCGAGTACGATCACCGTCACCAGTCCGGCTATCCTTTGGTATGTCGCGGTCAAATCAACATGCATCTGCAGGCTTCCGACCTGCTGCTCTTCCGCCATGACAGGCGTATTCACAACCAGGTAGCGTGAATAAAAACGTGACTCGACGGTGTGCAAAGGGGTGGCTTCCGGTGCATCACTGATCTGCCATGGCTGGTCAGGGCTCACCGGACGAACATACGAGGCAAACAAAGTCGCATCCGGGTAACGCAACTCACCGGCCAGAACATTGGTATCCTGCGCCAGCGCACGTACGACTTCCTGTGCCGCTTTTGCGTCTTTAAATAAAAATGCCGGTGCGCTGTTCTGTGCAATCACCTGGGCGACGATTTCGGTATTACGCAGCAGATCGGTGCGTGCCGTCATCCACAGGTAAGACACGATCAGCGCCACCGCAAAAAAAGACGCCAGACTGAAAGCCAGCAAATTCACCAGCATCAGCTTTTTTTCCAGCGTTTTTTTTATCATCGGCTTAGTCGTCATCGCTTTATCCATCATTTAACATTACGCGCGAGACGCAACAGCTTGGAACTCAGGGTCAATCCTGCCGTTTTTGCGACGTTCTGATTGACGTCAAACATGACGTTACTACCGTCCTGCACGATGACGATCATCACATTCGGGTATTTCTCATCGATATGTGATGTTTCGGTCACAGTGAGAATGGCTTGCTGACTGATGGATGGGGCAATTCGGTTAAAGTTCTCTCTCTCCGCAGCAGGGATAAACAATAAATGGCAATTTTTAAGATCCGCGCCACTCACAGCACGGCGAATACGGATGGCTTTACCACGGATTTTTTTTTGTGCGGCTTTTTCTAAAAAACGTCCAAACGGATCTTTGCCGAATACGCAAAACTCCAGGGCCTCATCAGTGGATTCAGGCCAGTCAGTAAATAGCGCAAAATTATTCAGATAGACCGCCTTCAGCGCGTATTCAGGCGCATCTGCGACGTCGTCAGCTGCAGGTGAGGCAATGCACAAGGGCAGCGATGCAGCCAAGGTGAGATAGTTCAAAAATTGCCTGCGCAATTTAAAACGCATAGTTCAATCCTAGTTGCCATTGCCGGCCATCGCCGGGCAAGGTGCTGGTAGGTGCTTCGTCTGAGGCAGGATATAAAATCCGCCGGTCCAGTGCGTTTGTGACGCGTAGTTGCAGATCCAGACCAGGCAATAATTTAGTGATATTCAGCGTCAGATTCAGCACTGATTGCGTGCCCATCGCAGTGCGTGTACCGCGCCAATCCAGCGTTCTCGGCCCCAGCGCATTGAACTCAAGTCCGCCAACCCAGTTGTCATTCCATAATGCACGGCTGGCATGCAGCTTACTGATCCAGCGCGGACTGTTTCCCAGACTCATTCCATTCATATCACGGCTGTGATTAAAGGCAAAACTGGTATTGACGACCAGACCGTCCCTGGTACGCAAACGATGAAATAACTCTACGCCCTGCGCAGTAACACTAGGATGATTTTGATATTGAAACAGACCGCCGCCCAGATCGACCTGACGTATCAGGTCGGACAAGCGATAGTCGAACAGGGACAATCCCATTTCCTGATGCGAATTAATCTGATATTCCGCTATTGCTTCCAAAGTACGTATCGTCTCTGGCGCGAGTTTGGGATTGGCCAGATATACCTGATCGCGCGCATACGCAGATTCATAAGCATTCGCGGCGCGGTAGGCACGGCCACCCAGAAGCTTTAAGGTCAGGTCGGAACTGGGGTTCCAGATCAAGGCAAGCCTGGGGCTCGTATGAAATTGGCTGTCGCTGTTTCTGTCCGTGCGCAGACCTGCATTTAAACGCCAGTCGGGTAAAAAATTCCATTCATCCTGTAAGTAAAAACCGTAACGTTTTCCTGGTGTACTGATCGACAAAGGCGTATTCACCGAGACGCTGATATCGGCATTCTTTTGAATGGCGTCAAGATCGCTTTGAAAATCAATTCCGGCAATCCATTTGTGGTCGTCTAATCCGGTGTACATGAGTCTGGCCTCGCCAGAAAGCCAGCTGCCTTTAGCCTCATCACGGTTAACATAGCTGCCGGCGACGGAGTCCGTGTAAGGCGCATCGCCCTGATAGGTAATACGCTGATAAGCAAAACGCGCATCAAACTGGGTCGTTGCCGTCAATGCCTTTTGATACGAACTCATCAGGCCATAACTGCTGTCGATCAAATGCAGACGACCATCATCAAAATTACTGCCATACAGCGCGGAAGAAGGATGCACATCACGCCGGGCAGCCCAGGCTGACATGGCAAATCCGCCTTGCTTCAGTCCGGCAAATAGCCGCGTGACCGTCAACATATCGAGACCATGTGTCGTACCATCAGGCGAAGGTTTGCCATTGCTGGTCAGCAGTCCCGTTGCACCGGGATATTGCAGGTCCTGTCCCAGCTTATCGGCACGGCTCACTGACATGATCAGATCAGGCATGTCGCCATCAGCCCGCCTGCTGGCGACTGCATGTAACTCGCGCCAACCATCGCTTTGCCATTGCATACCGGCACTCAGCGCGGGCAAATTTTTGGCGCTGCGGGTCAATACATTGATCACGCCAAACATCGCATTAGCACCATAAATCGATGAACCGGGACCAGGTACATATTCGATCCTGTCGATCAGCCCCATGTCGATACGGAACTCATGCCCCAGATTGGCCTGGTCATATAAATTGTCATTCAGCGGTTGCCCATCCAGCAACAACAAAAACCGCATGTTGTAGTCTCCCGGCACCATAAAACCACGGGCACCGACAAAGGCAAACGCACGATCCGAACTCGCATACATGCCCGGTAAACTGTCCAGAGCTTCGGCCAGTGTGCGCCAGCCGTGACGACGGATATCTTCTGCGCTGATGACCTGCACTGCCGAGGGCGCCTGACTCACGCTTTGCGCATACTTGGAGGCACTGCGCACCTGAACCTTCATCAGGTCTTCGAGCGACAGTTCATTGAGATCTTCTATGCTGGTACCCGCTGTGCTGGCAGCTTGTGCCGATGCGGGTTGTGAGGCAAAAACAGAGGCAAATCCCGCGAGAAGGAAAAGAAGGGGCAAGCGGGACATGCAAGACTCTGCAACATTCATGGTGTTGTTCTCTGCCAGTTAGTGGAATTATATTACTCTAACAACTGGCTTTTTGCCAATTAAACAACACCAGTTTTATCTGTAAACAAATTTAATTTTTCGGATTGAGATAAAAATTCAAGCCATTTTTTGTTGCAACACAGATGACAGCAGTAGCGATATCAATATACAACATTCTTGTTTCTTAGGCGAAAGAATTGTACGGCCTAATGTATTTTCACTACAGTGAAAATATCGGGTCAGCCTGCATCACGCCACGCAGGGAATTGCATAGAATGACCGCCTCGGCATCGCGTACATCATCGATGCACAGCTGCGCTTCGCTGGCCTGCCACTGCGGATCGTCGAGCAAGACGGCGCGCATGATGCCTGGCAATACGCCGTCGCTGAGTGGTGGAGTCAGCCACCTGCCATTTTTCCGGATGAACACATTACTGCGACCGCCCTCGGTCAAGTGCCCGTGCTGGTTGAAAAACAGCATATCAAATGCGCCTTGCTGCTCAGCGGCCTTCCAGGCCTGGTCATAAACTTGGCGTACCGTCGTTTTATGGCGCAAAAACAGATCGTCGCTATGTGTGGAGCCGCTTGCCAGCAGCACATCCACGCGCGCCGTCAATGGCAGTAGCGCAGCGCTCTGTATATCTACCTGACCATTAGCCCGAAGTGCCAGACGCAGGCGGTAAGCGCCTTGTGGCGGCAAATTGGCCTGAAAGGCGCATAAAGACTGCGTGATTAGATCTCCATCAAATTTGAAACCAAGATAATCTGCCGACTGGCGCAGGCGCTGTAAATGCCGTGTCAGATGGCGACAGCCCTCGGCATGAGTGGCGTGCATAGTTTCAAACAGTTCGAATTCAGGCGCCAATCCACTCAGGAACCTGGCTTTTAACTGGCACTCTGCAAATTCCTCTCTGGCGACGCTGTCATGCACGATACCTGCGCCAACACCCATGACAGCTGGCCTTACAAACAAGCTATCCGATGCGGGTAAATGCAAGGTGCGTATTGGCACCGACAGACAAAAATCGCCGAGATTGTGGGACGCTTGCGGTGGATCGAACCAGCCAATGGCGCCGGTATATAAGCCGCGCGGCGCTGTCTCCAGCTCACGCACGATCTGCATCGTTCTGCGCTTTGGTGCGCCGGTGATAGAGCCGCAGGGATACAGGGCCGATAAGACAGCATCAAGCCCAGTCCCTGTCAGCAACTCAGCATCAATGCTGGACGTCATTTGCAAGACGCTGGAAAACCGCCTGACCTCGAATAAAGCAGGTACCTTGACTGATCCGGGCACCGCGATACGTCCGAGATCATTGCGCAACAGATCGACGATCATCAGATTCTCTGCACGATTTTTTACGTCCGCCGCTAGCGCCTCTGCCAATGCCGCATCCTGCACTTCATCGCCAGTCGCAGCAGCCGTACCCTTCATCGGCTTGGCATGCAAATGTCCGGCCTGATGACGGACAAAAAGCTCTGGCGAGAGTGACAATATTGCCTCGCCATCGGGCAGACAAATCAAGGCGCCATAAGGCACAGGCTGACGCTGGCGCAAACGACGATACAGATTCAGGGGTGAGCCATACACATCAAAATGCAAGCGATAGGTGTAATTCACCTGATATGTATCTCCGGCTGCAATGTACGCACGCACATGATCGATAGCCTTGGTGAATTGCGTCTCGTCTACGCTATTGCGCATACCGGCAACACCGGCAAGGCTGGCTAACTCGGAGCCTCTAGCCTCCGCCTCGGCTATGGCCGACGCCTCCAGCACATAATGAACCTGCGCCTGACTGACAATCTCACAACGTGAAAATAACAAGATCCTGGATGGTATTTGCCGACCGCTCCACGAGTCGATGTCATGCAAGACAGCGCCAGTCTCATACGATAACAACGCGACCGCGTACTGCCCCTGCTGCAACGCAATTTCCAGCTCTTGCCACAGCAAATGCCAGGTTGCTGCGTCATGACAGGTCAGCACCCTGATGAGGTCCGTATATAAACGTGACGACGCTCTGCTGTCCGGCGACTGCGCGTCATCAAGCAAGGCAAAACATGCAGGTAACTTGTGGGGCAAAAAAGACACTGATTATTCCAGACAAACGAGGATGCGCAGGAGTTTACTCGCAGACGCCATTCAGCGCATGAGTGATGTAATTATTTTTATTGCAATAAAAATAACAAAATCTTATACTGACTTCAGTAAGAACAACACCGCTCACACTTATTGGTCGATAATGTCGTTCAAAATAACTCAAATAATAGACAAGATAATGCAAACGGCATTCCTCCGATTACCTCTCGCAAAAAAACTACTCCACGACAACCTGACCGCGATCACGATCGTGCTGTCGTCTGTGCTGGTGTTGTTTCTATTGTTCTCGACTTACATGACGCAAAAAAACCTGCGTGCCGAGACTTTGTATAAAGCGAATGTACTGGCTGCCAATCTCGATGACAATTTGAGTATTGAATATCAAAAACAGGCACGCAAACTGATACTCAATGCAGGCACCGCAAGCAATGTTTTGAGCATCTACGTATTTGACAATAAAGGTGTGCCTCAGATTAGCTGGAACCGCATGTCACATTTTGTCAGGCCCGATCCTGCTGCGATCATTACGCCTGTCAGCCACGCCCAGACGAGTTTGCAATCGTCTTACCTGGCCGCCACCGTACCTGTCATGGATGGTGCGGAAATCATCGGCATGATTCAGATGCATGTGAGTCTGGAGTCGATTTATAAAGACTTCTGGCTGCATCTGGTGATGGGACTCTTGTTGCTGATCGTCAGCACAGTCGCGAGTGTCTACCTGCTGACCGAACGCCAGATACAGCGACTGGCGCCGATCATCGAACTATCCCGGGTCGCGGAGCAAGTCGCTAATTCAGAAGACTACACACTGCGCGTACAACATCCTGAGAGCAAGCAACTAGGCAGCCTGAGCCAGCATTTTAATAAAATTATGGCGCATATCGAAGTCTGGGAATCCGACATCCAGAGCGAAGCACATCAGCGTCGCGAAGCTGAACAACGTCTGTCGATTCTGGAAAATCACGATAGCCTGACCAAACTGCCGAACCGGCATTTCTTCCATCGACTGCTGACGAATTGCGTAGAAGACGCGGTTGAATCGAATCAGCTAGCCGCACTGGCGTTTATCGATATCGACCATTTTAAGGCGCTGAACGATGCCTACGGCTATGATGCCGGCGATCTGATCATGACCACGATGGCGAATCGTCTGTGTAATGTGTTGCGTAATACTGATACTCTATGCCGGGTCGATGGTGATGAATTTGCCGCGATCTTACCGAATATCGGTAGTGTTGAGATGGCACAAATTTTATCCGAACGCCTGGTGCAGGCAGTGCGTGAACCGCTGATTGTCCGCGGCAAAAAACTGGTCATCACAGCCAGCGTCGGCGTGGCATGCTGCCCCTTGCATGGCAAAGAGCAGCGCCTGTTTTTACACAATACGGATCTGGCCTTGAAAGAAGCAAAATTCTCGGGTACGAATACCTGGAGAATCTTTACGGCCCCCACCGGGAATCTGGTACCGGCTACCCCAGCAACACGCTTAGCTGTACAGTAGCCTGCTCGCCTGGCAATTGTTTAAAACCGGTTTTGGCGTAACGGTGCCAGCGCCCCATAATAAAACTCACCAGCAAATTAGCGCGCGGCAGGACTTCCGATTCCAGCGCGCTTCCTTGGGTGCTGGCGAGGCGCAATGACTGCTTGAAGGCGAGTTCAATCCGCTCGGCGAATTGATTCATGCGTAGCTGCAAGCGCTCATCTTCATTGACCAGAGCATCGCCAATCAGCACCCGCGTCATACCAGGATTACGCTCGGCAAAATTGAGTAACATCAGCGCAATTGCCTGTGCCTGCAAGATACCGTCCTCTTGTTGCTGACTGATCTGATTGATCAGGCCAAACACCGATCCCTCGATAAATTCAATCAGTCCTTCAAACATCTGCGCCTTGCTCGCAAAATGCCGGTACAAAGCCGCCTCGGATACGTCGAGCCGGGCCGCCAGAGCGGCTGTCGTGATTTTTTCACCCTTGGGATTTTCCAGCATTGTCGCCAGAGTTTGTAAGATTTGTAGCTTACGCTCACCAGGTTTCGTAGTTGCCATATTATTGATTTTTTAGAAGTGCGCTGAACATAAACGATGAACGTGATCGGGTAAGTCGAGTACTGATTTTACTTTGACATCGACGCAGGCATACATTTTTTTCTGCGACAAACTGTCGGCTGGCAAATACGCCGTCACCAGCACCGTACGCATCCCGATCTGCCTGGCGGCACGGAGATTACTCACCGTATCCTCAACCAATACACAGTCGCGCGGATACACGCCTTGCCTCGCCAGCAGTTTTAGCAAATACGGCACCGAGGGTTTCGGCCGCAATTGCCCATGTACCCGCATGGCTTCAATCGGTATGTGCTCAGCAAAATGCCGGTGCAAACCCAGATGCCGCACGACCTCATGTGAATACTGTCGCGGTGCATTTGTGAGCAAAATTTTTCGCCCCGGCAAACGCTCTAACAAACGCCCCAATCCGCGTTCGGCGCGAATCATATCAGCTAGATGCTCAAAGCGATGCGCTTCGTGTAAAAAATGATCTGCTTTTACACCATGATGACGCACCAGTCCCATCAGGGTTGCACCATAGCGCTTCCAGTAGAGCTGCCTTGCCGCATTGACGGTCTCCGCATCTGCCGGTGTAATGCCGTCGCCCAGCAGATCCGCCATAAACATATTCATGTTGTGCGTAATCGCTGGAAAAATCGCATGACTAGCGTTATGCAAGGTGTTATCAAGATCAAACAACCAGAGCGGGGTGCGTTGCTTCATAGCGCCATCAAAGAGAAAAAGGGCGGATAACCGCCCTGTTTATTGGTTTAATTGACTGAATCAGTCTGATTATTATCGCTATACAACTACATGCCCGCTATGCATGAACATGTTTTCTAAATGCGTGTTTTTCTACACGATTTCTGAACGATTTTTGCACGATTAATGGCTGCGTATCATGGTACCAAACGCCTGCTCGGTCAGTACTTCCAACAACAGGGAATGTTCGATCCGGCCATCGATAATATGCACTGTATTCACGCCGGATTTCGCCGCATCCAGTGCAGAAGAAATTTTTGGCAACATCCCGCCAGAAATAGTACCGTCAGCGAACATCTCATCAATTTCACGCGCCGACAAATCCGTCACCAGATTACCTTGCTTGTCTTGTACCCCGGCGATATTAGTCATCATGATCAGCTTTTCGGCCTTCAGGATTTCTGCAATTTTGCCTGCCACCACATCGGCATTGATATTGTATGCCTGACCGTCTACACCAAAGCCGATAGGTGAAATAATAGGAATAAATGCATCATCCTGCAAAGCCTTCACAACAGCCGGATTAATGGCATCGATCTCACCGACAAAACCGATATCCAGGAACTGACCTGGCTTTTCCCGATCGGGCATCATCATTTTTTTGGCACGGATCAAACCACCATCTTTGCCGGTCAGGCCGACCGCCTGTCCACCGTAATGATTGATCAGCATGACGATGTCCTGCTGCACTTCACCACCGAGTACCCACTCCACGACTTCCATGGTTTCTTCATCGGTGATGCGCATACCCTGGACAAAGGTACCCTGCTTACCCATTTTTTTGAGCGCATTATCAATTTGCGGGCCACCGCCATGGACAACAACCGGATTCATCCCGACCAGTTTGAGCAAAATCACGTCACGCGCAAAACCATGCTTCAGGCGCTCTTCTGTCATAGCATTGCCACCGTATTTCACGACGATGGTTTTCCCGTGGAATTTACGGATGTATGGCAAGGCTTCTGCGAGAATCTCTGCCTTGATCTCAGGCGCAACACCTGCCAATTTATCGTCTGTAGACGCTGCTGTGTCGGTTACACTACTCATAATAAAAGTATCCTATATGCATGGAAGTTTCCCGAATTTTACAGGGAAAACTCCCTGCTCAGTCGGTGAGCTGAGGATTTACGCCGTCTCTCTTGTGAATACCACGAATAAATTTAAAAAAATGACATCACTATCGTCTTTGCATCAACAACTGGAAGCCATGCGCCCGGTCTTGTTTCGCTTCGCGATGCTGCAACTACGCAATGACTCACAGGCAGAAGATGCGGTCCAGGAGGCTTTGCTGGCGGTTCTTGAAAAACCAGACAGTTTTGCCGGGCAATCTTCTTTACGCACCTACGTCACGGGCATCTTGAAGTACAAGATTATCGATTGCCTGCGCGCCGCGAATAAAGAGGTCAGCCTGCAAATAGATGACGATGAGTCCGAAGCCGATTTAATCGATAGCCTGTTCACCAAAAACGGCCATACTCAGGAACCGCCCAAAGCCTGGGGCAATCCTGATGCTAGCCTGGAGCAAAAAGATTTTTTCCGGGTACTTGAAGTCTGTCTGGAAAAATTACCCGCCAATACAGCACGGGTATTCATGATGCGCGAGTGGCTGGAATTGGAAACCGAAGAAATTTGTAAGGAATTGGCGCTCACCACGTCTAATCTGTGGGTGCTGCTGTATCGCGCCAGACTACGCTTACGTGAATGCCTGGATTTGAACTGGTTTGCGAATAAAACTTAGTACTTATTACAATAAAAACCGATCAATCATGCGATTACTTATTACCTGCAAACAAGCACACCAGATGGTATCCGAAGGCTTAGACCGGCATCTCAGCCTAGGGGAGCGTGCGCGTCTGAAAATGCATTTATCCGTCTGCGATGGCTGCACCAATTTTAACGGGCAAATGCAATTGCTACGCCGCGCAATGCGCAAGCTGCCGCTACGGGATGACAGCAACGATCAGGACCATACGTCATGAGCATTTGTCCACGCTGCCAAGCTGTATTCACCTGTGCCATGGCGGACAATACCGGCAAAGACTGCTGGTGCACAGCGATACCTCCTATCGCCTTTGAAAAATTACCCGATGGCAAACTGGAGATGGATGCACGCTGCTTCTGCCCCACCTGTTTGCCGGAGTGGAAAGCGGAACGGGAAGCGCTACAAAACCCGATATCCACAATTCAGTTACCATAGCGTTTTGATGACGTTCTGCATCGTCATCCAGCATCTCAGGCAAAAAGAAAAGAGAGAGGTCGATAATCCTCGTCAATTTGCCTGAAACAGACATCATCCCGGACACCCACTATGCCATCTGATCAGAAAACTGAACTCACTCCTGCTACTACAGCTGTTACTACAGTCGTTACTACGGCTCTTACTCCAGTTAGCGTCCCCATCTCGCAGCGTATCCGCGAACGCATTGTAGCCAGCAAAACACGTTATCACGCGAACGATAATATCGCCGCGTTTATCCAGCCTGGCGAACTGGATCAGTTGCTTGACGAAGTCGAAGAAAAACTCAAAGGTGTGTTGCAAAGTCTGGTCATTGATACTGATAGTGATCACAACACACAGGATACCGGTCGCCGTGTCGCCAAGATGTATCTGAATGAAATTTTTAAAGGCCGGTATGTCAGCATGCCACCAGTCACCGAATTCCCGAACGCATCACACCTGAATGAGCTGATGATCATCGGACCGATCACGGTACGCAGTGCCTGCTCGCATCACCTGTGCCCGATTATCGGCAAGGTCTGGATCGGCGTCATGCCGAACGAGCATTCGAACCTGATCGGCTTGTCGAAATACGCCAGGATCGCCGAATGGATCATGAGCCGGCCGCAAATTCAGGAAGAAGCGGTAGTGCAGCTAGCTGATACCTTGCAAGAAAAAATGCAACCGGATGGTCTTGCCGTTGTGATGGAAGCAGACCATTTCTGCATGCACTGGCGCGGCGTCAAAGACATGGATGCCAAAATGATCAACAGCGTCATGCACGGATCTTTTTTAAAAGATCCGAATTTGCGCCGTGAATTTTTATCTCTGATCAAGCGTTGACCGGTAGCGCAATACCGATAATCTGTCTTTCCCACTACGCTCATACCAACTTAAAAGAGAACATCATGCTAGTCCGACTTTTATATGCCAGCCGTGCCGTCGATAACCAGATGTGCGACATGATTCAAGGCATCATGCAGCAGTCGCGCACGCACAATCCGGCTAACGGTATTACCGGCATTTTATGTCACAGCGATCAGGTCTTTATGCAAGTATTAGAAGGTGGACGTGAAGCAGTCAATACCTTGTACGGACATATATTGCGCGACCCGCGCCATACCGATGTGACGCTGCTGCATTACGAAGAAATCAATGAACGGCGCTATGCAGGCTGGACCATGGGACAGGCAAATCTGGGGAAAATCAATCCATCGATTTTATTGAAATATTCGGCTTTGCCAGAACTTCATCCTCATCGTATGTCAGGGAAAAATTCTCTGGCCTTGATTGATGATCTGATGGCAACCGCGGCAATCGTCGGCCGCACGTAGACGCCATGTAGTGCCGGCCAAACCTGCTATGTAATCGAATAGACCGAGTAACTCGCGGCGACTTTGTCCGGAATCGGGGCATCAATCGCCGCACAGATACAACGCAGTATGTCGGCGGAGTCAATACTCAATTGTTCACCGGCGGCAGCAAGCAGCAAGCGTATCAGAAATGGTTTGGCCAGCGGTGCCAGCTGGTTCAATTTATCCAGCGCTTGTTTGACTTCAAAATAATCCGGGCTTTCTGCCGCCGCATTCGCTGCACCCGCAGTACCTAGCGCCGCACTAGCCGTCATCATCTGCATATCACCGGCACTCAGCCCCAGCTCCGGCATGCTATTCGCAGCGCGCAGGAAGATATCTCTGGCGACAAAATCAGCAGCCTGTTTGCCTGAGGCAGTTTGAGCCACCAGTGACAATAATAAGGCCGCTTCTTTCTTTAGTTGAGTCAGTTGCGTGTAGCGTATCGGTACGGCACGTCCCGCCATTGGACCAAGCCTGCGCTCAAGTACCGTCTGCAGCACAAATTCTGCCTGTGTCATTTTCTGGTCAGCAGCAATCAGCTTGTGTACATTGGATAAGACGATGCCCCTTTGCTCAGGCGATAATAATTTCAACGCAGGCATCGCCAAGTCAAGCAAAGGCAAGCGGACACTGCGAGGCAGACGGTCGACATGATCTTGCAACATCGTGGCCAGCGCACATTGCGACTGCGCTGATTGCTGCAATAGCTGTATCTGCGCGGCATAGCCCTGAGCTTCGCTACGATCAAGCAACAAAGCGTAGACCAACGCGGCAGCTCCTGCAGGCTCACGTAAGTTGTTCAGCAACTCCGCAGGTAAACCTGGTTGGGGCTGAGATTGAGGTTGAGATTGGCTATGGTTACCAAAAGCGATAGCTGCGCTGCCCGTATCCGCACTGACATGACGGACCTCAGCGACTCTGGCAGCCTGTGCGGATAAGACATTACGTGCACCGAAGCCATACATGCCCTCAGGCAAACCCGCATTTGAATCGGTTTCTACAATTTCGCTTGCATCCAGGAATTCAACACTCTTGCCGTACACCCGACGCAAGCGCTCCTGCAAAGGCGGATGCGTCGCAAATAATCCATCCAGCAGATTCGGTCTGGCAGCGCCCAGGAACATATGCGAAAACTGTTCTGCATGCGGATTGTCGATGCGTGAGCCGCAATCGTTCGTGCGCGTTAGTCCGCCAATTTTACGCAGCGCACCGCCGATACCATCCGGGTTACGGGTGAACTGCACGGCGCTCGCATCTGCCAAAAACTCCCGCTGACGCGATACCGCTGATTTGATCAACCGTCCGAAAAATATCCCTACATAACCGACCACAAACAAGACGCCGCCCACGACCAGCAGAATCATTTGTGCCGATGGTCCTTTTTCGTCACGGCTGCGCGATGAACCAAAACGCGCACCCCAATACATCAGCTCCTGACCAAAAGTCGCAATCATCTGTATGCCAAACAGAACGCCGATCAGTTTGATATTCATGCGCATATCGCCGTTCAGGATATGACTAAACTCATGTCCGATCACCCCTTGCAACTCATCACGGCTAAGACGCGACAAGGTGCCTCGCGTCACGGCGACTACCGCCTCATTCTGATGATAGCCCGCCGCAAATGCATTGATCGCGTCCTCATGATCCATGATGTAGACGCGGGGACAGGCGATACCGGATGCCAGCGCCATTTCTTCGACGATATTCAGCAAGCGGCGCTCTTGCAGATCCTGAGATGATGGCATCACCAAACGTCCGCCAGCCATCTCGGCAACCGCATCGCCGCCGTCACGCAGGCGGAACATTTCAAATACAGTACCGCCACCGATAAACAATAAAGTAAGGCCGGTATTTAAAAAGAAAAATCCACGGGGGTAATGATGCAGTCCGGCGAAACGCTGACCGCTGGACCAGATCCAGACTAATGCCAGGCTAAAGTTAACTGCGAGCACAATAGCAATCACCGCCAGAAAAAACAAAAATAGTAGTTTTTTACTTTGGCGGTGAGCCTGGTCTTGTTGCTCGAAAAAATCCATGCGGATTCAGACAGCTAAAGAGAAATAGATCGCGATCAGAACGACACCTTCACTGCTTTACGTTCTTCTGCTGATTCTGTTGCCTGCAATAATTCGCCTGGTTTAAAACCGAACATATTGGCAATCACCGAACCCGGGAACTGCTCTATCGACGTGTTGTACTGCATCACGCTATCGTTGTATGCCTGACGTGAAAAGGCAATTTTATTCTCGGTACCAGTCAGCTCTTCTGTCAGTTGCATCATGTTCTGATTGGCCTTCAGATCGGGATAAGCTTCCGACAAAGCAAACATTTTTCCAAGGGATGCTGTCAGCGTACCCTCGGCTGCCGCCAGTTGCTGTACTGCTGCGGCATCAGAAGGGTCGCTCACAGCCTTGGTATTGGCGGTCACCGCCTGATTGCGTGCAGCAATTACCGCCTCTAAGGTCTCACGCTCATGCTTCATATAGCCTTTTGCGGTCTCGACCAGATTAGGGATCAGGTCATAGCGGCGCTTGAGCTGCACGTCAATTTGCGCAAAAGAATTTTTAAAGCGATTACGCAAACTCACCAGACGGTTGTATGCACCGACTGCCCAGAACGCGACCACTGCGATAATGACGATTAAAACGATGAGTGCTGACATATATTCCCCTGATAAAAAAGAGAGGCTGAATAATCAGCCTCGTACTTACCGTTACAGATAGTTTATTGCACTGGTTCTTGTTTCTTCGGTGCTGCCTGCATTTCTTTTAATTCGGCTTCGGAGATGTATTCAAACACCTTGACGACTTTGCGTACGCCATTCACGCCGCGGGCAACCTCACCGGCCAGATTGCCTTCGCGCTGAGTGACGCGTCCCATCAGATAGACGGTACCTGCCTCAGTTACGACTTTAAATGCACTCGCGTATAAATCTTTCGTATCGACAAATGAGGCTTTGACCTTGGTTGTAATTAAGGCGTCGCTGGAACGTGCCGAATAATTCGACAATCCGGCAATCTGCAATTCATTCTGTACCGCCTGTACGCCTTCGATCGCACGCATCTCACGCTCAGCGTTCGCTCTGGTCTGTTCGTCGGCGACTTCACCGGTCAGTAAAGCGCGGCGGTTAAAACTGCTGACATTGATATGCGCAGCATCGCCAAAAGTGCGCGACATGCGGATTTCGCCTTTGAGCGTGATCGACTTATCTTCGGTCTGCGCACCGAAAGTACGCCGGTCCGTCGCGGCAAACGTGCCGACAACCGCGCTGCCTACCATCATTTCTACGCAACCCTGCAAACTCACGGCTGCGGCGCAGCACAGGCTGATCGCCAGTAACGGTCGCGCTGATTTATGGAATAAATTTTTAATCATCTGCATCACCTCCGAATAAAGCGGCATCGATGCCGTCACACAAACAATGTATGGTTAATAAATGGACTTCTTGTATCCTGGCAGTACGGTCATGCGGCACACAGATATGGACATCCGCATCCGTCAAAATTTCACCGATCTGTCCACCGCCTTTGCCCGTCAGCGCAATCACGCGCATATCACGCTCAATGGCAGCGTTGACGGCATTCACGATGCTGGCGGAATTGCCCGACGTCGATAAAGCCAGCAAAATATCGCCTGCCTGGCCGAAAGCCTGTACCTGCTTGGAAAATACCTCCTGAAAGCTGTAGTCATTCGCTACCGCCGTCAGAATGGACGTATCCGTGGTCAATGCCAGCGCTGGCAAAGGCAAGCGTTCACGTTCAAACCGCCCGACCAGTTCCGCAGCAAAATGCTGGCAATCTGCAGCGGAACCGCCATTACCGCAGGCCAATATCTTGTTACCGTTAGACAGCGCGGAGAACATTAGTTCCACTGCTTGTTCAATAGGACGAGCCAGAACACTGGCCGCTTGGATTTTGAGTTCGGCACTCTCTTGGAAGTGCGCAAGGATGCGTTGATTTGTCATGGTGCGCTGATTATAAAGCAGGTTATCCCTTTTCTAAATCATTCGTGTCACTACCCTGTGACTACGTCCTTCCACCTGCGTCAATCCGCAGGCTGGATGCGGCTTGTGGAAGCATTTCATGCCAGAAGGCGCGTCCTGATTGCGGATGCGGTTTAGGAACTTGCTATTAATGCCGCAATACTATGCGGGTTCACTAGAAAAGCGTCATCTATCTGACGAGGAATTTTGGTATATGTATTATCTTGTTGGACACAACCGGCTACAAGCGTAAAGCAAAGCATCAGGCAACGATCACATTCTTCAGCCAGTTGATATGCCCGTCATCAATCGCGATTAGATCAAAGCGGCAAGCGGGTTCCGTCGATTGTTGTTGCAAATAGACTTGTGCGGCATGCGTCATACGACGTTGTTTGGCTGGCGTGACGCTGGCAACCGCACCGCCGAATTGCTGGCCGCTCCGGGCTCGGACTTCAACAAACACCAGCGTTGCACGATCCAGCATGATGAGATCTATCTCCCCGCCTTTACACGAAAAACTTCTTTGCACCAGGCTCAATCCTTGATGAAGCAAATAAGTAAGTGCCTGCTCCTCACCCTCATCACCTGTTCTCTGGCGACTGGTTCTGACTGATGCCAGCCGCTTTGATAACCAACTCTGCTCCGCCATTGTCGTACAATCCTTATTTGATCAAACTGAAGTGAACTCGCATGCATCCATCCGAACCGTATCTGCTCGTCAACTCGCCCGTCATGGATGCGGTCGCTCACCAGACTTATCCTGTCGGCACATTATATGTAGTTGCCACACCGATAGGAAATGTCTGTGATATTTCCCTCAGAGCCTTGCATTTGCTGGGACTGGCAGACGCTATTGCCTGCGAAGATACGCGCAATACCGCCCAATTGCTGAGTCGCTACGGCATCAACAAACCTTTGATCGCCGCGCATCAGCACAATGAGCGCGAGGTCGCTGAAAAAATTCTAGGCCGTCTGCAAGCGGGTGAACGTATTGCCCTGGTTTCGGACGCGGGGACGCCCGGCGTATCAGATCCGGGAGCAAAGATTGTGGATCTGGTACGCGCGAACGGCATGCAAGTCATGCCATTGCCCGGTGCCTCCGCCGCGATCAGCGCACTGTCTGCCAGTGGCCTGATCAATGACCAGTTCTATTTTGTCGGCTTTTTGCCTGCGAAAGCAGGACAGCGCGAAACCAGCTTACGTCATCTGCTCAGCGTGCCTGCCACACTGATTTTTTACGAAGCGCCACATCGGATTACCGAGACAGTCAACGCCTTGCAAGCCGTCTTTCAGGCGGACCGGCAAATCGTGTTCGCACGTGAATTGACTAAATTGTTTGAAGAAATTCATCGCTGCCCTTTGGCACAGGCGGCAGGGTGGCTGAGCGCCGATCCGCATCGTGAAAAAGGGGAATACGTTATTTTGCTGGAAGCTGCGCCGCTTGCAAAGGATGATGAACAGGTCGAAGCGCGCCATATACTGAGCATCTTGCTGGAAGAATGCTCAGTGAAGCAGGCCGCCTCGTTAGCCGCCAGAATCACCGGCCAAAAGAAAAATGCTCTGTATCAGATCGCGCTGGAAATGAAACAGGCTGACGAAAGCCAAGATGACTAAGACATACCGGCGATAGTGCGGTGAATGGCAGATTCCTTGAATAAATATCGCAAAAAAATATAGTGAGAAATATGGCACATTCAGTCTGATACTGCGTCACATTGATGATGCAACGAACTAGCAATTTTCAACACTAGCGTTGCACCACAATCGGCTTAGCGATGCCTAAATCGACGGTTTGCACGATCGCTGCAGACGCTTCAGAACGACTAGAAAAAGGACCACTGACCAGCCGGTATAAACTCCCTTGCTGCACGATATCGAATCCTGGCAAACGGCTCTCCGCCTGCGTCTTCAACCTTGACATGACGGCCTCTGCATTTGCCCGTATCGCAAACGCACCGAACTGAATATAAAATCCGGCAACTGCACTAGTTCCGGCACCAATACCAGTATCGGTCGTGGCGTTAATTAATTGCGCTTTAGAAGACGTCGCTGCCTCCTTGCTTGTAGCAAATTGTTCAACAGGCTTGCTACTTTGCTGAGCTAACAATTCTTCCATACTGATTTGCTTTGCCGTCGGCTCACTCACGGCACCGGGCACCTGTACGGTCGATGCCAAGGTCGATGCCGGAGCTGTTTTCGTCACGAGCACCGGCCCCTGATTTTTGCGGTTTTCCGCCATGCGCTCTATATCTTCAGGCAATAAACGCTCGACTTCCAGCTGACTGCTGCCCTTCCCTAAATAGTCAAGCTTCAGTGCTGCGGTATAAGATAAATCGATGATACGGCTGGAGTGAAATGGTCCCCGGTCATTGATCCTGACGATGATCTGCTTACCATTCGCCAGATTCGTGACGCGTGCATACGACGGAATCGGCAATACCGGATGCGCTGCCGTTATTTTGTACATGTCATACAGTTCGCCGGACGAGGTTTTTTGCCCGTGAAATTTTTTACCGTACCAGCTACCGACGCCGCGCTGCACGAACGGTGTCGCAGTATCGGTTAAAGGTGTGTAGGTCTTGCCAAAAACAACGTAGGGCTTGTTGCCTGAGCGGGAAAATGCTTCCACAGCCGGAATCGGCTCAACGGTATTTTCCAATCCTTCGGGCGGATTATCCCCAGGGCCGTCATCTTTGTAATAGGCACCTTTACCGGAATTGGCTTTGGGAAGCTGAGGCACGGCAGATGCATTGCCAACAGGCTTTCCCGCAGCTTGCGCAGATGGACGCGGCTCATTCACAACGGCTTGCTTAGGAGCGCTGCCACATGCAGCCAGGAACGTCGCAGTGATCAGCAAAGACCCGTTGCGCGCAAGCTGAAAACGGCGGTCCATCATGTCTGCACCAGTTTGCGGTTTCTTTGTATGCTCATCAAAATACCGGCTCCCATACCCAGCGTCATCAGCGCGGTACCGCCATAACTCATGAACGGCAAAGGCACACCGACGACGGGCAAAATACCGCTGACCATACCCATGTTAACAAAAGCATAGGTAAAGAAAATCATCGTCACTGCCCCCGCCATCAGTCGCGCAAACAAAGTCGGCGCGTTTGCGGCAATCATCAGGCCGCGGATGATCAGCAAGAAATACAGCACGACCAGTACGCAATTACCGATGAACCCAAATTCCTCGGAGAACACCGCGAAAATAAAATCCGTCGTTCTTTCCGGAATAAATTCCAGATGCGCTTGCGTGCCTTTGAGCCAGCCCTTACCCGTCGCGCCGCCGGAACCCACGGCGATCGTCGCCTGAATAATGTGAAAACCCTTACCCAACGGATCGCGGCTGGGATCAAGCATCGTCAGGACACGGTCACGCTGATAGTCATGCAATAAATAAGGCCAGATCACCGTAGGCACAGTCACCGCAGCAAACACGGCAATAGAGATCAGGATTTTCCATGATAATCCCGCCAGAAAAATAACTGCAAAACCGGCGGCAACCACGAGTAAGGCGGTTCCCAGATCCGGTTGCTTGGCGATCAGGCCCACCGGTATCGCCAAAATCACGGTCGCGATCACAAAGTCCTGCATGCGCAACGCACCCTCGCGCTTTTGAAAATACCAGGCCAGCATTAACGGTGCAGCGATCTTCATCATCTCGGATGGCTGCACCGGAGTACCGATGTTAATCCAGCGACGCGCTCCTTTTTTCACCATGCCGAAAGCGGCAACCGCAATCAGCAAGGCAACACCAAATGTATAAATCGGAATAGCAAACCGCATCAGGGTTTGAGGGGGAATATTGGCAACGATCCACATTGCCACAAAAGAAATCAGGATATTACGTAACTGATCCTCTACCCGCCCCGGAAAATCAATCCCGGCAGAATATAAAGTCACGATACCAATCGACATGATCAAAAAAATGATCATCGCCAGCGCAGGATCGAATACCAGGAAGCGCGATTTCAGCGACTGCCAGTTAACTCGGTGATTGTTCATCGCTTAGTCCTTATTGCCTTGTGTCTGTCCGCCCGGTTGCGGGCCACCTTCTGATTCCGCATCGGCTTTAAGCTCCGACTCGGCACGCGTCGTCAGGGCATCGCCTTTGATGACAGGTGTTTTGTCTTTATCCAGCGGGCGCTTACCAAGCAAATAATAATCAAGCGCTTTGCGGACGATCGGTGCGGCCGCCTCTGATCCCCAACCGCCATTTTCTACAATCACGGCAATGGCGATTCTTGGCTTATCCAGAGGAGCGAATGCAATAAACAATGAGTGATCCCGCTGGCGCTCAGCGACTCGTTTAGCGTCATATTTTTCACCTTTTTTCAGTCCAACAACTTGCGCCGTGCCGGTTTTACCTCCTGCCAGGTAAGTCGCAGTATGAAATACACCATAACCAGTACCACCATTAGGATCCGTCATGACACCTGCCATGGCCTTTTTGATGACATCAATATTTTCCTGCTTCAAAGGGATGCGGGCACTTTCTTTAGCGACGGTCAGCGTTCTGGCATGCGACTGCGGATCCTCGGTCATCTTCACCAGATGCGGTTTCATCACGACACCATCGTTCGCCAGAGTTGCCATCGCATGGGCCATTTGTAAAGGCGTAAAGGTGTTATAGCCCTGGCCTACCCCGAGTGAAATTGTTTCGCCGGCATACCATTTTTGTTGTGCCGGTTTTTTATACACCGAACGCTTCCAGCTTGTCGATGGCAACACACCTTGTTTCTCATGTTCCAGATCGATCCCTGTCTTTTGGCCGAAACCAAATGGCGCCATAAAATCGTGGATCGCATCAACGCCAAGATCGTTCGCCAAAATATAGTAATAGGGATCGCAGGAGGCTACGATGGAGCGATACATATCGACGTAACCGTGACCGCCGGGCTTATCGTCATTAAAGCGATGTCCGCCAAACATAAAATAGCCGATGTCGTTAATGCCCTGGCTTGGTGTACGCTTCCCGAGCTCCAGTGCCGCCAGCGCCATGTACGGCTTGTAGGTCGACCCCGGCGGATATGCCCCTGTCAGTGGACGATTCAATAAAGGCCGGTCTTCTGAGGTATTCAGCTCATTCCAGCTTTGCTGATCAATCCCCTCGACAAATAAATTAGGATCGTAGGTCGGCTTAGATACAAATGCCAGTACGTCGCCTGTGGCCGGCTCAATCGCAACCAGAGCGCCGCGCCTGTCGCCAAAAGCCTCTTCAATAATTTTTTGCAGTTCGATATCAACGGACAGAATCAGATTCTTGCCCGAGGTCGGAGCAGTCCGCGACAAAGTGCGAACCGCACGGCCACCGGCTGAGACTTCAACTTCCTCAAAGCCGGTCGTGCCATGCAACAATTTTTCGTAGCTTTTTTCCAGACCTTCCTTGCCGATGTAGCTGGTACCGTTATAGTTCGCCCCGTCTTCGCTGTCATCAATGATTTCGGCATCTTTTTGACTGATACGGCCAATGTAACCAATCACATGGGAGGCCACGTCACCCAGAGGATATTGACGGAACAGACGGGCCTGGATATCGACACCGGGAAAACGGAAGCGCTGCGCCGTAAACCGGGCCACCTCTTCATCGGTCAGCTTGGTGCGGATAGGCAGACTCTCAAAACTCTTGGACTCTTCCATGAGCTTACGAAATTGCTTGCGGTGCTTGGGTTGAATGTCGATCAGCATCGCCAGCTCGTCAATGACAATATCCAGATCCCTGGAAATTTTCGATGGCGTAATCTCTAAGGTGTACGCTGAAAAATTACGGGCCAAAATGGCGCCGTTCCGGTCGAGAATCAAGCCGCGGTTCGGCACCACAGGAACGATGGAAATACGATTCTCATCGGCTTGCAGCGCATACACATCATGTTTGACAATCTGCAACCAGACAAAGCGGGAGATTAAAGCAATGAAACAGAAAACAGCGAACGCGCCGATAAAAAACAGGCGCATCCTGAACAGATAGAGTTCACGTTCGGTATTCTTGAGTTCGGTCATATCTGTTTCTATCCAAGAGACAAGCCTGGATTAAATCTGGATCAAATGGGGCGGGTATCGTCTTTATCAACCGCACGACGCTGCGGTGCTAACAATAACCAGGTAACGACCGGCCATAGCAAGGTTGTGACAAAGCTTTCCGAGAAATACAGAATGCCGGGAAACTGCGCATCCGGCGCAACCAGCATACGCACGACAACTTGAGTTGCCTGCACAAACAAGAACAACGGCAGCACATGCAAAGACTGCGTCAAAGGATTAAACCAGAGTACGCGCCGGTGTATGGTGATCGCGAAGTAGGACAGCAAAGTGTAGGCCAGCGCATTCTCACCGAGGTGAATCGCATCATGTACATCCATCAGCAAACCCATGGCAAAGGCCACGCCAATACCTACTTTGCGAGGCTGATGAATACTCCAGAACACCAGCACCAAAGCAACAAAATCCGGCACGCCGATCCAGGCACCCCAAGGCAAAAAATTCAGGAAGAAAGCACAGACCAGACTCACTGCAATAAAGGTCGAACTCACCGGCAACAAAATATAGTGCGGGCTATTCATTATGGCGTCTCCTTGCGAGTGTCCTTAGCGACATCTTTGGCGGCATCCTTCACGGCGTCCTTGCCAACGTCTTTGCTATCTTTAACCAGCGCGTTCTGTATGTCAGGATTTGCAGGTCTCGGTCCGTCTACAGGTTTTTGCACCATACCGTCCGGCGATTCTGCCGCTAATTCTCGCGCGGCATCACGGGTAACTTTACGATTGATTTTTTCTTTTTTGACGCGAATATCTTCCGTATCCGGACGAGATAAATTATTGGTAGAAACCAGCAATATCAATAATTGCCGGTTTTTTTCTATCCCCGCAGAAGGTACACAAATAATGTTTTCAAATGGCGTTGCCGCCTTATTCTCCACTTGCGCTACTTTAGCGACCGCAAGCCCGGCCGGATAGACGCCATCAATACCGGAGGTAACCAGAGCATCACCTTTCTGGATATCTGCATTCGTCGTCATGCGCATGTCCAACTGACCAGGCTGACCGCGTCCATACACCACGCTGCGCAAGCCGTTGCGGGCAATCTGCACCGGAATCGCCTGATTTTTATCCGTCAGCAAAGTGACTTCGGCCGTCATCGGAAAAACCCGGGTAATCTGTCCGACGACACCGAGATCATCAATCACTGGCTGACTCAGCGCCACACCATGCTGAATACCGCGATCGACAATGATCTTGCGGGTAAAGGGATCGCGTGCATCGTAAATGATTTCACTGAGGATGGATTTGACTGGCAGGCGTTCACGGACGTCCAGCATTTTTCGCAAATGTGCGTTCTCGGCGGAGAGCTGTCCGTTTTGCTGCAATGCCTCGGCATTCAACGTCTGCTGACGCTTGAGCGTCGCATTTTCTTTTTCAAGAGTGGAAGTCGAGGTAAAGAAGTCAGAGACCCTGAGCACAGCATCGCGCGGCATGACAGCAACAATCTGAATCGGATACAGCACCGTAGCCAACACCTGGCGTGCAAAAACCAGCGTCTTCAGGCGGGAATCAACAACGAGAAGGAAAATTGCCAGAATCGTGAAGAACACCACTTTGGCGCGGGCAGATGCGCCTTGTTTGAAGAGAGGTGGTGGACTGTATTGCATAAATTAAGCAAAACTTCGGCTAAAAAACTCATCAATATAACAGCAAGGCGAATACTGCCGGTACTATCATTGCGTGCAATTCGCGATGAAAGACTGATTGTATTCGCCGTGCCGGAAACTACTTTTTTTACTATTTTTTGCTACTTTTTTTGACCTGGTAAATCTGTCTAAGCAAAATTTTACTGGCAGGTTTATTCGTAGGAAAAAATTGAACCCAGTTTGTCCATACGTTCCAGAGCCATGCCTGAGCCGCGTACCACGCAGGTCAACGGATCTTCTGCCACGATCACCGGCAAACCGGTTTCTTCCATCAACAGACGATCCAGATCACGCAGCAATGCGCCGCCACCCGTGAGCATCATGCCTTTTTCTGCGATGTCGGCACCGAGTTCCGGCGGCGTTTGTTCTAGTGCGTTTTTAACCGCCGACACGATATTATTCAGAGGATCGGTCAGCGCTTCGAGAATTTCGTTGCTAGAGATGGTGAATGAACGTGGAATACCTTCGGACAGGTTGCGTCCTTTGACTTCCATTTCTTTCACTTCAGAACCCGGGAATGCAGAGCCGATATTTTTCTTGATTGCTTCAGCAGTCTGCTCACCGATCAACATGCCGTAGTTACGGCGGATGTAATTCACAATCGCTTCGTCGAACTTGTCGCCACCGACGCGCACAGAGCCTTTGTACACCATGCCGCCCAGGGAAATAATACCAACTTCAGTAGTACCGCCGCCGATATCCACGACCATGGAACCCGTCGCCTCAGATACCGGCAAACCAGCACCGATCGCTGCGGCCATCGGTTCTTCAATCAGATACACTTGCGATGCACCAGCACCCAGTGCAGATTCACGAATCGCACGGCGCTCCACCTGAGTAGAACCGCAAGGCACGCAGATAATGATGCGCGGGGATGGTTTGAAAAATTTGGTGTCATGCACCATGCGGATGAATTGCTTCAGCATTTGCTCTGTGACAGTGAAATCGGCAATCACGCCGTCTTTCATCGGGCGAATCGCTTCGATATTACCCGGCACTTTGCCCAGCATCTGCTTGGCTTCTTTACCAACAGCCTGAATGGTTTTTTTACCGTTAGGGCCGCCTTCCTGGCGAATCGCTACGACGGAAGGCTCATCCAGCACGATGCCCTGGTTGCGTACATAAATCAGCGTGTTGGCTGTACCTAAGTCAATTGCCAGATCATTAGAAAAATAACTGCGAAAAAAACCAAACATGAAAGAATCCTGTATTTTGTGTTGTTGTCATGCGCAATCCCGTTGCGCGAATCTGTTGTACCCGCTCTTCGCTCGCCAATTAACGACTTATTACTGCCGGGCCGGCGTATACTGTGGACGCAAGATCGGGCATTAAGTTGCACATTACTGTAGAGCAAATCATAAACAAAGAAGCTCTCAAAACCCTCGCAAGCGTTTCAATTCTGGCTGAGAAACATGCGATATCAAAAATCACCAGATACGGCAGGCTTCACAAACGCAATATTGTGCTGCGCAGCAGGTTTTCAGAGCTTCAACAGGTATTAACCCTACATTCTACCTTATAATCTGGGGAATAATAGGCTATCTGCAACAGATGCTAAAAACGGCTTTTTTGCCGATGTTGGCGACTTTAACCAACTTTTAGTCTTGTTGTTTTTAGTTTTATTCCCATTTTGTCATTAGCAGGTTTTTACTTACTTTTTACTTACTTTCTCACACGCGATTTACGCGTTTTTGCCATGTCATTAGACCTATCCGACGTAAAACGTATTGCCAATCTGGCACGACTTGAGCTCTCCGACGCTGAAACTGTCACCACTTTAGACAAGCTAAATGGCATTTTCTCTTTGGTTGAACAGTTGAAAGCCGTCGACACCACCGGCATTACTCCATTAAGCCATCCGATTGCAGCGCTGATGCCTGAACTCGCATTACGCCTGAGAGAAGACGTCGTCAGTGAAGCGAATCATCGTGAGGAATACCAGAAAGTCGCCCCAGCAACGCAAGACGGGCTGTATCTGGTGCCGAAAGTACTGGAATAAAGCGAAACGCTGCCAGCCATACCCAATACCGACACCCCGATTCACGCATCCAGTACTCACTCGTAACACTTGATCGCTTCGTCAAATAGCCTCCCCCCAGCGCTATAAAACGAAATGACGTCAGACACCACGGACAGCCGAACATGCATAAGCACTCTCTTACACAACTCTCTGCCCTGCTGCACAGCAAGCAGATTTCCGCCACGGAACTCGCACAACATTATTTACAACGCATACAAGCCAGTGAATTGAACGCATTTTTACACGTCGACCCTGCGCTGACTTTGCAACAGGCAGCAGCAGCAGATGCGCGCCTGGCGAAGGGGGATGCGACGGTGCTGACGGGTATCCCGATTGCGCATAAAGATATTTTTGTCACACGTGACTGGCGCTCGACCGCTGGCTCCAAGATGCTGGCTAATTACACCAGCCCGTTTGATGCGACTGTCGTCGAGCATTTCAAGCAGGCTGGCATGGTCACTCTGGGTAAGCTCAATTGCGATGAATTTGCGATGGGCTCCAGTAATGAAAACTCGGCCTTTGGTGCGGTCAAAAACCCGTGGGATTTACGCGCCGTTCCAGGTGGTTCATCAGGTGGATCCGCTGCCGCAATCGCTGCACGTCTGGCACCTGCTGCGACCGCAACCGATACCGGCGGATCGATTCGTCAGCCAGCATCCTTTTGCGGCGTGACCGGCATCAAGCCAACCTATGGCAGCGTATCTCGCTATGGCATGATCGCTTTTGCGTCATCTTTGGATCAGGGCGGCCCGATCGCACAGAGCGCAGAAGATTGCGGCTTGCTGCTCAATGCCATGACAGGATTTGATGCGAAAGATTCGACCAGTCTCGAAAGAGCAAAGGAAGATTTCAACCGCGATCTGAACAAAGATCTGAAGGGTCTGCGTATCGGTGTACCTCGCGAATTTTTCAGTGAAGGACTCGCCAAAGACGTCGAGCAGGCGGTACGTGCTGCGCTCGCTGAATACGAAAAATTAGGCGCGGTTCTAGTCGATATTTCTCTGCCAAAAACTGAGTTGTCGATTCCTGTGTACTACGTGATTGCACCTGCAGAAGCGTCGTCAAATCTGAGTCGCTTTGATGGCGTCCGTTACGGTCACCGCGCAGCGAATTACACAGACCTGAATGACATGTACAAAAAGTCGCGGGCCGAAGGTTTTGGCGATGAAGTCAAGCGCCGCATTCTGGTCGGCGCGTATGTACTGTCACACGGCTACTACGATGCCTACTACTTACAAGCGCAAAAAATCCGTCGCCTCATCGCTCAGGACTTCCAGGCAGCCTTTGAACAATGCGATGTGATTATGGGCCCTGTTGCCCCGACTGTTGCATGGGATCTGGGCGATAAAACTGACGACCCCGTTGCGAATTATCTGGCCGATATTTTCACCTTATCGACCAGTCTGGCAGGTCTGCCCGGCATGTCGATTCCCTGCGGTTTTGGTCTGGGAGAAAAGAATGCAAAACGCCCTGTCGGCCTGCAATTAATCGGCAATTATTTTGAAGAAGCGAAATTGCTCAACGTAGCACATCAATTTCAGCAGGCGACTGACTGGCATAGTAAAACACCAGTATGAAACTAGCATACGCACTGTCTCTGCTCATGCTAAGCACGCTTAGCATGGCGCAACCATCTACGGATAATCTGGATGCCAAGTTTTCTTGTAATCTGGTGCGTCAGGAAGGCGGTGACGGCGAACGTCTAAACTATGCGGATCAAGGAGTGATCCAGTTGCAAGGTAGCGTGATCAAAAACCTGCAATGGGAATCAAGTTTATTCCGCAGTGCCAATGGTCATGAATGCAGTATCGATCTCAGTGACGAACCGCAAGCAGAACAGACAGCCAAAGGCTGGCGTATCAGTCTCAGCAATGCCGCAGATGCGCGCAGCAAACGTGGTTACGATTTTGAACGCGGACTCAATTGTAGTATTCGTTTAGAACGCAGTGGCGACGAACTGGCAATCAAACCAAGCTGTCCTGCGCTATGCGGGTCACGCGTCAACTTTACAACGCTGACAGTCAACCTGAAAAATGGCCAATGTCAGTATGATGAATAAAAAATAGATCTCACCTCTATTTGTACACGAAGGAAAAGGACACATCATGGAATGGGAAGTCGTCATCGGTTTTGAGACACATGCACAGCTCAAAACACAATCAAAAATTTTCAGCGGCTCCTCGATACAATTTGGCGCCGAGCCAAATACCCAGGCCAGCCCGGTCGATCTGGCCTTGCCTGGCGTGTTGCCAGTCATGAATAAAGTGGCGGTCGAAAAAGCAATTCAGTTTGGTCTCGCCGTAGGCGCAACGATCGCACCGGAATCTATTTTTGCCCGCAAAAATTATTTCTATCCAGATCTCCCCAAGGGCTACCAGATCAGCCAGTTCGAGATCCCCGTCGTTCAGGGTGGCACGGTGACTTGCGTCGTTGAGAGAGATGGCAAGTCCGAAGTCAAAGTCATCGAACTCACGCGTGCTCATCTCGAAGAAGATGCCGGCAAATCACTGCATGAAGACTACCAGGGCATGACAGGGATTGACCTCAATCGTGCTGGCACACCGCTGTTAGAGATCGTCACCGAACCTTGCATGCGCAGCGCAGCGGAAGCCGTTGCCTACGCCAAGGCATTGCATTCACTGGTGGTCTGGCTCGACATTTGTGACGGCAATATGCAAGAAGGCTCGTTCCGTTGCGATGCCAACGTTTCCGTGCGTCCGGTCGGACAAAAAGAATTTGGCACACGTGCTGAAATCAAGAATCTGAACTCCTTCCGTTTTCTCGAAGAAGCGATCAATATCGAAGTCCGCCGTCAAATTGAATTGATTGAAGATGGCGGTACCGTCGTACAAGAAACACGCTTATACGATCCGGATAAAAAAGAAACGCGCTCCATGCGCAGCAAAGAAGATTCGCAAGATTATCGCTACTTCCCTGACCCGGATTTACCACCACTGAAGATTGACGCAGCGTGGATAGATCGCGTGAAAGCGACAATGCCGGAGCTGCCTACCGCCATGCGCGCACGCTTTATCGATCAATACGGTATTTCTGAATACGACGCCATGATCGTCACGCAATCGAAAGCCACTGCCGCTTATTTTGAAGCCGCAATATTGGCCTCCGACAGCACAGACAACGCGCTACAAGCAACGCAGGCCAAGCAAGTCGCGAACTGGATCATGGGTGACGTATCCTCCACCTTGAACCGCGAAGGCATGGATATTAGCGCCATCCCGGTCAGCGCAGCGCAACTCGCCGTACTGTTACAGCGGATTGCAGACGGCACGATTTCTAACAAGATCGCGAAAGAAGTTTTCGCCGCCATGTGGCAAGCACCATCTGCCGATCCTAAGCTTGCAGATCAGGTCATAGAAGCAAAGGGCTTGAAACAAATTTCCGATGTCGGTGCTTTAGAAAAAATCATCGACGAAGTCATGGCAGCGAATCAGCAATCCGTAGACGAGTATCGTGCCGGCAAAGAAAAGGCATTTAACTCGCTGGTTGGTCAGGCGATGAAAGCCACCAAAGGCAAAGGTAATCCTGCGCAAGTGAATGAATTGCTGAAGAAAAAATTAGCGGGTTGATGAGTCATTGCCTGCCATAGCCAAAAGGCTTAACGATCATATCGTTAAGCCTTTTTTTATCAGTCTAAATCAGCCTGAAT
Source organism: Undibacterium sp. Rencai35W (assembly GCF_049340185.1). Classification (NCBI taxonomy): domain Bacteria; kingdom Pseudomonadati; phylum Pseudomonadota; class Betaproteobacteria; order Burkholderiales; family Oxalobacteraceae; genus Undibacterium; species Undibacterium sp. Rencai35W. The sequence continues at coordinate 262,679 of NZ_JBMPPC010000007.1, forward strand.
CAAACTGACAAATAATTAATTGCTGCTTGAAAAATACGCAGCGACAGATCGCAAATCATCAATGCTCAGATTACCTGCGGCGACACGCAATTTGATCAAGCTGATCAGGTAGTTGTAGCGCGCCTGTGCCAAGTCACGCTTGGACGCGACCAGTTGCTGCTCCGCATTCAGTACATCCAGATTAATACGAACGCCACCCTTCACACTTTGTTTCGTCGCCTGGACTAACAACGTGGCCGAGTTCACTGATTTTTGCAGTGCATCGATTTTTGCCATGCTACTTTGTGTCGTGTTGAACTGTCTCTGCAGTTCGATCATGACCTTATTGGTCGTCGCTTCCAGATCGGATCTGGCTTTATCCCGGTTCGCCACAGCCTGGCTAGTGGAGGCGCTGACATAACCGCCGGAATAAATAGGAATCACCAACTGAACGCCGATGCTGCGCACTGTCGAATCCTGATTGTAGTTCGTCAGGGTGTCAGCAATACTGCGGCTATAACTGGCATTTAAATCTAAACGTGGCGTATGTCCGGCGCGATTTTTGTTGATTTCCTGTTCGGACGCCTCAATCGCAAGACGAGCCGCCGCGATCTCGGCATTTTGATCACTCGCGATCAGTCTCCATTCAGACAAGGTAGATGGTGAAAAAGGCATAACCTTAAATTCACTGCCAAGGCTGTCAAGGTTATTGACCTCCATACCGATCATCGCTGCCAAAGTATTCCGCGCCGCGGCCAGATTGTCGGTTGACTCGATGACCTGCGCCTCTGCCACGTCCAGCTTGGCCTCGGTCTCCAGCATGTCCGTCCTGGTACCCTCACCCTTTTCAAACAAGCGGGCGTTCAAATGCTTTTGTTCACGATAAGAATCACGCTGCGCTGTGTACAACGCCAATTGATCTTCCGCATATTTAGCGTCGGCATACGCAGACAACACTCTGACCATCAGGTCTTGTGCACGTCCTGAGAACTGCGCATCGCTGTATTTGGTTTGAGCAATCCCTTGCTTATAACGCGCAGTAGCATCCAGACTGAACAGGGTCTGTCGTAACGAGACTGCGTTATTGATACTGGTGTATTCAGGATAACTCGTCGTCAATTGCCCCAAAAAGTTCGGGGCCGTCTGTGCTGCCTTGTTTTTACTGGTGGAATACGAATACTGCACGCTCGGCAATAAGCCCGAGCGTCCAAGCTTGCGGTATTCCTGACCTGCCTGATTTTCAAACACGGCCGATTGATACTGCGGATCATTCTTTAATGCCGCCTCGTAAGCCTGTATCAGGCCGATTGCCGAGGCCGATGTGGCAGACATACCCATTGCCGCACATGCCGCCGCAATCAGCGTGGTACGCATCCATGACTGTCGCATCATCACTCCTCTGTCAGCGCAGAGTTAGCGCGGTCAAATACTGGCTTCATCAGATAATTCATCATCGTACGCTGACCGGTTTTGACGAACATTTCTACAGGCATACCAGGACGAATTTGCAAATGAGCGATTAACTTCATTCCTTCGGGAGCAACTGACGCTTTTACTTTGTAATATGCCTGCCCAGTCCGCTCATCAACAGTGCGATCTGCGGATACTTGAGTGATTATTCCCGGTATATGCGGTGTCGTGTTCGTATTAAACGCCGAGAAAATCAACTCCGCTTTTAGTCCCTCATGCACTTTATCCACCAGATTCACAGGCAACATACCTTCGACAATCAAGGCATCATCTTTAGGTACCAGTTCCATCAGCTTAAAGCCCGGTGAGACTACAGCGCCCTTGGTAAAAACACTTAAACCGACAACAGTGCCGTCAACAGGTGCTTTGACCAATGTATTATTCAAGTCAAAATTCAATGCATCCAGACGGCTTTGCAGAGACTCTGCCTCTTTTTGCACATCAGACAATTGGGTGCGTACTTCTTTTTGGTAATCCTGCTGACGCTGAATTTTACGCAAACTGAATTCGGCAATCTGACGTGTCACACGTCCCATATTGCCGATATCTTCAGAAACGCCACCATTGACCTGCGCATAAGTACGCTCCAGATCCAGCAAGCGGTTACGGGCGATATAGCCGTCTTTTGCCAGATCGCGCATACCCTCAAGCTGTTCCTTCAAAAACTGCTGTTGCTGCTTTTTATTCACCATGGATTCTTCCAGGCCCTTCAATTGCATGCGCAGTCCGCTGATATTTTCATCGTAAGCACCCAACTCGCTTTGCAACGAAGTACGGCGTGCACTAAACAGTTGTTGCTGCAACAGGATATTGTTTGCAACACGGGGATCCGTTTTTGCCTGCTCTAATTCTTTTGGAAAAGTGACCGTCGCCGCACCGTCACGCTCCGCCATCAAACGCGCTTCGGTCGCCTGTGCTGAATACCATTGAACCTTAGAAATTTCAGCGGTCGAATTGGCGGTGATGCTGTTCATTTTCAACAGCACCTGACCCGCTTTAACAACGTCGCCGTCTTTCACCAGGATCGCATCCACGGTACCGCCAGTCTGATGCTGGATCGCTTTTCTATTCGAGGCGACAACAACATTACCGCTCAGCGGAACACCCTTGTCGAGCGGCGCAAATGAAGCCCACAACAAGAAGCCAAGGACACCAAAGATCACAATGCCCCAGCCCAGCCGCGCATAGGCAGCAGCATCGGTGTTCACCTCAAGAATTTCTACGTTCTGGTTTGCCACATCCGTGACAAGGCTTTTATTGGAAGATAATTTTTTCATTACTATTCCTGTTCCGCTGCGGCATCAACTTGCTGAAGGGCGGCTGCGTCTAAACGCGCCTGAGTATCTGCCGGTGGTTCTGTTGCTGCTGGCGTTGCTGCCGGATCTGCCTGCGTAGCCTGCTGTGCAGCGAGCGTCTGTTGTTGAGCTTGCTGTTGAGCCTGCTGGGCTTGCTGCGCCTGTTGTTGAGCTTGTTGCTGTGCCTGCTGATTCGCCTGATTCAATGCTGCCAGCACCTGGTCTCTTGGTCCAAAAGCCTGGGCAACGCCATCACGCAGCAGCAACAACTTAGTCGTTGCTCCGAGAATCGAGGTGCGGTGCGTAATCAAAATAATGGTTTTGCCATGCTGGCGCAAATCATTGACAGCAACAACAAGTGCCTGTTCACCGACATCATCCAGATTCGAATTAGGCTCATCTAATACCAGTACAGAAGGATCGTCATACATCGCCCGTGCCAGGCCGATACGTTGCTTCTGTCCGCCAGACAAACCTGCACCGCCATCACCTAACAAAGTATCGTAGCCCTGGGGGAAATGCAAAATCATATCGTGCACACCCGCCCGTTTTGCGGCCAGGATCACCTTCTCAGAATCAATATCACCGAAGCGTGCAATGTTTTGTGACACAGAACCGGCAAACAACTCAATATCCTGCGGCAGATAGCCAATGCTTGGTCCCAGCTGATCTTTATTCCACTGAAAGATATCCGCGCCATCCAGACGCACCTTGCCGACAGCGGCAGGCCAGACACCGACCAGCAGACGTGCCAGTGTCGATTTACCCGAACCTGAAGGACCAATGACACCCAATACATCTCCCGGCACTAGAGCGAAGCTGAGTCCCTTGAGAACCGCTACCTGAGATCCCGGTGGCGCGGCAGTCACTGCCTCGACAGACACGGCACCTTGCGGCTTAGGTAAATCCATACCGACCTTACGTGGCGGATTAGCAGATAACAGCTCATTGAGGCGCACATATGCACTCTTGACGCTGCTCCACTGCTTCCAGACACCAATCAACTGATCGATCGGCCCAGTTGCCTTACCCAACAGAATAGAGCCCGCAATCATCATCCCGGGAGACATCTTGCCCTCAATCACCAGCAAGGCACCGAAGCCCAATACCAACGACTGCACAGAGATACGGAAGAACTTACTGATTGCCGTAACAATGCCCGACTTTTCGCTTGCCTCTGCCTGTAATTGCAAGAAGCGGCCATGCAACAAAAACCAGCGTGCCATCAAGTTTGGCAACATGCCCATTGCCTCAATGACCTCTGCATTACGCAAATTATTGGCCGCCAGATTACTCGATGCGATCGCCATCGCATTCGCTTCTGTCAGCGGCTTTTTTGAAACGACTTCATTGACATACGCCAGGATGACCATCACGACCACAGCCGCCAAAGCAAATAATCCGAGGTACACGTCAAACATAAAAATGACCAGCAAATACAGCGGAAACCAAGGCGCATCAAAGAACGCAAACAAACCATTACCCGTCAAAAACTGACGAATCTGCGTCATATCTTGCAAAGCCTGACCAGCATTACCGCCACCACGCTTCAGATTTTGCTCAAACGCAGCAGTGTAAATACGCTTATTCATCTGCATGTCCAGTTTGGCACTAATCCGTATCAGCACAAAACTACGGATAAATTCCAAGGCACTCATCAAAACATAAGCGCCCAACATCAACAGAGTCAGCATCAGCAAAGTGATTTCGTTCCGGCTCTGCAAGACGCGGTCATACACCTGCAACATGTACAGCGACGGTGCCAGCATTAGTAAATTGATGATGGCGCTGAACACACCAACGGTGCGAAAAGCGCTCTTGAACGATGCGAGGACTTCAAAAATCTCGTTCTTAGGAAGTTTTAATTTAGATATCATTTCTTGGGGTCCATCTGCACAAAAGTGCCAAGCTGCAAGGAGCGAACGCGTCAGTCGGGAAGGATTATCGCGATTTTAATTCCGTAAAAATGTGACGTACATCACATTTTTGGAAGCGTAACACAATAAAAGTCGCATTGCAAAGAGGATTTGAATCACCGTAGAAGCATTCTGAAATGCCTGCATGACAACAACGGGCAGATCGACTGTGTAAGAGCGCTCGTAGAGCGGCGCAGAACCAAGACCTCTCACCACAGAGGCGCAGAGATACAAAGGCACGGAGACACGGAGAAAAGCAAAAGTAAGCAGTAATGTCGTTCAGTTAGGCCGCAAACCTAGAGTCGCCATCCCCCGCGCAGGCAGAGATCCAGCGTCTTTTGGCAATGACGTCACTCGATTCCGGCCTTTGCCGGAATGACGGCGCGAATGGTACGGTTTAATTGAACAGCATCAGGCGTAAACAATTTGATCGACTGGCGATGACGGGGGTTTTAGAAGATATCGAAAGCAATCCGCAATATGGATGCGGCTTCTGGCCCAAAATACCTTTGAAAGCCGCGTCTGTATTGCGGATTGAATTTAAAATTCTGAGAAGTTCAATAGGAGGTCAGCATGTCGATGCGCTGCTTTGCTGTTGCCATCCCCTTTCCCGCATGCGAGAGAGGGGATGCACTCCTCTGCCAGTCGCGCCACCAACATGGCAAGACAAGAGTTCTACAGAGATTTTGCGCTAACGTGATGACGCAGCGGCGATCAGATATGCAACAGATACGGCGCGTAATCGATGCCGTTCGTGATTTTGCCAATGACTTGTGCCTGATTTTCGGCGCTTTCGCTAAAGTTCACCAGTACCGTCGCGCGGGATTGTCCGCCGGCGCCGAGTGAGTCCAGCCAAAACTGCAAGCCGCCCGCGTCTGGCGTACGATGCAATACGTTTTTATAGATATTGGTAATAAAGACCGAATCACTTGCATTCACCCCGTTCAGGGTCTGGAACTCAGACGAGCTCACAAAGTTGCCTGCCACGCTCTTCAGTGCATAACCGTTATCCATCTGCGCGATCCAGTAACCGAGACCGGTTAAATCCGGTGTACGGTCAAATGCCGCCTGATATAAGCGATAGCATTCGCCCGCAATACCGCTGATATCGTAGGCCACCGACACATCTGTGAACTGCAAGCGCTCGATATTTAACAGACTATCGTTGCCATCTGTACCCAGCTTATCGCTGACGGATATCGCAGTACCGCTGACGCTCACGGTGTAATTGGACTTAGTATGCACATACGCTGCCGTATCCACACCGGCACCGCCGTTGATCGTGTCGTTACCGCCCAAACCCTCCAGCCAGTCATTACCCGCGCCGCCCGACAAAGTGTTATTTACCGCGTTCCCCGTGATCACGTCATTGCCGCTACCACCGATGGCATTCTCGATCACCGTACCAAAATTGACCGTAATCTGTCCCGCCGTCGACATCAGGTCGGATTTTTGTCCGATATAACCCCAGTAACCCGGCTCCAGATACAGCGTAATCGCCTGAGTCTGCGCGCTACCGTCGATCGTGTCGTTACCGCCGCCATCCCAGATCATATTGGTTGCGGTACTTTTCAGGACAAAGGTCGTATCGGTCTGTACCGTGGTACTAGGGCCGTACAGATACTGTAAAGCGGCAATATCAAACGGAGAATACTTCAGGTGATAAGTGGATACGTAATCGGTATAACTCATCACGCTCCAGAGTGTGTTTTCCTCTGCGGCTGGCAACGCTGGGCCATCACCAACGTTGCCCGTTGAATCAGCAGTGGTAAACGTATGCTTTAAGCCCATTGCATGACCCAGCTCGTGAATCATCGTCAATGCCGCATATTTACCGTCTGTAGGAGTCAGATTCGCCACACTGATCCCGTCATAATTGAGAAAAACATCGCTTGCGGTCGCATCCTCCCAAGGGAAATACGCATACCCGGAAGAATCCTTTTGGATGTTATCCGACATAACAATCGTATTCGCACCGCTAGGATCAGACGTCTCGACAAACTTCACATCAATAATCGTAGAAATGTAGGCAAACGCCTGCTTGGCAAAAGCAATCTGTGCAGCATTAAAAGCCTGAAAACCCTTGGCGTCATCGGTGCTGAAATGCGCAGGTACCGTCGTTGGAAAGCAATAATAAAACGTCTTGGCAGCACCAAGCAAACGTGCATCATACGGCGCGCTACTTGGCAGTAAAGCATCGATCCAGTAAGGCAATTTTTGTACACCGGGCGCCCAGCTCCAGACTTCTACATATTTATTCGTCTTATAAAAATCGGCATACACGATCGCGCTGTCAAAACCGCTTGAGTCATAAATATAATCATTACGGCTATGCACCAGATAGAGGTCGTCGCCGCTACCGCCAATCAACACGTTATTACCCAGCCCACCATCCAGCGTGTCATCACCCGCCAAGCCATAAATATCATCATCACCAGGACCGCCAGTGAGAGTGTCTTTGCCCGATGTACCGATTAGTGTTGCCATACTGAACTTTCAAATAAATGATGTCATGATTGTAATGACTAAATAGATTCGTTGCAATATTGCAATATCGAATAAACCCAAGACTGATGCAAAATAAGAGTTACCTGTCACTTTATGTATTGAACACGCAGGCTACATGCGGTTTTTAAAGGCATTTTGTGCCAACAGGCGCATTCTGCCTGCGGATGCAGTTTGATATCAATATTTTTGGAGCTGCTCACTTTTGCCTTTTCTCTGTGGTGACAGGTCTTGGTTTTTGCGTAAGCCCTGAAGTCTTCACACCAATCATATCCATGCGATACGACGACCTCATGACAGATCGCTATCACTAGCGTTATGCAATCAGGTCGCAATCCCTAAAGCAAGCATAATGGATAAATATGTAGTGGCAAACTCATGTTTAGTTATAGAAACCAAAAAAGGCTCCCGAAGGAGCCTTTTGTAGTTTGTAGCCAAATGTCATTTTCTATCGTCTTTACCCTGAAGTCCTCTATTGAAAGACAACTTCAGGATTTTGAATTTAAAAAACTTACTTAGCTATCCAAGCCAAATACTGCTTAGCCCAGAGTGATCAAACCAGCAACGTTAGTTGTAGTTGAACCTACAGAGTAACCAACCAGGATGATTGTTTCGAACGCTGTACCAGCACCAACTGTTGTGTCATAAGTCATCGCTGTGTCCAGACCATTTGCAGCAAATGTGAATGTACCTGCAGCAGCATCGTATGTACCGTGAACAAAGTTCACAACATCATCTGTACCAGCCAAGTTGATTGCCGCTTTGTTCAAACCAGCAGTTGCTGTAAACAATGTGATTGTGTCACCAGCAGCAGCACCTTTAACGATATCAAATGTTGAAGTCAATTCAGCAGTTTGGATTGTCGTTGAAGTATTTGTGCCTGAGTTGAGCAATGCAGTATTAACGAGCCCCGAAGTAGAGCCAGACAAAGTGATCAAATCAGCACCAAGACCGCCAGTGATAACGTCAGCACCGCCGCCGCCAACAATCACGTCTTTACCAGCACCGCCAACGATCGTGTCTGCACCTGTACCGCCAGTCAATGTGCTTGCGATTGAGGAGCTACCTGTGATGCTGTTAGTACCAGCAACTTCAGTGATCGTGACTGCTTTAGTTGACGCTGCTGCATTGATGACGTCACCACCAGTTGCACTACCTTTGATCGTTGCAGCGGACGTCAATGCACCTGATGTCCAGCTGAAACCACTAGCTGCTGTACCAGCTGTGTTGGTCATGCCACTTGCATCAACAGATGTGTAAGTCACATCCGTTGCTGTCAGTACCAAGCCAGCATTACCAGTCACCTTCAATGTCGTGATCGCTGTATCGACCAGAGTCAGTGTGTCAACATGCTTAGTCGTGTTTGTATCTGTCACAGTCAGGTTGACTGTTTCAACAGCAGTTGCTGTCACTGGACCACCAGCGATAGCATTAGCAGATGACAATGTCAGATTCAACACGTCAGTTGCTGTATCCGTTGCCAATGTGTAAGTTGTTGCGGCACCTGGGGATGCAGTGATTGTCAGATCAGTACCAGCAGCGACGGTATTCCAAGTGATCGCGCCAGCTACAGCGCCTTCTGTCAGATGAGCGAAGCCAGCCGCAGAGTAGGCACCAGTTGCACCAGCACCAGCACCCAATGTTTCAAAGCCAGTGACATTTGCCAAAGAGAAGGACGCTGCATTCACAACGAATACGTCGTTAGTACCAGCACCACCATCAACAGACACCGTAGGAGCGACAGCAGCAGTCACGATGTCAACGCCTGAACCACCTTTGTAGATTTCAGTAGCGTTGATTGTGACAGTATTAGCGCCTGTAGAAGCGGAGGCATCAATAGTAGTCAGGGCAGTTTGACCAGACAAATTAGATGTAAAACCACCAGCGCCAGTTACTGTTACAGTTGCCAGTGTGTTAGTTGTGTTGTAACCACTCACTGTAACCAAAGCACTGTCGTTCACTGTCAATGCAGTTGCAGCACCAAAATGTGTTGTTGTCAGTGTCAGAGCCTTGTCACCACCCAGTGTCACTGCAGTTGCTGAAGCAACTGCCAGGTCAGCGACTACGTTGGCTGCGCCAGTAGAAGTGACGTTGACTGTTGTTGCTGTAGCATCCGTGATCGTGCCTGCTGTTACTGTGTTGACTGTAACACCCAGAGTACGGGTAGCAGCCGCAGCAAGAACAGTCAAGTTCGAAGCTGTGTTAGCTTCAGTTACTGAAGTAAGGCCATTGGCGGTGATTTTTGCATTGCTGCCATTAGCGGAAATACTAACTGTCTTCAATGTTGAACCAATCGCGCCAGCAGTGCCGGAATTGTCCGCGATATCGACAGAAAGACCACCAGACGTTGTGATAGACGTGTAAGCATTGGCATCAATTGCTGTAGGAGCAGTGTTATCAGCATTACCGCCGGTGAGCGCACCAGAAGCACTTGCTGCACCTACGCCACCGTTACCAATAACTGTCGCACCAGTGCTGTTTGTGAAAACACCTGCGTTACCGCCACCGACAACGTTAATACGCTGTCCAGTCGAGTTTGCTAATGTAACATTTGTTGTCGTTGCCGCAACAATAGTTTCGTTGGCTGTTGCTGCTGAAACTACGCTCAATTTTGTCAAACCAGTCCAGCCAGAGACACTACCATTCACATCAGCAGCAGAAGTCAGATTGACTGTTTCAACGTTCTTGACTGTTGCTGTTGTTGGGATCGCAATTGCGCTGATAGACGTCAAGCTCATTGTGTCATTACCGGCGCCGCCATCGATATTGTCCAATGCTGTCAATACACCTGCTGTCAATGAACTGATTGTGTCATTGCCTGCTGTGCCG